>CANLIE010000012.1 GCA_947491225.1 uncultured Cellulophaga sp.
GATTTTGACCTTTGAATATGTCCATATTTTAATATATTTACTATAACTAAAGATACGTATTTAAATACTGACCTCTATTAATGGAAAAACAGTATCAAGATTAAAGGGAAAAATAGATAATGTTCCTCTTGATAATAGTTGTAGAAGAAGTGGAGATGAATTTGGAGGAGCCCCTTATTTTCAATCCCTGTAAAGTAGATAAGAAGATTGGTGTTGATTTTGATAGAACTTGTAGTCGTTAATGGGGATACCAATAATCATACAAGTAATTAATATTTTTTAAATAGATTTTTCAAAATGATTAATCCTACTTTGTTTATCTCATTAAAAGATGACAAATATCCAGAATATTTGTGATATGTATAAATTAATATTTTATTATTAAATGCTTTTAGTCTTAAGATAAATGGCTTAATTAAAATATCTATGTTTTAAAAAAATAAAAGACTCTAGTTTAATATTAAGCTGAAATTAATCTTCAATATTTTAATTCCTAATATTCAATAGAGTTTCCTTTCAACCAAGAGGACAGCCCTTTGTTTGTTTCTGAGTGTTTTAATAAATTTTTAAGTAGCTCATCATAATCAATATCTTCTTTTTGGAGTTTTAAAGGAAGGTTATGTAATAAATTAGATATCTCAAATGTTTTTTTATCTCCTGAAATATTAGATTCATTTCTTATTTCTAAAAGCCCTAAATATAATAATCTAAAAATTTTTTCTTTTGAAGTCATTTCTTTTAAGTTTAAAAACTACAAATATTTCTCATATAAATTTTATCATAAGAAACACTTTAGCGTTATCTAATCCTCGTTCTAGTATTATAAAATTTTAGTATTTTTCATCTCTTAAACCCTCTTTGTGTAGTGGAATTTCGTAATAAAGTTTAAAGGCAACATAAGTACAGTTGTTTTCTTACTTTTAGCACAGCAGATTCAACCTGAATTTATTCAAAGCTAAGGTAATTAAAAAAAACGCACCAAAGTTTCTATATTCATAACTAGTGCATAAAATGGGTTATACGTTTTATTCTGATTTTTATAGTGATGTAAGTTATCATCATATGATTTATGTGTAAACTAGTTTTAGTTAATAAATAAATAGGTAATTTATTTAATTCTTCATAAGAAGAGTAATTTTTAATAGTTAATCCAGAGTGGCAAAGATTAAAATCTTTGCTTTTTTCATAATTCAAAAGTAAATATCTAATGTTGTTTATATGTCTGATAAGATATTAGTTATTGAAATGAAATAATCTTCATTTAATATATTTTTTGTGTTAGATTTTGTATGTGCATAAAGGTTCATAGATTTAGAATGTAGGTCATTCTGAACTTATTTCAGAATCGTATAATACTTAAAATCAATGCAATAATTAGACGAACCTGAAATAAGTTTAGGTTGACGTGCTGATTATATGACTAAATACGGACATTCAAATTAGGTTTTATTTTATTCCACCAAATGCTCCAAAGCACATATTTTTATGTAAAACCTCTGTTTTTTTAAACCCTATTTTTTTCATTAATTCTAATTGATAAGTCATAGACCTTGGAGAATCTTCTTTTTCTACATATTCAAACACTTTTTTTCTGTATTCTTTTCCGCCTACACTTTCTAAATAATCTCCATAACGTTCCCAGATGTATTCATTAAGAGCACTTGATTCTTGAGTTATTAAATCTGAAATCATTAAACATCCACCAGGTTTTAATAAACGAAATAATTTCCTAAATGTTGTTTCCCAGTCATTGTCATCTCGTAAATGATGTAATACTGCTCCAGCTAATATAATGTCAAAACTATTATCTTTTAAATCTACTTCTCGAATATCTCCTTGAACAATTTCTACTGTACTGTTTGTCTTAGCTGATACTCTTTCCTTTGCTTTATCTAGCATTGGTTTACTTAAATCAACAAGAGTACAGTTAAGGTCTGCGATTTTAGTTAGCATTTTTAGACTATAATTTCCTGCACCACAGCCTATGTCTAATAAATATTGAGATTTAGGATTTATTCTCTTTGAAGCTTCGGTTAAAAGCTCAAGAGATATTTTTGCATCAATTGTAGCTATTTGGCCAGTATCTAGATTTGAAAATCGTTCAACGTCATTATCAAATCGTTCTTTAATTTCTTTAACTGTTGATTTTTTCATTTTTGTGATGTTTTATTTATTTTTTCAAATGTATAGTTCTTTTAATTGTTTTAAAAAGACTTAATTTGTCATCTTATAATACCTTTAAAGCATAGTTGTGGAATTAAGACATTTAAGATATTTTTTAGCAGTAGCAGAAGAATTGAACTTTACAAAAGCTTCTGAAAAGCTTTGCATTTCTCAGCCTCCTTTGAGTAGACAAATAAAAGAATTAGAAAATGAACTTGGAGCTAAGTTATTTGAAAGGAATAATAAAAAAGTTGCCTTAACTGAAGCAGGTAAATATTTTAAAGGGAAAATAGTTAATCAGCTACAAGATTTAGAGTCAGTAGTTTTAAAGACTAGAAAAATTTCAGAAAATGTTAATGGTGAATATAGAATTGGATATATTAGTTCAACGCTTTCTGATAAGATTACAAAGCTTGTTCAGTTTTTAACTGAAAAGTATCCATTTTTAAAAATTAAATTATACGAGGTCTCAACTGCCAAACAAATTACAGCTTTAGAACAGAATAAATTAGATTTGGGAATTATAAGAGCTCCTTTAATATCTACAAAGATTACTTCTAGTCTGTGGTTTAGAGATTTTTATTCACTAGTTTATAATAATAAATTAATTCAGAATGTTGAGGATCTGGCTGATATGAAAGACAAAGTTTTTGTTTTTTTTAATAAAGGTTACGCTCCAATATATTATAATTCTCTTGTTGAAATCTGCTCTAAATATGGATTTACACCCAATGTAGTTCACGAATCAAATAATATTAATTCTATAATTCAATTGGTAAGAAATGGATTAGGAGTTTCTATTGTCCCAAGTATTTTGAAAAATACTCATAAGTATTCAGAGTTGTCTTTTTTAGATTTAGATATTAAATTCTCTACAGATGTTTTACTTGCAAAACCTAAAAATGAAGAATCACAAATAACTGATTCAGTTGTGTCATTCTTGTTAGGTTGATTCCTGAACTTATATACAACATTCTGTTTATGAATATTTTATTTGTCATATTTACTTTTTTTCAAGAACTCTTCTGCATTTTTCATTTCTAATATTTCTTTAATTGCTCGCTTTTTGTCAGTTGAGTTGCTGTAATAAGATTCGGTTATTTTGTAACCCAAATAATATCCTAAGTTAGCTGGACGGTTACTGTTATAATTGTAAAACCAGTCAGTGTCTTCAAGTCCTTTATCGGCTTTTATATCTTGTTTAAATTCTATCCAAAGAGCTTGTTCATTTTTTTGGCCATATTCAAAAATGGCTTTATCCATTGTCATTTTTCCTAAAATTAAACCTCCGATAAAATCTGCTGAACTTTCCGTTATAGATTGTGATAAAAGTGATGAGTTTTCGTTGTCTCCTTTAGGTTGTTGGGTATGTATGAGTTCATAAGCAATCATTGAGTTGATGTCTCCAGTACTATTTTGAAATACTTTTTTAAAGAATCCTCCTATTTCTGAAATATCAACAAATTTTGGATTGACAGCTGCTATTTCTGTTCCAATTAAGATAAGACCTTTACTAGTTGTTCCGCCAGTACGCATTGGTGAAATTGCAAAACAAATATTTGGAGGCTGAAAATCATCGTATAGTTCGTTCATATTATGATAAATTTCATCAAACTTTTTCTTTTTTCCTTTCACTTCAATAGTCAATGGTCGAATTGTTTTCCAAAATTCTGGTGTTGCTGCAATCCAATCAACATATTCTTTTGCTTTAAAATCTCTTAATTCCAAAAATTTTTTAAATTCAGACGAGGCTTTTTCAATGTATAATTCTTGAAACGTTTGAATACTATCTTTAGAATTTTCAAGAGCATCATAAGCTGTCCAAAAATTATCTAAATCCGATGTGATTATTTGATAACTAATTTTTTTGGTTTTTTATTGGCAAAAAACCAATACTAATAATCCGATTAATGATGTTACTATTTGATTTTTCATATTGTGGGTAACGATTAGTGTATGGGTAAGTAAGACAGTAGAAATCGATAAACTTTCAAGTTTGCATTGAGCCAAAACTTTTATTTTGTTTTAATTTTTTATTTGTTAAAACCAGATAAAAAGATTGGGCGGACATCATAAAAATACACTAAACTTTAGATTAAGCATTAAAACTCTTATTAATTATAGCCATTGTTGTGCGTTCGTTATTTTTTCAACTCATCTATTGTTCTCTCTAAAACTAAAACCCATCCATTTTTAATATCATTCTTATCTTTTTTTGCAATTTCTAAATTCCTATTCAATAATGGCAAAAAATCTTTGTCTTTAATAGTTAAAATTGCTTCAAATAATAAAGTTCTATGATTTCCATTTTCTAATTCGGAAATAATAATATCCTTAATTCGTTTATCTTTTCTGTTTGCTAATCCTACAATGGCTTCTGATTTAGTTTCAAAATCGTTATCATTGATTCTATTCCACAAGGCATTTCTAATGTCTATATTATCTGATTCAATTAGAGTTCCTATTCCAAAAGTAGCCCAATTCCTTATTGAAGAAATTTTGTCTTTTGTAAAATCAATTAGAACATTAATGGCTTTAGAGTCTTCTATACCTGAAAGAGCAGAAATAAAAGCGTGTTTAACATCAATATCATTTACATCTTTAAACTTTATTAATTTAGAAATATGTTTATCGCTTAACTCGTCATTGTTGTGCCCAATTCCGTGAAATATAGATTTAAGAACATCATTTGGCTGAGTTTTTTCAAGAAGTTCAAAATGCAATTCAATTGTCTGTGTTTTATTATATCTTGGGTTAAATCCTAATTGTTGAAGTATGTCAAGTCCAATGATTTTTTGTTTGTTATTTTTTGACTTAGCAAATTCATAAGCTTTTTCAAAAACATCTTGATTTGGTCTTTTTCTCAATTCAGAAATATTTTCCCAATAAGTCTTTTGAGTTTTATTATTCAGTAAACGAGTGAATATTTTATCAGATGTCCATTTTTCTCTACTCATTATTTTTTATCGACTTTGCTCTAATGGTGTAAAACAGTCTCGTATAACCGTCAGTTACGGGTTAATATGCGTTTGGTACTGACGTTAGCAATTGTTGTATTTAATTACTTGTATGCTTCAAGTGTTAATAAAAAAATGTTATTCATTTCTATACGTTCCCAATGATTCATTTCTTCTATTTGATTAATTTCTTCTTCAGTTAGCAATTCCTTTATATCCCATGTTGTTGGAAATTCTTTTTTATTCTCAAGTTTTTTAATAATCGAATAAACCTTTTGAATATCTTCTAAATGAACATTTGCTTCTATTTTTTTTAGAGCCCGTAACACGTGTTCATATGCTTTGAAACCATGCCAAGTGAAAAATTGCAGATAACCAGCTGTATTAAATGATAATTGTAACCTTTCAAGAGCAGCAAGTTCTTGGTCTCTTGGTTTTAATTGAGCCCAGTGATCGTTTTTCTCCATTAATTTGTTACTAGATGGAGTTACCAAATCAAGCCATTTTTTTACAGAGTCTTTTTCCATACTTATTTTTGATTTCTAATTGTTATTATTGTATATAACGGTCTCATTTATGAGTAGTTTCGTGGTTTAGCACTAAACTTTGCAAGTACGCACAAAACTGAAAATATTCGCGGATTTTCAGAAGTAGGTGAGAACAAGCAATTACTTATAGCTAGTGTTAGCAACAGTAAATTTTTTAGGTATTTCAAATCCATTGGTAAATTGCTCTAAATATTTCGCTATTTCTAATAATTTTTTGTCAGTCCATTTTCGTGAATGAATTTGTATTCCTACTGGCATCCCATTTTTCTTTTTTCCAATAGGAATAACAACTATTGGATGTCCAGAAAAAGCAGAAGTAAAATTAAAAGAAGCAATTGCTTTAGTGTAACCCACTTTCTTTTTGTTTACAATAAACGGTTTTCCTGCTCTTTGATGCTTATATGCCTCAAAAGAACAAACAGGCGTTATCCAAATGTCGTATTTAGTTAAAAAAGCATCATATATTTCTGAAAATTCATCTTTATAATCAATTGCTTTAGCGTACTTGATATTAGATAACCTTTGTCCTAAAGCCATTCCTTTTGCCCACAAATGATCTCTATACTTTAATCTAATAAATGAATACATAAAAGTTGTCAACAAAGGAACTTTAGGATTATTAATCCCTATTTCAAATCCTATAATTTTACTGCATTCTAAATATGCTTTTTGTTCGTCATAAATTGGATGGTCAGAGTTAAAAATATGAGATTTTTTTTTGATTTTTGAAATGAAACTTCTAAATAATTCTAAATACTCATCATCAACTTCAATTTTATTTATTGTTTCTGAATATGCTATATTTAAAGTGCTTTTGTCAGTCCATTGTGAACCACCATTAAAATCAATTTGAGGTAGTTCAGGAAGTTGGTATTTTGAATTGTTCCCAAGTACTCGCATCATCAATATCAAGTCATCAACATTTTTTGCGAAAGGACCAGGCGTTACAATATGTCTTCGCCCTTGTGGTTTATTAGGAACTTTTAAATGCCCTCTATTTGATAAATAGTTTTCAGTTGGTCTTAAACCACAAATCCCATTAAAATGTGCAGGAACTCTTATTGAACCGCCAGCATCAGCACCTAATTCTAATGGACTGAAACCTGAAGAAACAGAAACGGCAGAACCACCAGAACTACCGCCTGCAACTCTTGATAAATCATAAGGATTATTCGTTTGTCCATTCCAAAAATTAGTGCTTTGCCAATCAATACAATAAAGTGCAGTATTGGTTTTTCCAATTATTATAGCTCCTTCATCCTTTAGCCGTTTGATTAATTCAGCATCTTCCTCCGCAACATAATTTCTCAATAAAGGGTCTCCATTTGAATTTTTTAATCCTTTTACAAGAAAACTGTCTTTTATTGTTAGCGGAAGCCCGTGTAATAATCCATTTGTTTTACCTAAACTGATTTCTTCATCTTTTTCAAGTGCTTCATTTAAAATGTCTTTTTCATTTCTTAATTCGCAAATTGCATTTATAGATGGATTGTTCTCTTTTATATGGTTTAAAAAAGCAGTAACAACTTCAACTACTGTAATTTTCTTTGACTTGATGTTTTCAACAAGTTCATTTGCAGATGTAAATATTATGTTTTTCAGAGTTCTGTTTTATTGTTGCTAACGGTTAGTATAAGAATAGTAGCAGATTTTGTAACTCAAACTATTCGGATTTAACTAAGACCATAAATATAAAAAATCGATTTTGATAAAGAACCGAAACCGCTATTATTTTTCGCACTCAATTTTTAAAAGTTCCATTCTGAACTACCTAATAAATTTGGGACAAATTTTTTAAGCGACTTTTTTAATTTTATTGTAATACTACTCTATTTCGATTTCTAAAGATGTTTTATATCCTAAAGCAGAGTAAAGTCTTTGTGTATTATACCATTTTATATAGTTATCAATACAAGTGTATGTATGGATATACGAAGTAAACTTATACCTATATATACATTCATATTTAATTGTTTTAAAAAAAGATTCAGCAACGGCATTATCCCAACAGTTTACTTTTCTGCTCATACTTTGATTACTATTCTTATTCTCGCTAAAAATAAGGTTTATTTTATTAGAAGCATATTGCATACCTCTATGCGAATGAAAAATATGATTTTTAGTAATTTTCCTTCTGTTCTTAGCTTTTATCCAAGTCTTATAGACTGTGTTCTCTGTAATCATATCTTCACTTAAAGTAAAAGCTAATATTTGCCTATCTGCTAAATTGATAATTGCAGTTAAATAACTCCATTAATTACCTATTTTTATATAGGTAATATCAGACACCCATTTTTCTCCTAAAGAATTACTGGTAAAATCTCTATTTAAAAAGGTTTTCAGCTACAGGGTATTTATGATTTGAATCTGTAGTAACTACTTTAAACTTTTTGCTCAGTACACTTTTTAAACCTAATTCTTTCATTAACATTACTATATAAAATCGGCAGTAGTAAATATTGTCTCTTTCCAAAGCTTTTTGAGTAAGGGTGCTACTATATACTTGATTACTTTGATGAAAAATATGATGAATTCTATTTTTCAAAATTATCAAGGATTCTTTTCAAACTTTCTGATAGTTTGTTTTTGACCAAGAATAAAAGCATTTTCACTTACTTTTATGTACATACAAATCTTTTCGACTGGAAATTCACACTTATGCGCTTTACTAAATTCATATCCTATCTGTCGCTCTTGGAAATGCAACGCATTCATAAATACCTTAATTGAAAATAATAAACAATGAACTAAAAGATGCTTACCGCCTTTTTTAATATATCACATTCAAATTTAACTTCTCTGAGCTCCTTTTCTAACTTTTTAAGACGTAGCTAATCTTCTGATAAAATCTGATTGTCGGTAAAATCTCCTGCATTAGTTTCATAAAGTTTACGCCATTTTCTAATCATACTACCATTTAATCCATATTCCGAACTAACCTGATTTACACTTTGTCCTGATTGCAACAACTCTACAATCATTACCTTAAATTCATTGTCATATTTTTTTTGCCATAATTTAAAGATATTAACTATGCGTTTTTAAAATCCGTCACAATAAAACTAGATATTTCAAACGATAGCAATGCTAATATCTGTTTGAACAAGCGTAATTGGGATGTAGATATTATAGACGAGTATTTTGACAAAAAACTCTAAGACCAAAGATATGCTGTAGAAAGAACTAGTGCTTGGATGGGTAGCTTTAGATCATTGTTCAATAGGTTTAACACTACAACAGAAAGCTAGAAAGGATTCAATTACTTAGCATTCATATTCATAACTCTCAAAAAAATCAAGAAAAAACAAAATAAAAAATTTAAACCAGTTCAATTAAAAAAACTTGAAAGCAAATAAACCAAGTAGAATTCTTAGTGTTATTAATATTTTTGGATTCATAGTATTGATTTTTATGCATTATAGAATGTGCATCTACAAAAAATAGACATATAAATTACATTATCTTTTTTTGATTAAACTTACTATGTCTATAAATCTATAACATTGGAGAGAGTAATTTTGCTACTTTATCTGTTAGTATTTCATACCAAGGACGGTTTTTCCAGTCGTTTTTATTTATCTTTTCAGCATCTTTTAGGTCTTCATAAAAAGCATTGCTTAATTCGGTGGCAATTTCTTTATCATATATAATAGCATTAACTTCAAAATTAAGCTCAAAACTCCTAGTATCCATATTAGCAGTACCTACAATTGCTATTTTGTTATCTGTTACAATTGTTTTAGCATGTACAAATCCTTTTTTATATCTGTATATTTCTACTCCAGCATTTAATATTTCTCTGTAGTAAGATCTAGAAGCTGCATTTACAAGTAGTGAATCTGATTTATAAGGTACAAGTAGTTTTACAGTTAATCCACTCATTGCAGCTATGTTTAAAGCGTCTAATAAGCTTTCTCCAGGAATAAAATAGGGTGTTGTAATTAGAATTTCTTCTTTTGCCAGATAAATGGCTTGTAGTAATGAATATAAAATAGTGGGTGAATTAGAATCTGGACCGCTGGCAGCTATTTGCACCAATTTATTTTCTTTATGTGTAAAAGAGTCAAAAGAAACATACATATCTTTTTGTAGTAGTAAATTCTGATTGGAACAAGAATTCCAATCAGAAAGAAAAATATATTGCAAGTAATTAATGGCAGGGCCTTCTATTTTTAGGTGAGTATCTCGCCAATACAATTTTTTATTTTCACTATTGTTAACATAATTATCACTAATATTTATTCCTCCTATAAAACCAATTTTACCATCTATGATAATGATCTTTCTGTGATTACGATAGTTTATCCTATTGGCAAAAGCTATTAATTTTATTTTATAAAAAGGATATGCCTCTATGTTGGCATCTCTTAGTCTGGTGCTTAATTCTTTCCTAATTTCAGAGCTTCCATAATCGTCATAAATAAAACGTATTTTAATTCCTTCTTTTGCTTTTTTTATTAAAAGTCTCTCTATTGTGTTACCAATAACATCATCTCTATAAATGTAATATTCTATATGAATATGTTCTTTGGCTTCTTCTATGGCTTTTATTACTTCTGGAAATTTTTTTTCTCCATTGATTAACAGCTTTACTTTATTGTTTTTGGTTAGCGGGCTAGTTGTGTCTTTTAATAAAAGTTGCACTAACTCACTATGGCTTTGGGCAGATTCATTACCATTTTTTAAAACATTTTTAGAGTGTTGAATTATCTCTTTTTGTAGTTTTTCTTTTTGTTCAAGATCTAACAAGGACTTGTTTGCATATATTTTATGTTTTCTATAATTAATTCCAATAGAAAAATACACAATGACACCTATAATTGGAAGAAAAACAACAGCTAAAAGATAGGCTAGCGTTTTTGTAGTACCTCTAGTGTCATATATTATACGTAAACAAGTAAAGGACACTAAGATTATGTATAGTGTTTCTAAGATTAAAATCCAATTCATATAAAAGCGTTTAACTTGTTAATGTAAGTATTGCATAACTCTTCAAAATTATAAATGTATTATTTTTCAATATTTACACGAACACCTTCACTATGGCTGCTAAATTCTGGTGCATACATACTTTGTATAGTTGTAATACCATTACTAAAATTACCAGCATTGTTAACTCTTAAATCGTACTCAAAAACATAAACTCCTTTTGGTAGATAATCAAAAAAGAAATTAGTGCTTGCATCTTTAGTACTTTCATAATAGCCTAAACCGTCTTGCCATTTGTATCTAGAAATTACGTTAAGGGGCTCTAAACCAGAAGCTCGCATATCTTTCATATGTACAAATTCCATTGGCCTGTCTGCTTTTAGTTCTATACGTACTTTAACCAAATCTCCTACAACTAATTTAGTACTCTCTGTAATTTCAGAAATTTGTTCTCCTATTCTTGTATTCTTTTTTAAAAATAATTTTTTAGAAAGTTTAAGTGGGGTTTTTGCAGATGTTATTTTATCTAAATTTTCAAAATATTGCCAGTACAATGAACCCCAAGCTATACCATTACCTTTTTTCGTAATTTGTACGTCTGCCATTTTAGGTTCTATTTCTGTTCCGTTCCAAGATGTTTTGTAATATCCTGTTCCAGCTTCTACCTTAACATTTTCTAGTTTGTTAGCATCTATTTGTTCATTACCAACCAAGACATCTACAGCATCTGTAACAGAAAGCCAATCACTACCTTGTAAAAGTAATGCGTAAACTGCTTCTGTAGTTGCTTTTGTGGTTTTCCATTGGTTGGTTTGCTTATTTTTAAGCAACCAAATTTTAAGCTTGTCTATTGTTTCTGTATTGTTTTCAATCTCAGAAAAAGCTTCTATTAATAAAGACTGAGTTTCTATTGGTGCTTGGTACCAATACCAAGAATTTGTGTTTTCTTTCCAGTACATTCCTAATTCATCAGAAGTGATACTATTTTGTTCAAGAGATTTTAAAATCTTTTTAGCAGTAGTAGATTCATCCATTCTAAACAAATAAAGAGCCAATAGGCCTTTACTATACAAACTACGTTTTGTCCAGTATTTTTTAGACTGTCCTTTGTAATATTCTATTATCTTTTGTGTTTTTTTAGGAATTTTTATATCTAGATAGAAACTACGCATATATAGGTAATGCATTTGTGTATAGCTTAAGTGGTCGTGACTTAAATTTTTACTATGCTTTTTCATATATTCATACTCACTTACAAATTCTTTATCTAAGTAAGAAATTGCTTTTTCAATCATTTTAGAAACATCTTTATCATTCTTTTTAAGGGCATTAAGTTTTTCTAAATGTCCAAAACCAGTAATAATATGCTGTGTAATGTACCTGTTTTCTTTTCCCCCTTTAAACCAAGCCCAGCCGCCTTTGTTTGTTTGGCTGTTTTGTAATTTACGGATAACATTATCTTGTTCACTTTTCATTTTATTTAAGTTAAAAAGCAATGCTATACGTTTTTTCTGTTCAGTTTCTGACTGTGCATCTCTTAACCATGGAGTTTCTTGTATTAAGAGCGATTTTAATTCTTGATTTTTTTCTAAGTTACTTACCAATGCATCTGAGTTTGCCCATTGTTTAAAAACCTCTTGTACCCTAGGGTTACTATTTGCAATATGACTAGCCAATGTGTTTGCATAATATCTAGAGAACATTTGTTCATTACACTCGTGCGGATACTCCATTAAATACGGCAACGCTTGTACAGCATACCATGCAGGGTTAGATGTTATCTCTAATGTTAGCTTATGGTTAGTTAAGGTTGTAGATGTATTGTTTTTTAATTTATCTAAACTGAATTTTTTAGTTTGATTGCTTCTTACCCACATAGGTAATGTTTCTGTAACCAACATTCTGTTTGTAAGTACAGGAAGCAGGTTTTGTTCACCATCACTAAATTTACTAGCTTTTGCTGTAACAGTATATTGTACTGCCTGAATATTCTTAGGAATTTCCAACGTCCAAGAAACTTGTGTATTTCCTTTAGCATCTACAGAAAATTTATTTTCTAAATTACCTGTTATAAGTTCTGTAGCAATGTCTTTTCCTGTAACTGCATCTTTAAGCTGTAGCTCTGCAATGCCAGTTAAGCTTTTTTCTGAGATGTTTGCAATTTTAGTACTAAAAACAAGCTGATCTCCTTCTCGTAAAAAACGAGGCGCGTTAGGCATAACCATTAATTCTTTTTGAGTAACTGTTTGGAAATAACTTTTTCCGCTTTCTAAGTTTTTAGTGTGTGCAAGTAATTGTAAATTCCATTTTGTTAAAGCTTCAGGAGTATTGAAACTGAATGATACATTACCTTCTTTATCTGTTTTTAAGTCAGGAAAAAAGAAAGCTGTTTCTTGCAGGTTTTTACGAATTTTAACTTTGCCTTTGACACCAACATTACCTGTAGAATCCTTTTTAGACTCAGTAGGGCTTGGGTTTTCTTCTACTATTTCATTTAAAGCTTCAGCACTATCATCCATATCTACCTCCATTGCGACTTCTTCAACTTCTGATTCTATATCTTCAGGAGCACCTGACATTTTCATCATAGATCTACGTTTGTAGTAATAAGAGTTGCCAATGTTTAAGTTGTACCAATCAAAGGTATCGTAGTTTTGACCTTTGTAATAATAGGTGTAATCCTCATTGTTAATAATATTGTAAGAATCATTACCAAAACTTCTGTAGCCATTACTGCGAACACTAGAATAATGATGATTTTGATAAATAGGGTTAAAATACCAGCTATGACCTATAAATTCATCCAAAGAAGCATCATACATACTAGCTAATACTTCTGCGGCAACCTTTTCTCCTTTAGGTCCTTTAATTTTAAATTGCCAAGTTTCGTCTGTGCCTGGTTGTATTTTATCTCTAAAGGTTAAAGTTTCTATTTGTAAACTAGTACTTGGGTATGGTACGTAAATTTGCTTACTTCCAGAAACAAAAGAGTTATAAGCTGCAAAAGAATAACTAATACCAAAACCACCCAAATCTTCTTTGTTGACTGGTATAGTTATGGTTTTTGAACTATTATTAAGTGTTACTAATTTTGTGTCTATTATTTTATTATCCTTTTCAATGAACAATGTAATATGTAAAGGATCAGCAGCAGAAAGTAATTTAACTTGTACTTTGTCGCCAATGGCATAAGAGGCTTTATCTATTTGTATATCAAAAAGTCCTTTGTCTGCTATGGTTTTATCTGTTGTACTAAATAAACTAGTTATAGCTTTATCTGTAACTTTTAGACCAAATTTATCTTCAGTTTCTAGCTCTATAATATACTTTCCAGAAGCCCAATTTTTTATAGAAGGTAATTCTACTAAATTGTTTTTTTCTGTGTTAAAAGAACCACTCCATAGAAGTTTTCCTTTATTCCAATCTCTAGGAGATTGGTCTTTGTATATCTCGTTAGGGAAATTTGCATTAAAAGTATCTTCATCAATTTTATAATCTGGTTCGCTCCAAGGACGTTTACGTTTTGTGTTTTTGGGAGCAACTAATTTGTATATTTTTAAAGAACCTTTAGCAGCAGTAAATTGTCCGTTTAAATTGTTTGTATTTACATAAAGAACGCTGTCTTTTTTTGCTTTATTAACTGTAGAAGCAACATTAATAGTTGCGTTTAGACTGTGGTAACCAACACTAACTATGGTTGTGGCACTTTTTGTTTCACCATTAATATCTGTAACATCTGCAGAAATTTCATAATTAAAAACAGGTAAGTTTTCCTTTTTAGCACTATTCTCTGGTTGTGCTTTAAACGTTATCTTGTAATTACCATTTGCATCAGTTTTTGTTTCACCTTCTGTAATTTCTTGTGCTTTGTTATCATAAGCCCATCTCCAATAATACCAATTAGGGTATCTAACCAATCTTTTTACTGTATATACAACTTTAGCATCGCTAATAGTACTACCAGCAAATGCTGTTGCTGTACCGTTAACCGTAACCATATCGTTAACCTTATATGTTTCTGTAACAGGTTTAAAAGTTGTTGTAAATTTTGGACGCTTGTATTCTTCTACAGAGAAATAAATAGTATTATTTATGTTGTGAGTAGTAGAGATAGCTTCTATAGTAAAGTTACCAGTTAAGCCATTGCTGGGCAGTATAAATTCTCCGTTAAAAGAACCATATTCGTTAGTGGTTAGCTCTAGTGTTTTTACAGCTTCATAATTTACATTTTTTAATGTAACTGTTATTTTGGCATTTTCTAAAACAGATGATTTATTGTTTTTCTGATTTAATACAATACCTTTAAAATACACAGGTTGCCCTGGTCTGTAAATACTACGGTCTGTAAATAAAAATACAGTATTGTTATTTCTTTCATTATCTCTATGACTTTTGTTATAAACACTATAAGTGCCAAAAGATGCATAATCGTCTTTATAGCTAACATTAGCTTTAATATTTTGCCACCTATCTTTTATTTTAGGAAGGGTAACTATACCTAAATTATTAGATGTAAATGTTGTGTGTTTCTCTAAATTATTAAAATTAACAGTATAGCTTAGTTTTACTTTAGCATTAGAAACAGGTTTACCGTTTGCTCTATTTACAACCTGAAAAAAGTCTTCGTTCGCAGTTTGTGTATCTATAAGGGTTAAGTTGGTAACCTGTATTGTATTGTATGCAAATGTTTTTGTTAGTTTTGTTGGTTCTGCAAGTATAAGTACTTGCCCAACATTTAAATTAGGTACAATTATCTCTGTAGAATGTTGCTGATAATCTTTTTCATTTTTTAATTTAGATTGCCAAGTTTTTATAGTCTTAAGTTTTTTAATAAATACTAACTTTTTCTCTTGTGGGTATATATCATCTAGCTTTTTAAGCTCTTTAGTAGAAACAGAATAAGCTGTAAAGTTCAACTCTTCAACATTTTTATAAGTAACAAGTATTTTAGAGGGCTTGTTAATTTCTATATAGCTTTCTGTAATAATACTAAGTTCACTTCTTTTTATAATCGTTTTTAAGTCTTTACACATTAGTGCAGCCCTGCTTTTTGGAAATTTAGAAACAACAGCATCACATACTTTTATAGCTTCAGTTTTTTTCCATTGATTTTCTTGGGTATTACTATTAGGATTGTATGTATCTCCTATTACATTATAAAACTTAGCAATATTGTAATTATAAAGTCCAGAGACAGCATCATTATTATAAATAGTGACCATCTTTTTTAGAGTGGTTAAATAATACTTTTCTTTTTCAGAAAAAACAGCATTGCCATAAACAAAGTTTAACCTTTCTAAATCTACTTCTGCAAAAGCTTCTGGAGATTTATCATTCTTATGAAATTGTAATAAAGATTGATAAATTTTTAATGCTCTAGCCTGCAAAGATGTTTTGTCTGTATCGTTAATTGGTAAGTCTATAAAATCTGTACCAGCGCATAGCATATTGTTGTCGTCTATTTCAAACTTATCAGCAGGCCTGGTAATGCTATTTTCATCAGTTTTATAAAATTCTAATGCAGTATGTGCAAGAATGTCAAATAAAGTAGGTCTGTATGTTTCAGAATTTTTTTGTTGATGTATTATAGCATCAAACTCAGAAATTTTCACTTTTTGTAATTCTTTACTATTATCTAGTGAAGCTGTAAAATGTGTGTTTATTTCATGAAACAACGTAGTTAAATCCCAGGTTCTAAAATCTACACTATCAACCTTAGAATCTGTATTTGTTCTATTGTAAAACTGATATCTATTTTGTTGAAAATACTGCCAATACAAATTTGCTAAATAGCTTTCTAAAACATTTTTAGTAGGTGTTTCACTTTTGTTAATTTCAGCTTTAAAATCGTTTATTATAGACAATACAGCATTTTCCTCTAAAGTCATCGTATACTTAGAAATATACAAAAGTGCTTTTACTCTTTGTGGAGAGTTATTCTCTGTTTTTGCTTTAGCAGTAATAATTTTTGCAGTTTCTAAGGCAGATTTAGTCATAGAAGAACTCTCATGCTTTTCTATGGTATTCCAAAGTGTCTCATAACTATTTTCTTGTGCCATTATTAACTGTGTAAATAAGATTAAAGCCGCTATTGATATAAATTTCTTCATTTTTTAATATTATATATTTAAGGATTCTATACTTAAATCTGGATTAAAATTACTAATAAAATTGGGGTTAAACATATAAGTGTGCAATAAAGAATGAGTAAAACTACCATTTGAGTGAGTAATGTATGTATAAAGAGCAAAAGTAATATTATATAACTAGTTTTTTAGAGGTTGTTTTTCAGTGTATTTGTAATGTCTGTTTAATTTTTTAAAACATATTTGTATTCCTATCTTTACCCCAATTATATTTACATATGAAAATTCATTTTATAGCTATTGGAGGAAGCGCAATGCACAATTTAGCACTAGCTTTAGAGCATAAAGGATATATAGTAACTGGTAGTGATGATGTTATTTTTGAACCTTCTAAAACTAGGTTAGCAGCAAAAGGATTATTACCAGATACTTTTGGTTGGTTTACAGAGAAAATAACCCAAGATCTAGATGCAGTTATTTTGGGTATGCATGCAAAGCCAGACAATCCAGAATTGTTAAAAGCTCAGGAATTGGGGATTACAATTTATTCATACCCAGAGTTTCTATACGAACAAAGTAAGAACAAAACTAGGGTGGTTATTGGTGGTAGCCATGGTAAAACAACAATTACGTCTATGATTTTACACGTGCTTAATTACCACGGTAAAGAAGTAGATTTTATGGTTGGTGCACAGTTAGATGGCTTTGATAGAATGGTACACTTAACGGAAGAAAACGACTTTATTATTTTAGAGGGCGATGAGTATTTGTCTTCGCCAATAGATAGAAGACCAAAATTTCATTTGTATAAACCAAATATAGCATTGTTAAGTGGTATTGCTTGGGATCATATTAACGTTTTTCCTACGTTTGAAAATTATGTAGAACAATTTAAAATATTTGTAGACAGCATAGTTAAAGGTGGTAGTATTACTTATAATAGTGAAGATGCAGAAGTGGTTAAGGTTGTAGAAGCATCTGAAAACCCAATACGTAAATTAGAATATAATACACCAGAATATACTATAGAAAACGGTGAAACTTTATTAGAAACACCAGAAGGGCCAATGCCAATAGAGGTTTTTGGTAAACACAATTTAAGTAATTTGGCTGGAGCAAAATGGATTTGTCAGAACATAGGTATTGATGAGGATAATTTTTATGAAGCTATTGCAACCTTTAAGGGAGCTTCTAAAAGATTAGAGAAAATTGCTCAGGGTAAAACTAGTGTAGCTTATAAAGATTTTGCGCACTCGCCAAGTAAAGTATCAGCAACTACAAAAGCGGTAAAAGAGCAGTACAATTCTAGAAAAGTAATTGCTTGTTTGGAGTTACATACTTATAGTAGTCTAAATGCCAAATTTTTAAAAGAATACAAAGGTGCTTTAGATGCAGCAGATGAAGCCGTTGTTTTCTATTCTCCAGATGCTGTAAAAATTAAACAATTAGATGAAGTTACTGAACAGCAAATAGCTGATGCTTTTGAGCGGAAAGATTTAATGATATATACCAATGCAGTTGCTTTCAAGGAATTTCTTTTTAATCAAAATTTTAACAATTCAGTATTGTTGTTGATGAGTTCTGGTAATTATGGAAGTCTAGACTTTAACAAACTTAAAGAAGTTGTAGAAGGTTAATTTTTTATTTCTTAAGTAAATACATCATAAAGTTTAGATATTTTCGTTTAAAAAATATCTAAACTTATATATGTATATTTCTCCTGTGAACCTTTTGGGATTAACTCTTGATGAATTAATGAACTTGGACAGCCAAGGTATAATTCGGTTAGAGAAAAGATTAAAAGTACAAAGGCTACAATCTGGAGCTAATGCTTACAATCCTGAACAAGTGAGTAACATAGTAAAGCAACTATCTACCGAGGAACAAAAAAAGTCTATTTATTTTGTAGAAAGGCATAGGTATTTAAAAGAGTTCATTACTACAGGAAATGATAGCGGAGAAAAGACATTTATTATAGATGCTACTACTTTAGTAAATACACCAAATATAAAAGAGTTTTTAGAGCCCTATTTTGAAGCTTATTTTATGAAAATGGTTAAAGTAGATTTTGCAGCAAAAAAGTACGATACCATTATAAAAGCTTTGTCTCATAAAGAGCTTTTTACTGACAGCCTTTTAACTACATATTACCGCTACATTAAGTCACAAGCAGATATAATTACAGAGAAAGTATCTATATCGGAAAATGGTGAGTTAATAATGAAGTGTCCTGAGGTAGCTTATAAAACCTATATTTACTTATTAAATACTGTTTCTTTAGGGGTTATTTCAGAGTCAAATATGGACTATGTTAATGCTATGATAGACTATTATAATAGGACTAAAAACGCATACTCAGAATTTTCTGTTGTACAAAGAGCTTTTCGTAATTTTAAATTAATAGAAGTAGCTAGTAAAGAAACAAAAGACTTTTATGTTAAAGTTGCAAACCAAGTAGGGAATCTTCATTCTAGTTCAGAACAGCCAAGACCCTCAAGCCGTGAAATGGATAAGGGATCTGGTTTTTCTTTTTCAGGCTTAAAAATAATAGGCCTTATTATTGGTGTTATTATTTTTTTAGCTAGAGTTGGTCGTATTTTTACTTCTTCTTCCTCATCGTCTAACTACTCAACAGTTAGCTCTCCAAGTTATGATTTTCCAACTTTAGAGTTTTCTTATGAAGATGATAAAACAGCATTTTATTCAGATCTAATACATAAAGCAGAGGCAGATAGTATTTCAGCAGAAAATAAAGTTATAATTAAATCAGGATTTACATCTTATTCGGGTTCTTTTAAAAGTAACAATCCAATTGCAAGCAACAATTTAATAAAGGTCTATAATAAAAGAACTAGGCCTTTTATACTTTTTAAGCATTATAACGGTATGGTGGGAGCTGACTATGCATCTTATAGTAGACCTAACGACACATTAAATATTATATATAAAGACTACATAAAAGAATTGGTTTTTTATATGGGTGATGATTTTGTAGGGTCTGAAGGAGTAAAAAGAATTACTTCAGGATCGTCTACAAAGTTGAGTTCTGGCAAAAAGTATTTTAAAGATGTTAATGCAGATGAATTAGTTTTTTTGAAGAATAAGTATATAATAGATAGTATAGGGTCTGCTCCTAAAATTATTGTTTATGATAATGATATTTCTTTTACAGATGTTTATTACCATATAGAACAACATAAGCTTCTTGAGCCAGAAATAGAAATTGAAGAAGATGTGCAAGAAACGATGATTATGGATGCAGAACCAGAAAGTATTTATAATACAAATGAAAGTGCATACGAACCAAGCAGAAGTGTTTGGGAGAAGGATAAAAAACATTTTTTTACAACATTGTTTAGAGACACAGTAGATTTAAGTATTGATAAATGGAAACTAATAACCTTTGATACTGGTGAAAACCCTTACCCAGATTTGTTTAAAAACATAACAAATAGTACACTCAGTGGTTATGAGGTAGCAATAACTAATAAAAGTAATGAAGATTTATTTTTATTTACCGCTAACTTTGGACTAGAACGAGATCAGGCAACATATATAAAAAGTAAAGACTCTGTTGTTGTGCGTCTACATCCTGAAGGTGATACGCTTTATTTTTATATGGGAACCAACTTTTATAAATACAAAGGAATTTATGATACAGAAGATTTTAGCAAACCAAGAGGTCACTTTAAAACAACATCAAAAATTAGTAAAAGCTATTTTACTAAATTTTTCTTAATAGAAGACTTAGGTGTTAAACCACAAATAAATATTGATGATTTTGGAGTAACCTTTGTAGATATAGAGTATAAAGAAAAGAAAATTCAATAGTATTAATTTTAGCAACAAAAAAAGCGACTAAATTTATTTAGTCGCTTTTTTGCTTTGTACTATTATCAAGATTAACTTAGACCAGTCTTGTCCTGATTGCCAAAAGATGTTTTTGGTTTCTCATTAGGTAGCATATTAGCAAGCTGGTAAACAATTTGTTTTACTACATTGTATTGTCTGTTTTCTAAAGCCTTATCGCCTTCAGCAATTAACATAGCAGCTTTATTCTGATCCGGATAGTTATCTAATGTTTTGTAGTGTATATAAAGACCAATAAAGTTTGTGTCATCAGCAGTAAACATAGCATTTCTAATTGCGTTTAATTCTTCAATTTTAGAACGTATTAAATATTTGTTACCAGAGTTTATAAAAGCTTTTTCTTTAGCAATAATCTTATTAAATTGATCTTGGTAGTATTCGCTATTTGTAGTACTTAAATGATGTTTTACAGCTAGTACTTCAGATTTGTATTCAGATATATCATTATCTAAATCTTTATGTCTAGTAAGTAAATCATATTGTTGTATTAAGCTTCTTTTTTGATTGTCTATTTTAAATTTAGCATCTGTAACGTCATCATCTACTAAAAGACTAAGCTCTATTTGCAATTCTATTAAAGCGTGTTCTATGGTTTTAAATTTTTGAAGCAGCTCGTAATTATCTGTATTGTCTTTTTTTGCAAGTTCTCGTTCTATTTTATTGGTAACCACTCTTATTTCGTTTTCCATTTTAGAGCTGCTAATATATCTTTCTGTGGGTTTAAAAGTGTTGCTAAATTCTTGGTCACAACTACTTAAAAATACATCTACAGCTATATCTCTAGATTCAGAAACTGAAATATTTAATTCTATATCTGTACCTTTTATTAGATCTTGTTCTAATTCTTTTCCAGAAATTTCTATGTAGCCAATAGATAGGCCAGAACTTGGTAGTCCGTTACCATCGCCTTCTACAATATTAATCTGCAACTTATCATCACTACCTAAGAGAATAGTTTTAGAGGCCGATTTGTACAATGTTTTTTTAAGAGGTAAAACTGTATTTTTATTAAAGATAGATTCTAATCTTGTTACATTGTATTGTACATCATCTATTTCTAAACAAATATCATTAGGTAGCAATTGACCTTGAATATTATATTTTCCTTGATTAATGTGTATTGTATCGTTTGTGTAAATTATAGTTTGATTGTTATCAAATATTTTTAAACTAAATGTATTTACTTGTCCTTGTAGTAAATCTACAAAAATGTTAATTCCATTTTCTATAGCAACAAGGCCGGTGTCAAAACCACCATCTTTTCTGGTAATTCTGTAATAACCGTTTATGTTTTTATTAATAGCAACTGCAATTAACTCTTCTAAATCTTTGGTGTTTTTTTCATAAATTAAATCGACTAAAATTTCTGCGTTAGCTGATTTTTCTGCCTTGATTAAATTATTTTCTTCTTCTAAAGATTTAAGATTAGATAATTTAGAACCTGCGTAATAAGCAGCACCAATACCAACAGCTGCTGTAGGGTCTACACTTGTATCTATAGGTATTGCCAAGTTTTTTTCTACTTGCTCTCTAACATAAGGTATAAGTGTGCTGCCACCAACCATTATAATTTTTTCTATATCTGCACTTGTAAGATTGTTAGAGTCAAGTATTTTTTTAGAGAAGTTAATAGTATGCTCTACTAAGGGAGCAAGTAAATTATTAAAATCTGCTCTGGTAATTTCAATACTTGTGTAAATATCTTTTTCTGCGTAGTCTATATCTATTTCTGTAGCATCAAACCTAGAGAGTTCTTTTTTAGCTTCTTCGGCTCTAAATAAAAGCTCAAAGTATAATTTCTGTAACGGATTATTGGGTTCTTTAAACTGGTCCCAAAGTTTAGTCTCGTTTAAGATTGGCTCTAATTTAGGAATTAAGAGTTTTTCTATAATTAGATTGTCTATGTCCATACCACCTAAAAAATTGTCGCCCTCGTTATCTAAGACGTTCATTTCTCTTTCGTTTATTTGTAGTAGAGCAACATCAAAAGTACCGCCACCAAAGTCATAAATAAGCCACTTTTTAGTTTCGTTTAACTCAAGATTATTTTTATTAGCAAAAGCTAAACTGGCTGCAATTGGCTCTTGTAAAAGATATACTTCTTTAAATCCCGCTTCTTGGCCAGCTGTTTTTGTAGCGTTAGATTGTACAGTATCAAAAGAAGAAGGTATTGTTATTACAGCTTCCTCTAGCTTTTCACCTGTATGTATAAAGTTTTTAAGTTCTTTTAGCACATAGGCGCTAAGTTCTACTGGAGACACATATCTATCAATATTTTTAGCAAAGTAACGATCTGTAGTGCCCATTTTTCTTTTAAAAGAGGTAAAAACATTTAAGGGGTCTTTTTCTAGTAAATCTCTAGCCTTTTCACCTACTAATATTCTATTACCTCTAAATGCAACAGCAGATGCTAGTGTTTGCTTTTGTCCTATTGGATTTTTAAAAACTTCGTGTACTCCATTTTCATATTTTGCGATTAAACTGTTTGTGGTTCCTAAATCTATACCAAAATTAACTGTCTTCATATTATCTTATTCTACTATTGCTACGCCTTTTTGTATAATTATGACTTCATCTCCTTCTTTCTTATAAATTATAGGCTTTAAAACTTTTGTGATTTTAGATTTAGATTCTAAATTATTCATTAAAGTAGCATCAATATCTGTTCTTAATTCGGAGAATTTTTCACCTATTGGGTTTTTAATAAAAAAACCTTGTTCTTCAATTTCAAAAAATAAACGCTTCAAATTCCTATCAAATAAGGTAATCTTGTTTTTAATACTTTTTTGTTCAATTTCATAAAGTTGGTTAAGAATTTCCTTCATTTTAAAAGCTGTTTATAGATGTAACGTTTTTAAGATGAAATACGTATGTTCGTAAAGATTATTATCTTTAACAAATGCAAAATACTCTAAATTCTTTTTCAATTAAAAATTGGGCAGATGATGATAAACCTAGGGAGAAGATGGTGCAAAAGGGAAAATCTGTATTATCTGATGCAGAATTGATAGCCATACTTATTGGATCTGGTAGTAAAAATGAAAGCGCTGTAGAACTTTCTAAGCGTATATTGGCTTCTGTTGGTAATAATTTAAATGAATTGGGAAAAATTTCTATAAAACAATTAATGCAGTTTAAAGGAATTGGAGAGGCCAAGGCAGTATCTATTGCTGCGGCATTAGAAATTGGAAGACGTAGAAGGGGAGAAGATGCTCAGAAGATATCTAGAATAACAAGTAGTAAAGATGTGTTTGAGTTATTGCATCCTAATATTGGAGAGTTGCCCCATGAAGAATTTTGGATTATTTACCTTAATAACTCCAATAAAGTAATGCATATTGCTCAACTAAGTAAAGGTGGTATAACAGGTACATTGGTAGATGTGCGTTTGGTAATGAAACAAGCACTAGAAATAGGATCTGTTGGTATTATTTTAGCTCATAATCATCCGTCAGGAGGATTAAAACCTAGTATTGCAGATAAACAAATTACCCAAAAACTAAAAAATGCTGCAGAAGTTCTTGATATTAAAGTGTTGGATCATATTATCATAGCTCAAAGAGAATATTATAGTTTTGCAGATGATAATATCATATAATTTAAATTAATGTTGTTAATATACACCCATAAAATCACTCCTCGTTTTACGTATGTAATGAGACACGTTTTTGAGAATATTTTGGGTGTAGATGTATCTTTTACAACCACGATAGAAGATTTTATAAAACATTCTGGAGCCAAGATAACCTATGGTAAACAACCGTTACAGAACGAGTTTTTTATTAGAAGTAATGATTTGTTGTATAAACAAGGTATAAATAATCTTGAAATTAATATAGGTAATTGGGAAGGAACTCCTTGTTTTTTTGCAACAGAAGAACGTAGTAATATTCCTTTTGATGTTTTTGCGGCAAGCTTTTATCTTATATCCAGATATGAAGAGTACTTACCTCATATAAAAGATGAACACGGTCGTTATCCGTTTAAAGAAAGTATTGCATATCGTAATAATTTTATAGAGCAACCAGTAATAGATATATGGATGCACAAAGTTTTAGATGCATTGCTAAAACATTTTCCAGATTTACAGTATAAAAAGAAAAAGTATAAGTATACGTCTATCATAGATGTAGCAACTTCACACTGTTATGCACATAGAGGCTTGGTAAGAAGCTTTGGCGGGTTTTTATATGACTTAGGTAGATTTAAATTCAAACGAATTTTTCAAAGAGTATCCGTATGGATTAACCCCCAAAACGACCCTTATGATAATTTTGATTATTTAATAAGTCTGCATAAAAAACATAAAATTAAGAGTATGTTTTTTTTTCAGTTTGCAGACTATTCTACTTTTGACAAAAACGTATCTACAAGTAATAATAAGTTTAGATATTTAATTAAATCTGTAGCAGATTATAGTGTAGTGTCTCTATCAGCTTCATATAGTTCTTTTTCAAACCTAGAGGTTTTAAAAGAAGAGAAAATGAAATTAGCCTCTTTAATTAACAGGTCAATTAAGTATGTGCGCTTTAGGTATAATAGAATAGAGATTCCTACAACGTATAGAAACTTGGTAGATGCAGATTTTAGGGAAGATTTTACAATGGGGTATACACACCAAATTGGGTATAGGGCAGGTACTTGCACTCCGTTTTTCTTTTATGACATACACCTTGAGTCTCAACAACCAATTAGAGTACACCCTTTTACAATGCACAATTATGCATTAAATCATTTAAAAAATGAAGAAGAAATATTGAGAAAGATGGATTTACTATATCGACAATTAAAATATGTTGAAGGAAATTTTGTTGGTATTTTTTCTAATGAATTATTAGGAGGAACTGGTAATATTAATTGGATAAATGTTTATGAAACTATTATAAAAAGATATAATGTATAAAGAAGTAGTTACTGATGTTTTCTTTGATTTAGATCATACGCTCTGGGATTTTGAAAAAAATTCTGCACTAACATTCCAAAAAATATTATCAGAGAATAGTGTAGATATAGATATAAAAGAGTTTTTAAAGGTATATGTTCCAATAAATTTTCAATATTGGAAAATGTTTAGAGAAGAAAAAATTTCAAAGGAAAATTTGAGATACCAACGATTAAAAACAACATTTAATAAGTTAGAATACAATGCTTCTGATAATATTATTAATTTATTGTCTTCAGAATATATAAATAATTTGTCTTTATTCAACAATTTGTTTCCTTGCGCATTGGAAATCTTAGAGTATTTAAAACCTAATTATAAATTACATATAATTACCAATGGTTTTCATGATGTTCAAGAAAGAAAATTAAGGAACTCCAATATTGATGGTTATTTTAATGTTATAGTAAATTCTGAAATAGCAGGAGTTAAAAAACCAAATCCTTATATTTTTGAATTGGCTTTAAAAAAAGCAAATACTACTGCCAATAAATCCATTATGATAGGGGATAGTTTAGAAGCAGATATTTTAGGAGCTAAAGCCTCAGGGCTATATACTCTGCATTTTAATACACATCAGGAAGAATTGCATAATCACTGTAGTATAATTCATAGTTTAGATGAAATAAAAAAGTATTTGTAGAGTTATTAAATAGTAAAACAAATATTTTTAAATGAAGATATCTCACTATTTCTTTAGTGTATTATTTGTATTATTTACGTTAATGTCTTGTATAGAAGAGCAAGATTTTAATCAAACAGATAATATAATAATAACACCTACCGTAGAAGCTAGTATTTTTTATTTTGAAACTACAGAGCAACTTATAAATGACAGTCCAAATGCTTTATATACTAGAGATTTTAATTTTGATGCTTTTAAGGATGATTATTTTTCAGATAAGGTAATAGAAGGCTCCATAACATACCAATTAGAAAATACAACGAGTAAGCCAGTTTCTGTAACTATAGAATTATTGGATGATGATGGTAATGTATTGGATACAACAATTTTAAACATTGAATCTGAAGCGAGTAATACCACAGATGAAGAAATTTTTTATGGAGGAACAAGTACTAGATCATTAGATATTATAAGAAATACATCAGCCATAAGGTTAAGTGCAGTAAATTTAGGAGACAATTCCAGTATTTCAACTCAACCAAATCCTAAACTTATTTTTAGATCCAGTGCTAAATTTAAAATGAGGATACGATGAAGAAATGGTTAATAACGTTGTTATTGGTCGTATGTAATTTTTTTATATACGGACAAAACAAACAATTGCTGTATGATTTTAAAGAAATTCCACAATCATTACTAATTAATCCAGGAATAGAAACAGCTTATGCTAGTTATTTTGGTGTTCCATTACTTTCAGGAATTTCTTTTCAAGCAGGTTCTAGCGGAGCAAGTGTTAATGATTTTTTTGCAAATGATGGATTAGATATCAATGATAAAATCAGGGATCGTGCATTATATGGTATGAGTGTAACTGATGAATTGAGTGGAACGTACCAATTAGAAATACTTAATGTAGGTTTTAGAGGGAGAAATAACCCAGATAATTTTTATTCTTTTGGAATTTATAATGAAGGAGATGCTATAGGGTACTGGTTTAAGGATTATGCAATTTTAGGTTTTGAAGGCAACGCTGACCATTTATATAAACGATTTGATTTATCTCACTTAAAAACAAGGGGAGATATGGTAAATGTATTTCACTTTGGATTGAATAAGCGGATAAATGGAAGACTAATAGTTGGAGCAAGAGCTAAATTATATTCAAGTATCTTTTCTTTTAAATCAACCAAGAATAAAGGATATTTTGTAACAACTGAAGGGCAGAATAATTTATTGACATCTACCTTAGTTGCTGATATGAAATTACAGACATCTGGAATAGAAAGTCTAAGAGCTGCTGCGGATGATGGAACAATAGGAAGTGTATTTACAAAAAGAGGGCTATTTGGAGGAGATTTAGGCTTAGGGATTGATTTAGGATTTACTTATAATCTGAATAAGAATACAGTAATAACAGGTAGCATCTTAGATTTAGGATTTATAGCGCATTCAGGAGATGTAAAGAATTATGTTTTTAAAGGACAATCAACAATAGAAGGAGTTGAGGTTATATTGCCAGATGCTTTAGTTAATTCAAGTGCAGATTTTTGGCAAGATTTAGTAGACGAAGTAAAAACATTGTTGGATTATGAGGAAAATAATGATTCCTATATCTCTTTTAGACCAACAAAGTTGTACGGGTCTGTAAGATATAATTTTGGAGAGCAAGATAGAAGAATACAAGATTGTGATTGCAGGGCAGGAGGCAACAAAAGTAACTTAGGATATCCTAATGGTCTTGGAGGTCAAATATACGTAATCAATAGACCAAGAGGACCACAAATTGCAATTACTGCTTTTTATCAAAGAAATTTTGGAAAGGTAGTAAGTCTTAAAACTACATATACAGTAGATAAGTTCTCTGCTACTAACATTGGTTTTGGTGCTAGTTTTAATATTGGTCCTGTAAATATTTATGCCACTGCAGATAACCTATTATCATATAGAAATATTGCAGCATCTAATTATGCATCTTTTCAGTTAGGGATTAATGTTATATCTTGGGGCAGGAATTAAATTATTTATCTCTATGAAAAAAGTATTTTTAAGTATAATATTCTTGTTTATAACGTTTTTACTTTCAGCACAAAATTTTAATGACTATAAATACATTATAGTTCCAAAGAGATTTGATGTGTTTAAAAAAGCAGATCAATATAGATCTAATGGACTAGTTAAGTTTTTATTTGAAAAAAAAGGATATACTGTTGTTTATGATGATAATTTACCACAGGATTTAAATGCTAATAAATGCTTAGCTTTAAAAGTAGATTTAATTAGTAGATCTAATATGTTTACAACCAAGACAAATTTAATTTTAAAGGATTGTAATTCTAATACGGTATACAAAACTCAAGAAGGGAAGAGTAAAGAAAAAGAGTATTTAAAAGCGTATAATGAAGCAATACGAGAATCTTTTAAATCTTTTAATAATATTTCTTATAGTTATCTACCAAAGAAAGAAGAAAAACAAAATAATGTTCCAATTGTGGTCAGTTTTAAGGATGATGTTAAAAACGTTGAAGAAAAGCCAATAGCATCAACTTCTGTTGAAAAACAAGAACAAGTTGGTAGTACACATAAAGCAGAAGTAATTACGGAAGAAGGTGTGTTATATGCACAAGAAATTCCAAATGGGTTTCAATTAGTAGATAGTACTCCTAAAATTGAGTATAAGATATACAAAACTACAGTTCAGGGTTATTATATAGCAACAAATAATACTATAAATGGTGTTGTTATAAATAAGGGAGATAAATGGTTTTTTGAGTATTATGAAGAGACTAAATTGATATCTAAAGAGTTGAAAATTAAATTTTAAAGCTCATATTTATCTTTCCATCTATTTTTTAAAAATTCTTTAATTGTTCTTTCTCGGTTGTTATTTCCAGGAATATAAAAAGATGTTCCAGATATTTCATCTGGTAAGAATTCTGCTGCCACAAAATTATTTTCATAATTGTGAGCATATTGGTAGTCTTTACCATAGCCTATATCTTTCATTAACTTAGTTGGTGCATTACGTAAAGCTAATGGCACAGATAAGTCTCCAGTTTGTTTTACAATTTGTTGAGCTTTTCCAATGGCTGCATAACTTGCATTGCTTTTGGCAGAGGTTGCTAAATAAATAGCACATTGGCTAAGTAGAATACGAGCTTCTGGATAGCCAATAGTAGTAACTGCCTGGAAAGTAGTATTAGCCATAACCAATGCCGTTGGGTTTGCATTACCAATATCTTCAGAGGCTGCAATGAGCATTCTGCGGGCAATGAATTTCACATCTTCACCACCTTCTATCATACGGGCAAGCCAATAAACAGCTCCATTTGGGTCACTACCGCGGATAGATTTTATAAAGGCAGATATTATATCATAATGCTGCTCGCCAGTTTTGTCATACAATACCGTATTTTTTTGAACCTTGCTTAAAACAAGGTCATTTGTAATAGTTATAGTATCTGTGTTTTCTGAGTTAATAATTAATTCAAAAATATTCAATAACTTTCTACCATCACCTCCTGATAATTTTAGTAGTGCTTCAGTTTCTTTAAGTTCAATTTGTTTTGTCTGTAAAAATTTGTCTTGTTTAATGGCCCTTTTCAATAAAGCAATTAAATCATTTTTATCAAAAGGGTTTAGTATATATACCTGACATCGACTTAAAAGGGCAGGTATCACTTCAAAACTAGGATTTTCTGTTGTGGCGCCAATAAGTGTTATCCATCCTTTTTCAACAGCTCCTAATAAAGAATCTTGCTGAGATTTGCTAAATCTATGAATCTCATCAATAAAAAGAATCGGATTTTTAGTTGTAAACAGTCCGCCACTTTGTTTTGCTTTCTCAATTACTTCCCTCACATCTTTAACGCCACTACTTATGGCACTAAGAGTATAGAATGGCCTATCTATCTCATTGGCTATAATGGTTGCCAGTGTAGTTTTTCCTGTACCTGGAGGCCCCCAAAGTATTAGTGAGGGTAAGATACCTTTTTTAATTTGAAAAGTTAATGAACCGTTTTCTCCCACTAAGTGAGATTGACTAATATATTCTTTTAAGGATCTAGGTCTTACTCGTTCTGCTAAGGGCTCATTCATACTGTAAAAGTAAAAATAATATAAATGACAATTTAGCAGATTTATGATTTTTGGTAAAATCATTGCATTATTATAGTAAATTAGTGTTAATGATAAACAATAATTATTTTAAGTTTTCATATTCAGTTCTTCTTGTTCCTATAATTGCTGTGCTAACAATTTGGGTAGTATTTTTGATAGAACTACAATTCAAAGTTAATTTTAATGACTTTGGAATATACCCCAGAACTTTAAATGGTTTAAAAGGAATTTTGTTAAGTCCTTTTATACACGGTTCTTTACAGCATTTATATAGTAATACTTTGCCATTGGCTATTTTAAGTGCGGCACTAGTTTATTTTTATCAACCAGTAGCATTTAAGGTATTGTTTTATGGAACACTTTTGTCTGGTTTAATTACGTGGGTAATTGGTAGACCATCTTACCATATAGGTGTTAGTGGTGTAATATACTTGTTAGCAAGTTTTATCTTTTTTAAGGGTGTATTTGCTAAACACTACAGATTAATTGCCTTATCCTTATTCGTTGTATTTGTTTATGGCAGTATGCTTTGGTACATTCTACCTATAAAAGATGGAATTTCTTGGGAAGGACATCTTGGTGGATTTCTTACAGGTCTATTTTTTGCAATTTTTTTAAAAGCAAATATACCCAAGCCTAAAAAATATGCTTGGGAAGAAGATAATTATAATGAAGAGGCAGATGAGTTTTTAAGTCATTTTGATGAAAACGGCAACTTTATTGAATCTAAACCAGAAGAAAATTCAGATTTAGATACCAACAATTCAGTTAACGTAACATATACTTACCATTATAAAAAGGAAGAAGGAGAATAAACTATACTTGCCTTTGTCTTACTACTTCATATAAAAATACACCGCAAGCGACAGAAACGTTTAAAGATTCTATATCTCCTAGTAAAGGTAATTTAGCTGTATGGTCTACTGCTTTTAGTATTGATGGAGAAATACCAACATCTTCAGATCCCATAATAATTGCGCAGCCTTCTTTAAAAGAAATGTCATAAAGAGTATTGTTTGTTTTTTCAGAAGCTGCTATAATTTTTATTCCAGATGCTTGTAAGTAATGTACAGCATCTTTTATATGATTTACTTTAGCAATGGGAACTTTAAATGCAGCGCCAGCAGATGTTTTAATAGTATCAGCAGTAACAGGTGCTGCGCCCTTTTTTTGTATAATTATACCATCTACAGCAGTACATTCCGCAGTTCTAATAATAGCACCAAAATTACGAACATCAGATAATTGGTCTAATAAAAGGAATAGTGGAGTTTCTTTTGTAGCAATTACATTTTCTACTAATTCTTCAAAATTGTAAAATGTAATAGGAGATATGTTGGCAACTACCCCTTGGTGATTACTTTTAGTTAATCTGTTTAACTTTTCAACAGGAACATAAGAAATGTTAATGCCCTTTTTTCTAGCTAAATTTTCTAATTCTTTAAAAAGGTCACCTTTTAATCCTTTCTGAATAAAAATTTTATCTAAAGCTTCATTAGCATTAATAGCTTCTATTATAGCTCTAATACCATAAATCTGGGTAGTTTTTTCCATTTGGTAAAGGTATAAAAAACCAGCCAAGAAACTTGGCTGGTTTTGATAATAAATATTTAAAGTGAACTACGTTATTGAGCCCACCAAAGTTTAGTACTTAGTTCATCAGCTCCTTGTTCAGCAACAGCAGCTTCATAATTTTCATTATTTGTTTCAACTACAGTTGTACCATACATTCTTCTTTGAGGAATGTCAGTTCCGTTAATAAGAATTGCTGGTTTTACTATTGTGGCTGGTCCTCCAATTCTTCTCCATTCAGCCCAAGCCTCATTTCCTTGTAGATATAAGGATACCCACTTTTGCTCAGCTATAGATTGTATTCCATTATAGGTAATACCGTCAATAAAAGTTTGAGCAACCGTTTCGTCAACTCCCCATTGCTTATTAGATTCCATAATGCCATTTTTAAAATGTGTCTCTGCATCATTACTAACCCATCCTAAAATAGATGCCTCAGCTATAGAAAAATTCGTTTGCGCGGCAGTAAATATAATAGCGGTATTGAAAACTTGACTTTTAGTGATGTTATCGCTAGGTAAAGAGAAAGTAGGTATAGAACCATTTGATTCTCCATAAGGGGCTCCAACATAAGTTCCACTAGATTCAGCAGGTTCACTATATTTTTCCAGCCTAGGGTCTTGTGGAGTAGCAGGTGTCCCATTTCCAATCATATAATCTACTAAGCGGTCACTTACTAACCAGTCAACACGACCATCTCTTGTATATTGGTCATACCAAGGGTTATTGTTATCATCATCAGATAGGTAATTATAATAGATGTTTTCATCAGCAGTCATAATTACACCAGCACTCAATGCTTCATTGAATTTTTGAGCAGGATAATCTGATGGAGATGGATATCTTTTTGATAACCTTAATGCCATTATCATTTTAAGAGTATTTCCAAATTTTCTCCATTTTTCCATATCACCATTAAGTAGTATATCTCCTGTTGGGATATTCCCTGAGTCAATTAGAGATAGGGCACTATCTATTTCATCAAATAGACCTTTATAAATAGTTTCCTGGTTATCAAATTTTGGAAAAGGAAAATTAATGCCATCTAATGCTTCAGTATATGGTATTGATCCCCATTTATCTGTCATTTTTTGTATGGCAAATACCCTTAAGAATGTTGCAACTGCAATTTGGTTGCCATTGCTTCCTACTCCAACAACACTACCTTTTGTGCCTTCATTTGTATTGATATCTATAATTTGTTTTAAATTAGATAAGATACCGCTATAAAGACCAGCATAATCTTGTTCTGCACCAGAGTATCTACTTTCATCAGGATACTGAGAATTAGACATATGTTGAACATATAAAATTGGAGTAGTCTCTCTTGCTAAAAAGTCAACTCTAGTCTGTGTTATTGCTCTAACCAATAAGGCGTCAGGTGCGGCGCTTGAAGGCTTGTTTGGATCTGCGTTTATATCCTCAAAATCAACATTATCACAAGAAAAAAGTGTGAAAAGTGAAAAAATGGATATAATGATATTAGTTGAAATATTTTTTTTCATCATTTTTTTTTTAAAATTGTAATTTAAGATTAAAACCTATGGTCCTAGAGCTAGGAAGCTGACCATTCTCTATCCAAGTATACCTGTTGTTGTCTCTAAATTCTAAACCATTACCTCTTTCACGTCCTTCAATCTCAGAAGGGTCAACATTTCCTTTTGCTTTTGAATAAAGAAGTAAAACATTATTCGCAATTAAAGACATATTTACATTGGTAAAAGGTGTTCTTTCAACAATTTTTTGAGGTAAATCATATGCAAGACGAATAGTTCTTAATTTTATATAAGAATTATCTTCTATCCAATGTTCGTGAATATTTCTTAGATGTTTGTAATAAACAGCTGGGTTTATTAAGTAGCTAGCATTAGATCCGTCAGATTCTTTTACACCTTCTACTAGAGTTCCTCCAGAATTTGTGGCAGCTTCATTAAGTTCCACAGAATAATCTGTTGTTGTATTTCCTGTAATGGTATTACGTATTGGGTTACCAAGTGAGTTGTTTCCAGTTGTTTCTTTTGTTAAACCTGCATATGTGCCATATCTTCTTGAAACACCATAAAATAGTCCGCCAAATTGATAATCTAAACCTAAAGAAAGGGTAAGGTTTTTATAATTAAAATCAGTTAAAAATCCACCAGTGACGTCTGGCAGAAAGTTTCCTAGATTTTCATTTCGTTTAAAATTAGGAAGACCATTAGCGTTAAGTATGACTTTTCCATTATCATCCCTATCATATACATTACCATATAGAGACCCCCATTTGTCCCCTTTACGTTCTACTAAACTTGGCCCCCAAGAATCTAACACGTTTCTTTCAGTTCCATCAGCTATTTTAACAACAGTTTTTTCTAATGTACCTATGTTAAAGCTAAAATTCCAATTAAAATTATCACTTTTTATAACGTGAGCTCCTAGCGTTATTTCTAATCCTTTTGTTGTTGTCTCCCCTTCATTCCTTCTAACAGAACTTTTTCCTGTGCCTCCTGCCAGTGTTATTGATTTTGGTAATTTAAAATCATTTCTATTATAGTAAGTTGCATCTAAACTTATTCTGTTGCGTAAAAATTTAAACTCAGCACCATATTCTAATTCTCTTCTTTCTCCACCTTTTAAATCTGGGTTTACTAATTCAGCAGGTATGCTTAAAGAAGGTTTGCTTCCATAAGGTTTTTGAATGTTGTAAGTCTGACTTAGCGAATATGGGCTAGGAAATACAGGAGCTTCTGCATAACCAACTCTTAGTTTTAAGAATGATAAAGCATCGTTTTTAGGTATAAACTTTGTTGCAATAAAACTACCGCTAATTCCATATGTGGAAACAGAGTTGCTTTCTGGGTCAGCAGTAGATCTATAATCTGTTCTATAGGTTCCTTCTACATATAAAAAATTGTCATATCCAAAAGAAGCTTTTGTTAACCAAGCCTTATTTTCGTATTCGTTTACCCAGTTTTGAATTGTAGGACGATCTATTGAAGAATTAACATTGTATAATCCTGGAACGGCTAAACCTCCGACAGTTTGTGACCTTAGTTGCTTAGCATAATAATTAGATATTTCAACACCTGCACCTATTTGGAAGTCAAATTTGTTTACTTTTTTAGAATAAGTTGCTAAAGCAAAAATTTCATCTAAAGTTTGTGAATATGCTCTTTCTCTATAATAGGGTACATCTAACCCACCAAAAGCAGTTCTAAAGTCAGATGTAGTACTTAGGTATCGTTTTTTGAAATCTGCGTTAATTACTAAACCTTCTATCGGTTTATATATAAACCCTATTTTGCCATAAGTTGAATTGTTATCTTCATTTTTTAAATTTTCATATTGCTCAAAAAATGGAGAGTTCCAAAATGCAGGTTTAGGATTTGTTGGACTATTCATATTCCAAGAAACCATTTGTCCATCTCTTTTGTAATTTCTTAATCTATCAATGTCTATTTGACGTTGCCACCATTGATTAAAATTAGCTCCCAAATTTCCGTAGTTGTTTGTCGGGTCATTTAATGTATTGGTTTTACGGTAATTAAAGTTAGTTACTAATTTAAATTTATCACTTAAATCAAAATCGGCAGCTATAGAAGCAATAATAGACTTTCTATTAGTGTTTTCTAATATTAAATTTTCATCAATATGTGTGGCATTAGCTCTAATAGAATAACCTTCCCCTCCTCTAGCAAAAGAAATACTATTGTTCTTTGCTACAGAAGTTTTGTAGAAGTTTTTAACATTATTAGGGTTCGCAGTCCAAGGTCTTAGTTTGCCAAACTCAGGATCATTAGGAATCCATGAATCCCAATGACGAACTAATTGACCTTCTAATCTTGGTCCCCAAGATTCATCTGCTGCATATTGTGGCATTAATTGACCATCAAAGGATGCCCAAGATGCATCATGTCTAGTTGCGTCAAAGCTAAATGTACTAAAATCATTTATAGCACTACTTCTTCCATTTCCATCATATAAACCTCCTCCATATTCGTTTTGATAATCAGGAAGCCTAACTATATTTCCTAAAGTGATACTGGAGTTTAATATAATTGAAGATTCTCCTGATTTTGCCTTTTTTGTAGTAATTACAATTGCACCATTTCGTGCATCTGGACCATAAATAGCAGTTGCAGCCAATCCTTTTAATACGGTACTGGTTTCAATATCTTCAGGATTAATGTTGTCTTTGTCAACTTTTATACCATCAACAATATACAATACACCTCTTTCTCCTCTTAATAATAGTTGCGAGCTTTTAAAAGTAGAAGATGCTTGCCCCTGAAGTTGTACACCAGCTATTTTCCCAGCTAAAGCAGTACCAATATCCATTTGGCGGGTTTCACTAATTTTAGATCCTTTGACTTCTTGTGCAGCATAACCAAGACTTTTCTTTTCTCTTTTCATACCAAGTCCGGTAACTACAACTTCTTCTAATGCTTCCGCATCTTCTTTCATTTGCACGTTGATAACACTTTGTGCCCCAACTGTACGCATTTCTTGTTTTTGTCCAAGATAAGTAAATACTAAAACTTGACCAGTATTTGCAGGAATGGTGTATTCTCCTTCAAATCCAGTTTGTGTTCCTGTTTGTGTTCCTTGAACTAGGATGTTAACCCCAGGTAGTGGTAGACCATCTTGGTCGGTTACCGTACCTGAAATCGTTTTTTGCTGTGCAAAAGTTAAGTGCACAATAAACGCTAGCAATAGCGTTAAGATTCCTCTTAGCTTTGTTTTCATTTTTATAAAATTTGAATTAGTCGATTCCAAATGTCATAAAATAATGTTAATAAACAAATAGTTTTCATACTTTTTTTTAGTTAATTTGTTAAAATAGTCCTAATTAACTAGTGTTTTTGCTGTAAATATTTACTAATAAATAGTTAAATAGGTGTCATTATAATATTAATTCATTTATGATAATAGTTCTTTGGTTTATTACGTTTTTTAATTATTTGTCAATAAAAATTTATGTATTTAGTGGAGAAAATAAAAAAAATAGGCTGAGTGTTTGAATTATTCTAAAATATTACTACATTTGCCGCCCTTAAAAGAAGGGAAAAAATTTATATACATATAAATATAGTATGCCAACAATTTCACAATTAGTACGAAAAGGAAGGGTCTCAATTACTAAGAAGAGTAAATCGGCTGCTTTGGATTCGTGTCCTCAAAGAAGAGGGGTTTGTACACGTGTTTACACAACTACACCAAAGAAACCAAACTCTGCAATGCGTAAAGTTGCAAGGGTTAGGTTGACAAATGGAAAAGAAGTAAATGCTTACATCCCAGGTGAGGGTCACAATTTACAAGAGCACTCGATAGTATTAGTAAGAGGCGGAAGAGTAAAAGATTTACCAGGTGTTAGATATCATATTGTTAGAGGTGCTTTAGATACGGCAGGTGTTGCTGGAAGAACTCAGCGAAGATCTAAGTATGGAGCAAAACGCCCTAAGAAGTAATAACTAATCACTTTTAAAGAGAAGAAATGAGAAAAAAACAGGCAAAAAAGAGGCCTCTTTTACCGGATCCAAAGTTTAATGATCAATTAGTGACACGTTTTGTTAATATGATGATGTGGGATGGTAAAAAATCTGTGGCTTTTAAGGTTTTCTATGATGCAATTGCAATTGTGGAAGAAAAAAATACTGATGAGGAGAAGTCGGCTTTAGAATTGTGGAAAGAAGCATTGTCAAATGTTATGCCGCATGTTGAAGTGCGTAGTAGAAGAGTTGGTGGAGCTACTTTTCAAATTCCAATGCAGATTAGGCCGGATCGTAAAATTTCTACGGCTATGAAGTGGTTGATTAGTTATTCTCGTAAGAGAAATGAAAAATCAATGGCTCAGAAATTAGCAGCAGAAGTTTTAGCTGCGGCTAAAGAAGAAGGGGCTGCGGTTAAGAAAAGAGTTGATACTCACAAGATGGCTGAAGCAAATAAAGCATTCTCACATTTTAGATTTTAATTGGTAATGGCAAGAGATTTAAGATATACAAGAAATATTGGTATTGCAGCGCATATTGATGCTGGAAAAACAACTACTACAGAGCGTATTTTGTTTTATACGGGTGTTAGTCATAAAATAGGAGAAGTGCATGATGGTGCTGCTACTATGGATTGGATGGAGCAGGAACAAGAAAGAGGTATTACAATTACTTCTGCTGCAACTACTTGTGAGTGGCAATTTCCAACAGAAAACGGTAAGCCAACAGAAGATGCAAAAGGATATCATTTTAATATAATTGATACGCCAGGTCACGTAGATTTTACTGTAGAAGTAAACAGATCTTTACGTGTGTTAGATGGTTTGGTTTTCTTGTTTAGTGCTGTAGATGGTGTAGAGCCTCAGTCTGAGACAAATTGGAGGCTTGCAGATAACTACAAAGTGCCACGTATTGGTTTTGTAAATAAGATGGATCGTCAAGGATCTAACTTTTTGATGGTTTGTAATCAGGTAAAAACAATGTTAGGGTCTAATGCAGTTCCTATTGTTTTGCCAATTGGTGATGAAGCCGATTTTAGAGGAATTGTTGATCTTGCTAAGAATAGAGCTATAGTTTGGCATGAAGAGGGCTTTGGTGCTACTTTTGATGTTATTGATATTCCTGAGGAAATGAAGGCAGAAGTGCGTGAATCTAGAGCTGCTTTGATTGAAGCTGTTGCTGAGTATGACGAGAATCTTATGGAGAAATTCTTTGAGGATGAAGATTCTATTACAGAAGAAGAAGTACATGCTGCTTTAAGAGCTGCTGTTATGGATAGAGCAATCATTCCTATGATTTGTGGTTCATCATTTAAAAATAAAGGCGTTCAGTTTTTGTTAGATGCTGTTTGTAGGTATTTACCTTCGCCTATAGATAAAGAAGCTATTGTGGGTACTGACCCAAATACGGGAGAGTCAATAAGTAGAAAGCCAGATGTTAAAGAGCCTTTTGCTGCTCTAGCGTTTAAAATTGCAACAGATCCTTTTGTTGGTCGTTTGGCATTTTTTAGAACATACTCTGGTCGTTTAGATGCTGGTTCATATATATTGAATAATCGTTCAGGTAAGAAAGAGCGTATTTCACGTATCTATCAAATGCATTCTAATAAACAAAACGCAATAGACTACATTGAAGCAGGAGATATTGGAGCGGCTGTTGGGTTTAAGGATATCAAGACTGGTGATACTATGTCTGATGAAAAACATCCAATTGTACTAGAAAGTATGGATTTTCCTGATCCAGTAATTGGTATTGCTGTTGAGCCTAAAACAAAGGTTGATGTGGATAAGTTAGGTATGGCTTTGGCTAAATTAGCTGAAGAAGACCCTACATTTCAGGTAAAAACAGATGAGGCCTCAGGACAGACTATTATTTCTGGTATGGGAGAACTTCATTTAGATATTATAGTTGATCGTTTACGCAGAGAATTTAAAGTTGAAGTAAACCAAGGTGAGCCTCAAGTTGAGTATAAAGAAGCATTGACGAAACTAGCAGAACATAGAGAAACGTATAAAAAGCAATCTGGTGGTCGTGGTAAGTTTGGTGATATTGTCTTTGAAATGAGTCCTGCGGATGAAGATTTTAAAGGAACTGGACTTCAGTTTGTTGATGAAATAAAAGGTGGTCGTATTCCTAAGGAATTTATTCCATCTGTTGAAAAAGGATTTACAGCAGCAATGAAATCAGGCCCTTTAGCTGGATTTGAAATGGATACTATGAAAGTAGTATTGAAAGATGGATCTTTTCACCCAGTGGATTCTGATGCGCTTTCTTTTGAATTAGCTGCAAAAATGGGTTATAAGGCTGCGGGTAAAGCTGCAGGTGCTGTAATTATGGAGCCAATTATGAAATTGGAAGTTATAACACCTGAAGAGAATATGGGTGATATAGTTGGTGATTTAAATAGAAGGCGTGGTACTATTAGTGATATGAGTGATAGGGCTGGTGCTAAAGTGGTAAAAGGTACTGTTCCACTTTCTGAGATGTTCGGATATGTTACTTCATTAAGAACATTGTCTTCAGGTAGAGCAACCTCTACAATGGAATTCTCTCACTATGCAGAGACTCCATCAAATATTTCAGAAGAAGTTATTAAAGCAGCAAAAGGTGTAACCGCTTAAATTTACTAAAATGAGTCAAAAAATTAGAATAAAATTAAAATCTTACGATCATAACTTAGTAGATAAATCTGCTGAGAAAATCGTAAAGACAGTTAAGACTACTGGAGCGGTTATTACAGGACCTATTCCATTGCCTACTCACAAGAAAATATTTACAGTTTTGCGTTCACCGCATGTAAATAAAAAATCTAGAGAGCAATTTCAGTTAAGTTCTTACAAAAGATTATTAGATATTTACAGTTCTTCTTCAAAAACAATTGATGCTCTAATGAAATTAGAGTTGCCAAGTGGAGTAGAAGTGGAAATAAAAGTCTAACTTCTTTAATAAGTCTACCTTTTTGTAAAGGTAGGTGACATGTCCAGAGCGTTTCGCGAAGGAAAAACGGAAAAAAATAAATTCAGGGTTGAATTATTTTTGACCCTGTTTTTTTGTCAAAAAGTGAACTAATAAAAAGTAATTAATAATTAATAAATATAATATGTCTGGGTTAATTGGAAGAAAGATTGGCATGACCAGCATCTTTGATGAGAATGGAAAGAATATTCCATGTACTGTTATAGAAGCTGGACCATGTGTTGTTACCCAAGTCAGAACCGAAGAGGTTGACGGGTATAGTGCCCTTCAGCTTGGTTTCGATGACAAGGCTGAAAAACGTGCTAATAAGGCTCAAACGGGTCATTTTAAAAAAGCAGGTACTTCTCCTAAAAAGAAAGTCGTTGAGTTCCAGGATTTTGAAGGTGAATACAAATTAGGTGATACACTAAATGTAGAGCAATTTGTAGAAGGTGAATTTGTAGATGTAATAGGTACATCTAAAGGTAAAGGTTTCCAAGGTGTTGTAAAAAGACATGGCTTTGGAGGTGTTGGTCAGGCTACGCATGGTCAGCACAATAGATTAAGAGCTCCGGGTTCAATTGGTGCTGCTTCTTATCCTGCAAGAGTATTTAAAGGTATGAAGATGGCTGGTAGAATGGGTGGTGATAGAGTCACTGTTCAAAATCTAAGAGTATATAAAGTAGTTCCAGAAAAAAACCTTCTAGTAGTAAAAGGTTGTATTCCTGGTCATAAAAACGCTTACGTAACTATTCAGAAGTAATGAAGGTAGCAGTTATAGATAGTAAAGGAAAAGAAACAGGAAGAAAGGTAGACCTTTCTGACTCAGTTTTCGCAATAGAGCCTAATAACCATGCTGTTTACTTAGATGTAAAACAGTATTTGGCACACCAGAGGCAAGGAAACCATAAATCAAAGGAAAGAGCTGAGATTGCTGGTAGTACAAGAAAGATTAAGAAGCAAAAAGGAACAGGTACTGCTCGTGCAGGTAGTATTAAATCTCCAGTTTTTAGAGGTGGAGGTCGTATTTTTGGTCCTCGTCCTAAGGATTACAAGCAGAAACTGAACAAAAACGTTAAGCGTTTAGCTAGAAAATCTGCTTTTAGTATTAAGCAAAATGAGAAAGCAATTTTAGTAGTTGAAGACTTTAATTTTGATGCTCCAAAAACAAAAGAATTTAAAGCAGTTTTGAAGTCTTTAGGTATCGAAAATAAAAAATCTCTATTTGTGTTGGGTGATTCAAATAATAATGTATATTTGTCATCTCGCAATTTAAAGCGTTCCGAAGTTGTAATTAACTCAGAATTAAGCACTTATAAAATACTCAATGCTTCTAGTGTAGTATTATTTGAAGGCGCAGTAGATGGAATTGTATCGAACTTAAACAAATAGAAAAGCAATGAGTGTATTAATAAAGCCAATAATTACTGAAAAAATGACCGCAGACAGCGAGTTGTACAATCGTTATGGTTTCATTGTGGATCAAAATGCCAATAAAATACAAATTAAGACAGCTGTAGAGCAGGCTTATGGAGTATCGGTAAAAAATATTCGAACAATGATTTACGGACCAAAGCGTAAAACACGTCACACCAAGACAGGTGTACAGCACGGAAAAACAAATAGCTATAAAAAAGCTATTATTGATGTGGTGGAAGGAGATGTAATTGATTTTTATAACAATTTGTAAAGACAAAAAATGTCAGTTAGAAAATTAAAACCAATCACTCCAGGACAGCGATTTAGAGTAGTAAACGGATTTGACGCGATTACTACTGATAAGCCGGAGAAAAGTTTACTTGCTCCGTTAAAAAAGTCTGGAGGTAGAAACAGTCAAGGGAAAATGACAATACGCCAAAAAGGTGGAGGTCATAAGAGAAGGTATCGTGTAATAGATTTTAAACGGGACAAGCAAGGAATTGTTGCAACTGTAAAATCTATTCAGTATGATCCTAACAGAACAGCTTTTATTGCATTAGTGGAATATGCTGATGCTGAAAAAAGATATATTGTTGCTCAAAATGGATTGCAAGTGAATCAGAAAATTTCTTCAGGAGCTTCTGCTTCTCCAGAAGTTGGAAATGCACTTCCATTAAGTGATATTCCTTTAGGTACAATTATTTCTTGTATAGAACTGCGTCCAGGACAAGGAGCTGTTATGGCAAGAAGTGCAGGTACTTTTGCACAGTTAATGGCAAAGGATGGTAAATTTGTAACTGTTAAATTGCCTTCAGGTGAGACTAGATTGGTTTTAGCTGGGTGTATGGCAACAATAGGAGCAGTATCAAATTCTGATCACCAATTATTAGTATCTGGTAAAGCAGGTAGAAGTAGATGGTTAGGTAGAAGACCAAGAACAAGACCAGTTGCAATGAACCCTGTAGATCACCCAATGGGAGGTGGTGAAGGAAGAGCTTCTGGAGGTCATCCAAGATCAAGAAACGGTATTCCTGCTAAAGGATTTAGAACGCGTTCTAAAACTAAGGATACAAATAGATATATATTAGAACGTAGAAAGAAATAAAATTAGAAAAAAATGGCACGTTCACTAAAGAAAGGACCTTACGTTCATTATAGTTTAGAGAAAAAAGTTCAGCAAAATGTTGAATCGGGTAAGAAGGCAGTTATTAAGACTTGGTCTAGGGCTTCTATGATTACTCCTGATTTTGTTGGGCAGACTATAGCAGTACACAACGGTAGACAATTTGTTCCTGTATATGTAACAGAGAATATGGTAGGGCATAAATTAGGAGAATTTTCACCAACAAGATCTTATAGAGGTCATGCGGGTGCGAAGAACAAAGGAAAAAAGTAAGCTATGGGAGTTCGTAAAAAACAGATGGCCGAAAGAATTAAGGCTGAAAAAAGGAAGATTGCTTTTGCAAAGTTGAATAACTGTCCAACTTCGCCTAGGAAAATGCGTCTTGTTGCAGATTTAATTAGAGGGGTACAAGTAGAGAAAGCTTTGGCTATATTAAAATTTAGTCAAAAGGAGGCTTCTAGAAGAGTAGAAAAGTTATTACTTTCTGCAATTGCTAACTGGCAATCTAAAAATGAAGAAGCTGATATAGAAGAGGCAGATCTTATTGTTAAAGAAATAAGAGTAGACAGTGGTGCTATGTTGAAAAGACTTAGACCAGCGCCTCAAGGAAGAGCACATAGAATTAGAAAACGTTCTAACCACGTAACATTAGTGTTAGAATCTAACAATAACACTCAAAGCTAAGACATTACTATGGGACAAAAAACAAATCCAATCGGGAATCGTCTAGGTATTATTAGAGGATGGGAATCTAACTGGTACGGTGGAAATGATTATGGAGATAAATTAGCAGAGGATGATAAGATACGTAAGTATGTTCATGCTCGTTTAGCAAAAGCTAGTGTTTCTAGAATTATAATAGAGCGTACTTTAAAGCTTGTAACTGTAACTATAACAACAGCAAGGCCTGGTATTATTATAGGTAAAGGAGGGCAAGAAGTTGATAAGCTAAAAGAGGAATTAAAGAAGATTACCAATAAAGAGGTTCAAATCAATATTTTTGAGATTAAAAGACCAGAAGTTGATGCTAATCTAGTTGCAGCGAGTGTAGCTCGTCAAATTGAAAATAGAATTTCTTATAGAAGAGCTATTAAGATGGCAATTGCGGCTGCAATGAGAATGAATGCAGAAGGAATAAAAATTCAGATATCTGGAAGATTGAATGGAGCGGAGATGGCTCGTTCAGAATCTTATAAAGATGGAAGAATTCCTTTATCTACTTTTAGAGCAGATATTGATTATGCATTAAATGAAGCGCATACTACTTATGGAAGATTAGGTATTAAAGTATGGATAATGAAGGGCGAAGTTTATGGTAAAAGAGAATTGTCTCCATTGGTAGGTATGTCTAAGGGGCAAACTAAAGGTGGTAGAAATGAAGGGCCAAAGAAACAACGTCGTAGAAAGTAATTTTTTAAAGAAATAGAGAAATGTTACAACCAAAAAGAACCAAATTTCGTAAAGCGCAAAAGGGTCGTATGAAAGGACTTTCGCAAAGAGGGCATCAGCTTTCTAACGGAATGTTCGGTATAAAATCTTTAGATTCTAAGTTTATTACTTCACGTCAAATAGAAGCAGCTCGTATAGCCGCTACTAGATATATGAAGAGAGAAGGGCAGTTGTGGATTAAGATATTTCCAGACAAACCTATTACAAAAAAGCCATTAGAAGTACGTATGGGTAAAGGTAAAGGTGCGCCAGAATATTTTGTTGCAGTTGTTAAACCTGGTAGAATTATGTTTGAGGTTGCTGGTGTTCCTTTGGACATAGCAAAAGAGGCTTTGCGTCTTGCTGCTCAAAAATTACCAGTAAAAACTAAATTCATTGTTGCTAGAGATTACTCTGCTTAATTTATAATTTAAAGGAATCATGAAACAATCAGAAGTAAAAGAGTTATCAGTTGAAGATTTAAAAGATAAATTAGCTGAGTATAAAAAACAATATGGGGATATAAAATTAGCCCATTCTGTTACACCATTAGAGAATCCACTTCAAATCAGAAAGACTAGAAGAACGGTGGCTAGATTAGCGACAGAATTAACTAAAAGGGATAACCAATAATTGGTTCTGCTTTATGGAAAAAAGAAATTTAAGAAAAGAAAGAGTAGGAGTTGTTACTAGTAACAAAATGGAGAAATCAATAGTGGTTTCAGAAGTTAAACGTGTTAAGCATCCTATGTACGGTAAGTTCGTGTTGAAAACAAAGAAATATGTTGCGCACGACGAAACAAACGATTGCAATATTGGTGATACAGTAAAAATAATGGAGACTCGTCCATTGAGTAGAACTAAGTGTTGGAGATTGGTAGAAATTTTAGAAAGAGCTAAATAATATGTTACAGCAAGAATCTAGACTAAAAGTGGCAGACAATACAGGAGCAAAAGAAGTTTTGACTATACGTGTATTGGGCGGTACCAAAAGAAGATATGCATCTGTAGGTGATAAAATAGTAGTGTCTGTTAAAGATGCTGCTCCTAATGGAGGTATAAAAAAAGGAGCTGTTTCTACTGCAGTGGTGGTAAGAACAAAAAAAGAAGTAAGAAGACAAGATGGATCTTACATTCGTTTTGACGATAATGCGTGTGTATTATTGAACCCAACTGGGGAAATGAGAGGAACTCGTGTTTTTGGACCTGTTGCAAGAGAGCTTCGTGATAAACAATTCATGAAGATTGTATCATTAGCCCCTGAGGTACTTTAATATTCAGAAAAAAAATGATGAAGTTAAAAATAAAAACAGGAGATACAGTAAGAATCATAGCTGGAGACCACAAAGGTACAGAAGGTAAGGTTGTTAGTGTAGATCGTAAAAAAAATAAGGCAATAGTTGAAGGTGCTAATATGGTATCTAAACATGAGAAGCCTAGTGCAAACAATCCTCAAGGGGGGATTGTTAAAAAGGAAGCACCATTACATATTTCAAACCTATCGCTGATAGATCCAAAATCTGGGGAAGCAACTAAAGTTGGTTATGAAATAAGAGATGGGAAGAAAGTGAGATTTTCAAAAAAATCTAATGAAGTAATTTAGTTATGACTTACACTCCAAGATTAAAACAAGAATATAAAGAACGTATTGTAGGGACTCTAACTGAAGAGTTTGAGTATAAAAACGTTATGCAAGTGCCAAAGCTTACTAAAATAGTATTAAGTAGAGGTGTTGGTGCTGCGGTATCAGATAAAAAACTGATTGATCATGCGGTGGATGAGTTAACACTTATTACCGGTCAAAAAGCAGTTCCTACAATGTCTAAAAAAGATGTTGCTTCATTTAAGTTGCGAAAAGGAATGCCTATTGGTGTAAAAGTGACTTTACGTGGTGAAAGAATGTATGAGTTTTTAGATAGATTAATTACAAGTGCATTGCCAAGGGTTAGGGATTTTCAAGGTATAAAAGCAACAGGTTTTGATGGTCGAGGAAATTATAACCTTGGCATAACAGAACAAATTATTTTTCCTGAAATAAACATTGATAAGATTAACAGAATCAATGGTATGGATATTACATTTGTAACCACCGCAGATACTGACAAGGAAGCAAAATCATTATTAACAGAACTAGGATTACCTTTTAAAAAGAATTAGTATGGCTAAAGAATCAATGAAGGCCCGCGAAAGAAAAAGAGCCAAAACAGTTGCTAAATACGCTGAAAAAAGAAAAGCTTTAAAAGAAGCTGGAGATTATGAGGCATTGCAAAAATTGCCAAAGAATGCTTCACCTGTACGTATGCATAATAGATGTAAATTAACAGGAAGACCTAAAGGGTATATGAGAACTTTTGGTATTTCAAGGGTTACTTTCAGAGAGATGGCTAACAATGGTTTAATTCCTGGAGTTAAAAAGGCAAGTTGGTAAAAACAATCAGTATAAATTGGTTTCAGGTTTAACAAAAAGTTAAAAACCGTCACCGTAAATTATAATAAATGGTAACAGATCCTATAGCAGATTATTTAACAAGAATTAGAAATGCCAACAGTGCTGGTCACAGGGTAGTTGAAATTCCTGCTTCTAATCTAAAAACAGAAATGACTAAAATATTATTTGATCAAGGATATATTTTAAGTTATAAAGTGATTGAAAATGCAGTACAGGGTACAATAAAAATAGCTTTAAAATACAATAAAGCAACTAAAGAACCTGTAATTAAAAAAATACAACGAGTAAGTAAGCCAGGTTTGCGTAAGTATGCGAGTTCTGCAGACTTGCCAAGAGTACTTAATGGTTTAGGTATTGCAATAGTATCTACTTCTCACGGAGTTATGACTAGCAAGCAAGCTAAGTTAGAGAAAGTTGGTGGTGAAGTTTTATGCTACGTTTATTAATCTATAAAGAATAAGAATAATGTCTAGAATAGGTAATAATCCAGTAACAATTCCTGAAGGCGTAACCGTAGAGGTAAACGACAATGTAGTTACTATGAAAGGTAAGTTGGGTGAGTTAACTCAAGAATTTTCAGGAGTTTCAGTAAAAATAGAAGAAGGGTCAATCATTGTAACAAGAAATTCTGAATCTAAAGAACATAAATCAAAACATGGTTTGTATAGATCTTTGTTCTTTAATATGATAGAAGGGGTTTCTAAAGGATGGACTAAAGAATTAGAATTGGTAGGAGTTGGTTATAGAGCTAGCAACCAAGGACAAAAATTAGATTTAGCTGTAGGTTTTTCTCATAACATTGTTTTGGATATAGCACCAGAGGTTAAAATAGAAACTATTTCTGAAAAGGGTAAAAATCCAATCGTAAAATTAACGTCTTTTGACAAACAATTAGTAGGGCAAGTAGCGGCTAAAATTAGGGCGTTTCGTAAGCCAGAACCTTACAAAGGAAAAGGTATTAAGTTTGTTGGAGAAATATTAAGGAGAAAAGCAGGTAAATCAGCTTAATAATTAGCACTATGAGATTATCAAAGACTGAAAGAAGACACAGAATAAAGAGAAGGATTAGAAAAGTTTCATTTGGAACTGCAACTAAGCCAAGATTAGCAGTGTTTAGAAGTAATAAAGAGATTTACGCTCAAATTATTGATGATACTACAGGAACTACAATAGTTTCAGCTTCATCAAGAGATAAAGAGCTAGATGCAAAAGGAACTAAAATAGAGGTAGCTTCACTTGTAGGTAAAGCTATAGCTAAAAAAGCTTTAAAAGCTGGTATAGAAACCATTGCTTTTGATAGAGGTGGTAACTTATACCACGGAAGAATCAAATCATTAGCAGAAGGTGCTAGAGAAGGCGGACTAAAATTCTAAGATATATTATGTACCAAAAATATAAAAACGTAGAAACAGTTAAACCAGGAGGACTTGAATTAAAAGACCGTTTGGTTGGTGTGCAAAGAGTTACTAAGGTAACAAAAGGTGGTAGAGCTTTTGGTTTTTCTGCTATAGTTGTTGTAGGAGATGAAAATGGTGTTGTAGGACATGGCTTAGGTAAATCTAAAGATGTAGCTACTTCTATTGCAAAAGCTGTTGAAGATGCAAAAAAGAATTTGATTAGAATTCCTTTAATTAAAGGTACTCTGCCTCATGAACAAAAAGGTAAATTTGGTGGCGCACGTGTGTATATACAACCAGCATCTCATGGTACTGGAGTTATTGCAGGTGGTGCTGTTAGAGCTGTATTGGAAGCTGTAGGAGTACATGATGTATTGTCAAAATCACAAGGTTCTTCTAATCCACATAATGTAGTAAAGGCAACTTTTGACGCTCTTTTGCAAATTAGAGATGCAAAAACTATTGCTGATCAAAGAGGAATATCTTTAGAAAAAGTATTTAAAGGATAAAAAAGAACAATGGGAAAGATTAAAGTAAAGCAAGTTAAGAGTAGTATAAATAAGACTCAAAGACAAAAAAGAACTTTAGAGGCTCTTGGGCTTAGAAAAATTGGTCAAGTTGTTGAGCATGAGGCTACTCCAAATATCCTTGGAATGGTAAGTAAAGTTGAACATTTAGTTTCTACTGAAGAAGCTTAATATAATTTTAGCGTAATGAATTTAAGTAATTTAACACCTGCTGAGGGTGCTGTTAATAAAGCAGGTAAAACTGTAGGTAGAGGTCAGGGTTCTGGTAAAGGTGGTACTGCTACTAGAGGTCATAAAGGGGCTAAATCTAGATCTGGTTACTCTAAAAAGATCGGTTTTGAAGGTGGGCAAATGCCGTTGCAAAGACGTGTGCCTAAGTTTGGTTTTACAAACATAAACAGAAAAGACTATCAAGGTATCAATCTAAGTAAATTGCAAGAGTTAGTAGAAAAAGGAACTATTAAAGATGTAGTTACTTTTGATGTTCTTGTAGATAATAGATTAGTAAGAAAAAATGATTTAGTTAAAATCTTAGGAGGAGGAGAATTAAAAGCATCACTTAAGGTTTCTGCTCATAAATTTACTGCATCTGCAAAGTCAGCTATAGAAGCTGCTGGGGGAGAAGCAATAAGTCTTTAAATCACACTAAAAAGGAAGATGAAGAAATTTTTTGATACCATATCCAATATTTGGAAAATAGAAGAGCTAAGAAATAGAATTATTATTACGCTTAGTTTACTTTTAGTATACCGTTTTGGTGCTCAAATAGCACTTCCTGGGATAGATTCTCAGCAATTAGGTAGCTTGGAAACAGGTACTGAGCAAGGTATTTTTGGTCTACTAAATGCATTTACAGGAGGAGCTTTTGCTAAGGCATCCGTTTTTGCGTTGGGTATTATGCCTTACATTTCTGCATCTATTGTGGTACAATTAATGGGTATAGCTATACCTTATCTTCAAAAGTTGCAGAAAGAAGGAGAAAGTGGTAGAAAAACTATTAATCAAATAACTAGATGGCTTACAATTGCAATCTGTGTTGTACAGGCTCCTGCATATTTATTAGGTTTAGGTGCATTTGGTGTGCCAGATAGTGCTTTTGTTTTAGGAAAAGGACTAGATTTTATGGTTCCAGCCGTAATTATATTGGTTACTGGTACTGTTTTTGCAATGTGGTTAGGTGAAAAAATAACAGATAAAGGTATTGGTAATGGTATATCATTATTAATAATGATTGGTATTATTGCTACTATGCCGCAAGCTTTTATGCAAGAAGTAGCATCGAGAACTGGTACTAATAGTGGAGGTCCAATGTTAATCTTAGTTGAAGTAATTCTTTGGTTCTTGGTAATATTAGCTTCTGTTCTCTTAGTTATGGCTACCCGCCAAATACCTGTTCAATATGCAAGAAGAACTGCTTCTGGAGGTTATGAAAAAAATATTACTGGATCAAGACAATATATTCCATTAAAGTTAAATGCATCTGGCGTTATGCCTATAATTTTTGCTCAAGCATTAATGTTTTTACCAGGTATGATTGGAAAGTATTTTAATACATCAGCACTAGGTGCTTGGTTTGAAGTTCAGTTTCAGGATCCTTTTAAATTAGCATATAATTTATTGTTTGCATTTTTGATTATAGTATTTACATACTTTTATACAGCTATTACAGTGCCAACAAATAAAATGGCAGATGACTTAAAAAGAAGCGGTGGATTTGTGCCAGGAATAAGACCTGGAAAAGAAACTGGAGATTTTTTAGATAAAATTATGTCATTAATTACGTTACCAGGATCTATTTTCTTAGCTTTGCTGGCTGTTTTACCAGCTATAGTAGTAGAGTTATTAAATATGCAAGGAAATTGGGCAATGTTTTACGGCGGAACATCACTATTAATTATGGTAGGTGTGGCAATAGATACAGTACAACAAGTTAATTCATATTTGTTAAATAGACATTATGATGGATTAATGAAGAGTGGTAAAAATAGAAAAGTAGCATAAAATTATGGCTAAACAAGCAGCGATAGAGCAAGACGGATCTATAATTGAAGCATTATCAAATGCGATGTTTCGTGTAGAGTTAGAAAATGGACACGTAGTAACAGCGCATATATCAGGAAAGATGAGAATGCATTATATTAAATTATTACCAGGTGATAAGGTAAAGTTAGAAATGAGTCCTTATGATTTGACTAAAGCAAGAATTACATATAGATATTAAGATGAAAGTAAGAGCATCAATAAAAAAGAGAAGTGCCGAGTGCAAAATAGTGCGCAGAAAAGGACGGTTGTACGTAATTAATAAAAAGAATCCTAGATTTAAACAAAGACAAGGGTAATTATGGCAAGAATTGCAGGTGTAGATATACCAAAACAGAAAAGAGGAGTTATAGCTTTAACCTACATATTTGGTGTAGGAAGAAGTAGAGCTAAAGAAATTTTAGCTAAAGCCCAAGTTAGTGAAGATACAAAAGTATCAGATTGGAATGATGACGAAATAGGTCGTATTCGTGATGCTGTTTCTTCATTTACAATTGAAGGTGAATTACGTTCAGAAATCCAATTGAGTATTAAACGTTTAATGGATATTGGTTGTTATAGAGGTATTCGTCATAGATCTGGTTTACCGTTAAGAGGACAGAGAACAAAGAATAACTCTAGAACAAGAAAAGGAAAAAGAAAAACTGTTGCTAATAAGAAAAAAGCAACTAAATAATTAAAAGTCATTAGTATTTAGAAGTTAGATTGAATCTGTTTGAAATGTAATAGTTTAGGATTCTAATACTAACAGCTAACAACTAAAAACTAAAAAAATATGGCAAAGTCAAATACAAAAACAGCTAAAAAACGTAAAGTTATAGTTGAGTCAGTTGGAGAAGCGCATGTTACGGCATCTTTTAACAACATTATTATTTCATTAACTAATAAAAAAGGAGATGTTATCTCTTGGTCTTCAGCTGGTAAGATGGGCTTTAGAGGATCTAAAAAGAACACTCCATATGCTGCTCAGGTAGCATCTGAAGATTGTTCTAAGGTTGCTCATGAAGCTGGACTTAGAAAAGTTAAAGTTTATGTTAAAGGCCCTGGTAACGGTAGAGAATCTGCCATACGAGCTATACATAATTCAGGAATAGAAGTGACAGAAATAATTGATGTTACACCATTACCACACAACGGGTGTAGACCTCCAAAGAGAAGAAGAGTTTAATTAATTTAATAGCCCTTATGGGCATTTCACAGAAAGTGTAGTTACGATTATCGAAGGATAAGCCTTAATTCATAATCTCACTTTCATAATATCAGAAAATGGCAAGATATACAGGACCAAAAACTAAAATCGCACGTAAATTTGGCGAGGCGATATTTGGAGAAGACAAGTCTTTTGAGAAGAAGAACTACCCTCCAGGACAACACGGTAATAATAGACGTCGTGGTAAAAAGTCTGAATACGCTACTCAATTAATGGAGAAGCAAAAAGCTAAATATTCTTATGGAATTTTAGAAAAGCAATTTAGAAATTTATTTGCTAAGGCAAATAGAAGCAAAGGAGTAACTGGTGAAGTTTTACTTCAATTGTGTGAATCTCGTTTAGACAACGTTGTTTACAGAATGGGAATCTCTAACTCTAGGAGTGGAGCCAGACAATTAGTTTCGCACCGTCACATTACAGTTAATGGAGAGTTTGTTAATGTACCATCTTATTCTTTAAAACCTGGAGATGTTGTAGGTGTTAGAGAAAAATCAAAATCTTTATCTGCAATTCAGGATGCATTGGCAGCAAATAGCCGTGTATACGAATGGATTACTTGGAATTCTGAAAAGAAAGAAGGAACATTTGTGTCTGTCCCAGAAAGAGTTCAGATTCCAGAAAATATTAAAGAACAACTAATCGTCGAGTTATACTCTAAATAAACAACCTGATTCAACTATGGCATTATTAAATTTTCAGAAGCCCGATAAAGTTATAATGATTGATTCTACCGATTTTGAAGGGAAGTTTGAATTCCGTCCTTTAGAGCCTGGTTATGGATTAACTGTTGGAAATGCACTACGAAGAGTATTACTTTCTGCTTTAGAAGGTTTTGCAATTACTTCAGTTAGAATAGATAAAGTAGAACATGAGTTCTCTGTTATTCCTGGTGTTGTTGAAGACGTTACAGAAATGATTCTAAACTTAAAACAAGTACGTTTTAAGAGACAAATAGAAGATGTTGAAACAGAAACTGTGTCAATTTCTGTAAATGGAAAAAATCAATTAACTGCTGGTGATTTTCAGAAATTTATTTCTGGGTATCAAGTGTTAAACCCTGATTTAGTAATTTGTAATATGGATGCTAAGGTTAGCATTAATATGGAGATTGTTATTGAAAAAGGTAGAGGATATGTGCCTGCAGAGGAAAATAAAAAACCTGGTGCTGCAATAGGGACCATTCCAATTGATTCTATTTTCACACCTATTAAGAATGTAAAATATAGTATTGAGAACTATCGTGTTGAGCAAAAAACTGATTATGAAAAATTAATTTTTGAAATTAGTAGCGATGGGTCAATAAATCCTAAAGATGCTTTAACTGAAGCTGCAAAGGTTTTAATTCATCACTTTATGTTGTTTTCAGATGAGCGTATAACATTAGAGGCTGATGAAATAGCTCAGACAGAAACATATGATGAAGAGTCATTGCATATGCGTCAGTTGTTAAAAACTAAACTAGTAGATATGGATCTTTCGGTTCGTGCTCTAAATTGTTTAAAAGCAGCAGAAGTAGATACATTAGGAGATTTAGTTTCTTTCAATAAAAATGATCTTATGAAGTTTAGAAACTTCGGTAAAAAATCGTTAACTGAATTAGAAGAGTTAGTGATTAACAAAGGTCTAAGTTTTGGAATGGACTTGTCTAAATATAAACTGGATAAAGATTAATTTTATTTCCATCACGGAGATGATATATAAGATAATATAATGAGACACGGTAAAAAAGTTAATCATTTAGGAAGAAAGAAGGCTCATAGAGTAGCTATGTTAGCGAATATGGCTTGTTCTTTAATTGAGCACAAAAGAATTAACACAACAGTTGCTAAAGCAAAAGCTTTAAAACAATTTATAGAGCCTTTAATTACTAAATCAAAAGCAGAAAACAATCAGTCAGTTGAGAAAGGAACTCACAACAGACGTGTAGTATTTAAGAATTTAAGAGATAAGTATGCAGTCACTACTTTGTTTGGAGAAGTTTCTTCTAAAATAGGTGACAGGCCAGGAGGTTATACAAGAGTAATAAAACTTGGTAATCGTTTAGGAGATAATGCAGATATGGCTATGATAGAGTTAGTAGACTTTAATGAGTCTTACAACGCTGGTAAGCCAAAAGAAAAGAAGAAATCTAGAAGAGGTAGAAGCAAAAAAGCAGTGGCTCCAGTAGCAGAAACAAAATCTGATGATTCAGAAGAGTAAAAATGATATTATTTTAAATATTCAAAAAAGGATAGGCTTATGGTCTATCCTTTTCTTTTGTGTTAAATTTGTAAAGTAAAATATTAAGACTAAATTTTATAGGGTGAAATATCAAACAAGAAAAAAAGCGCTAATACTATTGGCAGATGGTACAATTTTTCACGGTAAAGCTGTAGGTAATGCAACTGGTACCGCATTTGGAGAAGTATGTTTTAATACAGGTATGACAGGCTATCAAGAAATATTTACAGATCCATCTTATTTTGGACAAATTATGGTTACTACTAATGCACATATAGGTAATTATGGTACAAACAAAGAAGAAGTAGAATCTAACTCGGTTAAAATATCTGGTCTTGTTTGTAAAAACTTTAGTTATGATTATTCTAGGGTAAATGCAGATGCTAGTTTGCAAGAATTTTTAAATGAAAGTAATCTTTTTGCAATATCAGATGTAGATACTAGAGCTTTAGTAAGCTATATTAGAGATAATGGTTCTATGAATGCTGTAATATCTACTGAGGTTGATAATGTAGATAATTTAAAAGAGCAATTGGCAAGAGTGCCAAGTATGGAGGGGTTAGAGCTTTCTTCTAAGGTTTCTACCAGAGAGCCATATTTTTATGGAGATGAAAAGGCTACTTATAAAATTGCAGCTTTAGATATTGGAATTAAGAAAAATATACTGCGTAACCTAGCTAAGAGAGATGCTTATATAAAAGTTTTTCCTTTTAATTCTTCTTATGAAGATTTAAAAGGATTTAATCCAGATGGCTATTTTATATCTAACGGTCCTGGAGATCCAGAGCCACTTGTAGCAGCCATTCAGACGGCTAAAGATATTATTTTAAATAATAAGATATTGTTTGGTATATGTTTAGGTCACCAAGTTATAGCTTTAGCTAACGGAGTTTCTACATATAAAATGCATAATGGACATAGAGGTATTAATCATCCAGTAATGAATTTACTTACTGGTAAAGGAGAGATAACCTCTCAAAATCATGGTTTTGCCATTAATAGAGAAGAAACAGAGCGCAACCCAGATTTAGAGATAACACATACTCACTTAAATGATCAAACTGTTGCAGGAATTAGAATGAAAAACAAGAATGTTTTTTCTGTTCAATATCATCCAGAAGCAAGTCCAGGACCTAATGATTCTAATTATCTGTTTGATGACTTTTTTGAATTAATAAAAAAGAATCAGAACTAAACAATACAATATCGTTTTCAATAAATTATAATTAATGACCGATATAGTTATTAAGTAAAGAGTAAAGGTAATACTACACTTTTGTATCTTTACAATTAGATTATATCAACCTAAAAAATTAAAAATTCTATGAGTATTATCATAAATGTACACGCAAGACAAATATTGGATTCAAGAGGCAATCCTACTATAGAGGTAGATGTTTATACAGAAAATGGTGTTTTAGGTAGAGCCGCAGTTCCTTCAGGAGCATCTACAGGAGAACATGAAGCGGTAGAGCTGAGAGATGGTGGAGATATTTTTATGGGTAAAGGTGTTTCTAAAGCCGTTATTAATGTAAATACTACCATTGCTGAAGAAATTGTTGGAATGTCTGTTTTTGAACAAAATTTAATAGACCAAACAATGATAGAATTAGATGGTACTCCAAACAAATCTAAATTAGGAGCTAACGCTATTTTAGGTGTTTCTTTAGCTGTTGCTAAAGCTGCTGCTAATGAAATGGGTATGCCCTTATATAGATATGTTGGTGGTGTAAGTGCAAATACTTTACCTGTGCCAATGATGAATATTATTAACGGAGGTTCTCATTCAGATGCACCTATTGCATTTCAAGAATTTATGATTATGCCAGTTAAGGCTAAAAACTTTACCCATGCTATGCAAATGGGTACTGAGATTTTTCATCATTTAAAGAAAGTGTTACATAGCAGAGGTTTAAGTACTGCTGTTGGTGATGAAGGTGGTTTTGCTCCTAATTTAGTGGGGGGTACAGAAGATGCATTGGATACAATAGCAAAAGCTGTTTCTAATGCTGGTTATAAATTAGGTGATGAAATTATGATTGCGCTGGATTGTGCAGCAGCAGAGTTCTTTGTAGATGGCAAATATGATTATACGAAGTTTGAAGGTAGTAAAGGAGTAGTAAGAAGCCCTGAGGAACAAGCACAGTATTTAGCTGATTTATCTGCTAAATATCCTATTATTTCTATTGAGGATGGTATGGATGAAAATGACTGGGATGGTTGGAAATCTTTAACTGAAAAAATTGGTAAAAAAGTACAATTAGTTGGAGATGATCTATTTGTCACTAACGTAGAACGTTTATCTAAAGGTATTAAAAATAATATAGCAAACTCTATTTTGATTAAAGTAAATCAGATAGGTACGCTAACAGAAACTATTGCAGCTGTAACAATGGCAAAAAATGCAGGCTATACTTCTGTAATGTCTCATCGTTCTGGAGAAACTGAAGATAGTACAATTGCAGATTTGGCTGTAGCTTTAAATACGGGACAAATTAAAACAGGTTCAGCATCTAGATCTGATAGAATGGCTAAGTACAATCAATTGTTACGTATTGAAGAAGAATTAGGAAGTGTGGCTTACTATCCACAAGAAAATGCCTTTAAAATAAAATAATATCTTTTTATTTCTTATTAAAAGCTACTCTTTTATTGGGTAGCTTTTTTATTTTTCTACTGTTAGTAAAATAGTATAATGTTAATGAATTTATTTTGTATTTTCAAGACAAACGTAATTTAGGGTTATCATTAAAAAAAACATATGTTATTAAATGTATAAATAGCTGTAACTAATTGATAAACTCTTCTCTTTTTCTTAAATTTACACTTCTATTAATAATATTAGTAAATTACACCAATGTCAGATAAAGTCACTTTAGAATTTCAAGGAAAAAAATATGAATTCCCTATAGCAAAGGGCACAGAAAATGAGCTAGCTATTGATATAAAAACGCTACGTTCTAAAACAGGCTTAACTACACTAGATCCTGGATATAAAAATACAGGTTCTTGTGAAAGTGCTATAACTTTTTTAGATGGCGAAAAAGGTGTTTTAAGATATAGAGGATATACTATTGAAGAACTAGCAGAAAAGGCAGATTTTTTAGAAGTTGCCTATTTATTAATTTTTGGAGAATTACCAAATAAAGAAAAATTAGATAAATTTCATTCAGATATTAAAGCAGAATCTCATGTAGATGAAGAAATGAAGAAGATTTTAGATGGTTTTCCTAAGTCTGCCCATCCAATGGGAGTATTATCTTCATTAACAAGTGCTTTAATAGCATTTAACCCATCTTCAGTGAATGTATCTTCTGAAAAAGATATGTATTATGCTATAGTAAGAATTTTAGCAAAGTTTCCAGTTTTGGTTGCATGGACAATGAGAAAGAAAAAAGGGCTACCGTTGGATTATGGAGATGATACATTAGGCTATGTGGAAAACATTCACAAAATGATGTTCAAAAAGCCTAGTCACCAATACCAAGTAAATAAAATTGTAATAAACGCTTTAGATAAATTGTTAATTTTACATGCGGATCATGAACAAAACTGTTCTACTTCTACGGTAAGAATCGTAGGATCTTCCCATGCAGGTTTATTTGCTTCCTTATCGGCTGGTATTTCTGCTCTTTGGGGACCATTGCATGGTGGAGCCAATCAAGCAGTTTTAGAAATGCTAGAGGCAATAGAAGCAGATGGTGGTGATACTAAAAAATATATGGCTAAGGCTAAAGACAAGAATGACCCTTTTAGACTAATGGGCTTTGGACATAGGGTGTATAAAAATTTTGACCCTAGGGCAAAGATTATTAAAATGGCAGCAGATGAAGTTTTAAATGATTTAGGTATTGAAGACCCAATTTTAGAGATTGCTAAAGGTCTAGAAAAAGAGGCTCTTGAAGATTCTTACTTTGTAGAGCGTAAGTTATACCCTAATGTAGATTTCTATTCTGGTATTATATATAGGGCATTAGGTATACCTACAGAAATGTTCACAGTAATGTTTGCTTTAGGTAGGTTGCCTGGATGGATTGCACAATGGAGGGAAATGAGATTAAATAACGAACCAATTGGTCGTCCAAGACAGTTATACATAGGAGAAACCGAAAGGTCTTTTGTAGAAGTAAGCAAGAGATAGTAAGATAAATAATTTTAAGTAATGTCATTTAATGGATAGGTTGCTCTATTTAATTAAATGACATTTTTTGTGATATGAAAGAAATTAAAATAATTAAGAATAGATCAGATATTGGAGCAGGAACAAGAGGTTCAGATTTAGGTGTAGATGCTATAGAAATTGCTGCAATTAACCAAAACAACAATTATTTTAATAGATTTGAATTTGATGATATAGAAACAGAAAATGAATCTATTTATAATAAAGAAAAAAATTCTTTTGCTAAAAGAATAGAACATGTTTATTATCAATGCACAAGGGTTTCAAATACAGTAGAGTATACTATAAAATCTAATAAGTTTCCTTTGGTTATTTCTGGAGATCATTCCTCTGCTTTAGGAACAATTAGTGGGATTAAAGCAGCCAATCCAGAAAAAAGAATAGGGGTCATTTGGATAGATGCACATGCAGATTTACATTCACCTTATACATCTCCTTCGGGTAATATACACGGTATGCCATTGGCAGCTGCCATAGCAGATGATAATGTTGATTGTCAAATAAACGAAGTTACCAATAATACAAATAAATACTGGGAAGAATTAAAAAAGATAGGTGGAGATGCTCCCAAGATACTACCACAAGATATTATTTATTTTGGGGTAAGAGATACAGAAGAGCCAGAGGAAAAACAAATTAAAAAATATGGTATAAAAAACTATATGGTTCATGAAGTAAGGTATCGTGGTTTAGATGTATGTGTTTCGGAAGCAATACAAAAATTATCTGATTGTGATATGTTTTATATTTCTTTTGATGTAGATAGTATGGATTGTGATTTAATCTCTTATGGAACAGGGACACCAGTTGCAAAGGGTTTTGATCAGTATGAAGTCATTCAAATTATCAAAGGTATATTGGTAACAAAAAAAGTAGTTTGCTTAGAAGTAGTAGAAGTAAACCCTTTACTAGATCAAAAAGGGAACAAAATGGCAGAAACTGCTTTTGAGGTATTAGATACTATTACACCTGCAATTATTGAAAACATTAACTAGTTATTTATGCAAGTAACAAATACCATATTAATGGTAAGGCCAATTGCTTTTAGAAAAAATGAGCAAACGGCTGTTAATAATTATTTTCAAGAAGATCTTGATATTAAAAATGTAGAAATAAACAAAAAAGCACAAGCAGAGTTTGATGCTTTTGTAAATGTATTACGCGCCAAAGGTGTAAACGTAATTGTTGTAGATGATACTGAAACTTCAGATACACCAGATTCTATTTTTCCTAACAATTGGCTTTCTTTTCATAATGATGGTACTGTAGGTTTATATCCTATGTATGCAGAAAATAGAAGGAATGAACGAAGGGAAGATATTTTTGCTTTGTTAGAGGAGCAAGGATTTGTTATTCATAGTGTAATTGATTATACATGTGCTGAAAGTGAAGGCTTTTTTTTAGAAGGTACAGGTAGTATAATACTAGATAGGGTAAAAGAAAAAGCATATTGTGCTTTGTCTGTAAGAGCAGATGAAGATTTATTTATTGAATTTTGTGAAGATTTTGAATATACACCAGTAGTTTTTACTGCGTACCAATCTGTAGAAAATAAACGTTTACCTATTTACCATACTAATGTAATGATGTGTTTAGCAGAAAATTTTTCTGCTATATGTTTAGATACTATAGATGATAAAAAAGAACGTAAAAATGTACTAAAAAATTTAAAACAAGACGGTAAAGAAATTATAGAAATTACGGAAAAGCAAATGCATTCATTTGCAGGTAATATGCTTCAAGTTTTGGGTACAAATGATAAACGTTATTTGGTAATGAGTTCTGCGGCTTATAATAGCTTAACAGATAAGCAAATTGAAACTATAGAGAAATCATCAGAAATTATACATAGTTCTTTAGAAACTATAGAAACTTGCGGTGGTGGTAGTGCAAGATGTATGATGGCAGAAGTATTTTTACCAAAAACAAAGTAACTTCAATACAAAGCAAAAATATAAAAGCCTTAATTTTGCAGTCTTAAATATAATATAGAATGAATATCCAAGAAGTATTAACGCAGAAGGTAAAAGAAGCAGTTTTATCCATTTTTAAGGTAGAATTACCAGCAGTAGAGTTTCAACCAACAAGAAAAGATTTTGAAGGAGATATAACTGTTGTGGTTTTTCCTATTTTACGTTTTGTTAAGGGTAACCCTGCACAGATAGGAGAACAAATTGGAGTATATTTAAAAGAGAATTTACAAGAAGTAGAAAATTTTAACGTAGTAAAAGGTTTTTTGAATATTGTAATTAATGATGCTTTCTATTTTAATTTCTTTAAGGAAATAAAAGATGTAGTTAATTATGGCTATGTACCTAAAATGTCAAAAAATGCAGTAATGGTGGAGTATTCTTCACCTAATACCAATAAACCATTGCATTTAGGACATATTAGGAATAATTTATTAGGATATTCCGTTGCTGAAATTATAAAGGCTGCTGGTAAAAAAGTATATAAAACCCAAATTATTAATGATCGAGGTATACACATCTGCAAAAGTATGTTGGCTTGGCAAAGATTTGGGAATGGTGAGACTCCAGAAAGTACAGGTCTTAAAGGTGATAAACTTGTAGGTAATTATTACGTTAAGTTTGATAAAGAATATAAAGCACAAATAGCAGAATTAATTGCTGCTGGTAAAGATATTAAAGAAGCAGAAAAAATAGCTCCTATTTTGTTGGAAGCCCAAGAAATGCTACGTAAGTGGGAAGCTGGTGATGAAGAAGTAGTAGCGTTATGGAAAAAAATGAACCAATGGGTTTATGATGGTTTTGAGGTCACTTATAAAAATTTAGGTGTAGACTTTGATACTTATTATTATGAAAGTGATACTTACCTTTTAGGAAAGGATATAATAGATGAAGGCTTAGAAAAAGGAGTTTTTTATAGAAAAGAAGATGGTAGTGTTTGGATAGATTTATCTGATGAAGGCCTAGATGAAAAAATTGTACTGCGTGCAGACGGTACAGCAGTTTATATGACCCAAGATATTGGTACTGCAATACAACGTACTAAAGATTACCCAGATGTTAATGGTATGGTTTATACTGTGGGTAATGAACAAGATTATCATTTTAATGTGTTGTTCTTGATATTAAAGAAGCTGGGGTATACTTGGGCAGAACACTTATATCATTTAAGTTATGGTATGGTAGATTTGCCAAGTGGTAAAATGAAGAGTAGAGAAGGTACGGTTGTAGATGCTGATGATTTAATGAAAGATATGACAGCCACAGCAGAAAGTATCTCAGAAGAATTAGGCAAATTAGAAGGGTATTCAGATATAGAAAAGCAAGAGTTATATAGAATAATAGGGTTAGGAGCATTAAAATATTACATACTAAAAGTAGACCCAAAAAAGAGAATTCTTTTTAATCCTGAAGAATCTGTAGAATTTCAAGGTAATACAGGACCATTTATTCAGTATACATATGCAAGAATTCAGTCTATTTTAAGAAAGGCAGATTTTGATTACAATGCTGATTTGGATACAAACGGAGAATTGCATGAAAAAGAAAAAGAGTTGTTAAAACAAATACAACATTTTCCTTCTGTATTAGGAGCAGCAGCAGAAAATTATAGTCCAGCTTTAATAGCTAATTATACTTATGACCTAGTAAAGGAATTTAATTCGTTCTATCAAAACGTACCTATTTTACCAGAGCAAATTCTAGATAAGAAGATATTTAGAGTGCAATTATCCAAAAAAGTAGGGGAAATCATAAAATCTGCTTTTGAGCTATTGGGGATTGAAGTTCCTGAGCGAATGTAAATCCTCGTATATACTTATGAACAATGCGTTTGGGTTTAATATATTTGCAATTATTGCATTAATTTGCATTGTTGGTTATTTGTTGTATATAATATATTATGCAGTAGATTTATTTGCCTTATCTCCAAGAAAAAAGAACAAGGTCTTAACCAAAACAGAAGTAGACTTTATTTCACGTTATTTACCTGCCTATAAATTACTTTCTGTAGTTCAAAAAGAAAAATTCAAAAAGAGAGTATCTAGGTTTAGAGCTAATAAAAAATTTATTTTTTACGCAGACAGCAGAAAAAATGAAGAAATAAAAATACTTTTATCTGCAACAGCTACTTTTTTAACACTTGGATTTAAGGATTATAGAATTACATCTATAGATAGAATTCTTATTTACCCATCAGAATATTTTTCAAACATCACAAAACAAAATCATTTAGGGGAATATAATCCAAGATTAAAAACATTGGTATTTTCAGAAGAACATATTACTAATGGTTTTAATAATCCTAAAGATAATTTAAATCTTGGAGTACACGAATTTGCACATGCGCTAGTTTTTAATTTCAAAAATAAATATACAAACAGTGCTACTCATTTTAAAAAAGGCTTAGCTAATATGAATGAATTATTGGTTAATCAAAGTTTTTTAAAAAGAATGGAAGATACTACATATTTTAGGGAATATGGAACTACAAATGTACACGAATTTTTTGCTGTTGCACTAGAAAATTATGTGGAAACGCCAACAGATTTTACTAAAATATTTCCAGAGTTGTTTGATGTAATTACAACGATGTTAAATTTTGAGGCATTAAAATTAAATAGCAAAAGTTAAAAACTAATTCTAAAACTTACGTTTGGAGTTAAGCCCAAGGATGCACTTTCTACAGTCTCAATCTCGTTTGCTGGTGTTACCCTATAATATCTATTTAAGATATTTTTTTTGTTTAAAATATTTAAAACAGAAACGCCAATGGTAGCGTTGCTTTTTTTATTTATTTTAAAATTGTATATGGCAGAAAAATCAGTACGTAAGTAGTATGGAAGCCTACTACTGTTAGGAGACTTGTAATTTATAATAGCAGGAAAATTTAATAAGTTTAAGGCATTATCTCCTTCTTGTGGCTCGGTATAGGGTTTTCCAGAATGGTAATTTAGACCAATACCTAGTTTTATGCTCTTATAATTGTATGTTCCAGCAAATGTTAAGTTATGTGTTATGTCTAAATTATTTGGAAAATTATTTGGTATAATTGCCTTAAAAGTGTAATTATTTATATTGTATGTGTAACTTAACCATATACTATAGTATGAAGCTTTTTTATTAATTAAAAACTCAACACCTTTTATGTTGTATTTCCCTATTTCACCATTAAACTGATTTTCATTTTGAAAACCTTGAGTAAGTGTACTTATACCTTCTACGTCTTTATAAAAACCATCAATTCCTATATGCAAATTATTGTAATCATAGTTAAGTCCCAATGATGCTTGTTTGCTAGTAGTAATGGGGAGATTGTCTTCGTTTGCTAATATCCACCTTCTTTTTTCCACACCCAAAAAATTCTGCTCTAAATCTATAATTTGATTTGTATACTGACTCTTAAATTCTCCTAATACTTCTGTGTCGATGTTTTTAGAAAGTTTGTAGTTTATATTTATCCGAGGCTCAAAAATCCATCTTTTAAAGGTGTTTATGTTTTCAATGTAATTAACTCGTACTCCCCCTGTAGCATTAATTTTTTCATTTCTAAAATTCATTTCAGAATAAATAGCATTGGTCCTAATCACTCCTTTAATGTTTTTTCTATATGGAGGTTGCGTAACATTGGTGAAGTTGGTTATTCCTGTTTCAATTAATTGATACCCGTTAATCCAACTTAATGAATTAGAAACTTTAAAGCTAGTGTTTAATTTTATACCATTTTCTAAAACATTGTTTGTTTGCTCTAATTGTTGGTTAGCATCAGAAGAACTAGTACTAGCATTTAAATTATAGTACGTGTAGTATGCATTAAGTTGGGTAGAAAAATTAGTATTCCAATTACTTTCCAGACTACCTCCAAAAGAGGTGTTTCTTTGGTCTATAGTACTGAAATTTGATTTTTCATTCTTTGTTTCCTTATAATCCAATGCATTGTTCATATTAATGAAACTAATCCGTAATTTCTGATTTTTATTTATGTTGTATAATGCTTTTGCCGTAAAATCATAAAAATAGAAATCTTCCTTTCTTGTTATCTCTTTATCATTAGGTTTACTTTCTATTTTACTATCTTGAAAAGCTTTGTCAAAAAACATATCATATGTTGGTGAACTCAAAAAGTCGGTTACGGAACGTCTTGCTGAAAATTGAAAAGCTGATTTTTTAGTAATTGCTATTTGTCCATAAATATCTGCACTAATCATATTGAAACCAGCACCACCAAAGAAATTCTCATTTATAGTATTATTGGTGCGCATATCAATGACACTACTAATTCCATTACCATATAGTGAGCTAGTGCCATTTTTGGTTATGGTTACTTTATTTGTTAGGTAAGGATTAAATGCGGAAATCAATCCAAAAAAGTGACCTGATTGGTACATCTTGATACCTTCCCATAAAATTAGGTTTTGATCGTTTGTGCCTCCACGAACATTAATATCAGACACAGTTTCATTTATGCTTTTTATACCTGGCAAGGCTTGTACTGTTTGTAGCACATCTGGTTCTATCAACCCAGGTAATATACCATAATTGCTAGTGTTTAAAACAATGTTTCCATCTAACGTTTTAGATATTCCTGTAGTTAAAAATTTAGATATTACAACTTCTTCCAATTCTTCATAATGTGGATCCATTGAGAAAGTTTTACAAGGGTTTTTCGTAATTAATTCTTTTGATTTTATATGTAATGTTTTAAAACCAATGAAACGGATTTTTATAATAGCTTCTTTATCTATGTCTTTTAAAACAAAGGATCCATTATTATCTGTAATGGTTGCATTGTTTTCTCCTATAACTTCTACACTAGCACCATTTATAGTGTTCTGTTCATAGTTGTCTAAGATGGTTGCGCAAACTGAAATGAATTTTTTTACTGATAATGTATAATAACGCTCACTAAGTTTTAAAAGCTTTAATCCTGCTTCCTTTCTAATATAATTAAGAATATCTTCTAGATTTTTTTCATTAGAAGGTATAATGGAATATGACTCAATATCAGTGTTTATATATGAGAATTTAATGTTAAACTCCTCTTCTAATTCTTGAATGTAGACAATTAAGGGTAATGAAGCTCTTTTATTCTGAGCCTTTATGAAAGTAGTAAAGGTTAAGAATAATAAATAAAAAATGAATTTTAAATGTTTATTTTTTAGCATAAAATAGAACCTTATTCTTCTTTAATGTATAATTAATTTGAGAAGGAATACTAATACTTTTTAATGCTAATTCTAGGTTTTCATTGTTAAAAGTACCTGTGAAAAGTTGTTTGGTGTCAATATTTTTAGTGTTGACTATAATATTAAATTGTCTTTGAAATTCATTTAAAACAAACTCTAGTGGTATACTATTAAAAGAGCTCTCATTTTGTATCCAAGATGGTGAGGATGTTTTTATTTGGCTAATAGGCGTAATCTTACCATTAATAACCATAAGAGAAGAACCAGCAGGTATTTTTGTTTTCCTATTTTCATACGTTACACTAACCAAACCTTCATAGCAGGTTACTTCAAAAAAGTTTTTCCTAGTTTCTACATTGAATTGTGTTCCCAATACAGTTACAGTTCCTTGACTTGTAGATACAGTGAATTTTTTTCCTTTTGCAACTTTAAAAAAGGCTTCGCCCTCTAAAGAGACCTCCCGCGTTTTGTCCCATTTGTTTTTATTATATGCAATTTTAGATTCAGCATTTAAAATAATTTCAGAAGCATCAGGTAGTACTACTTCATCGTTTTGTGCATAATCAGTACTTATGGTTTCGTCTAATGAATTGGTATAAAAATATGCTAAACCACAAATTAGGGCTACTGCAACAGCAACTCTTATGAGTTTTGTATAGGGATTTAATTTGATTACTTTAGGCGTTATAGATTTATACTTTTCATTTTCAATGGCTTTTAAAACTTTATCTTTGTCAAAATTTGGAGCCTTTAATTTATTGGAAGCAGATATAATTTTTTGATAAGAAGCATATTCATCTGTTTTTTTAAATTGGATAATTTCTTCTTCAGATAATTCATTGTTTAACCATTTTGCTAAGTAATTGTCTTGCATAATATTCCGCTTTATATACGTATAACAAGATAACAATAAAAAACCCTACCTTCAAAAAGATGTTTTTATTAAGAAATCTATTTTTAGGTTTTCTTTATTTAGATAAATTGTAGGAGGCTAATTATATTCCATCAATTTGTTCACGGAGTGTTTTTAATGCTAAATGCATTCTTTTTTCTATGGCTTTTACGCTTACACCTTCTAGTTCAGCAATTTCGGTATATTTCTTTTTGTCAATTCTATTCAGCAAAAAAGTAGTACGTTGGTTTTCTGGTAATGCAGCTAATGCGTTTTCCAGTTTTTTATGAAATTGTTTTTCTTCAAGCAAAAATTCAGGAGTTTCATTACTAATATCAGGAGACAAGTGAGCGTATTTTAATCGTACTTTCTCAGCCTTAATCATATTTAAATAAAGATTGTTGGCAATAGTATAAACATAAGATTTTGCTTTACTAGGAATTACCTTTGCACAGTTTTCCCATAACTTCACAAATGCTTCTTGTACAGCATCATAAGCTTTTTCTTCATTGCCGAACTTATAATATATGTAATTAAAAATTGTTTTAGAATTAGTAGCAAAGATATGACTGTATATTTTCTCTTCACAAACATTAGAATAATTATCTATATTCAAAATTATGGTTTTTTATTTTTTCAAAGGTATTTTAAAAAAACGATATTTTATTGGTAGGGTTTTTTAAAATTGAATTGTTATAGAGTTATAAAACAAAAATAAACCAAGTTATTATGAAAAATTTTGTCACCAAATTTATGTTTACTGTCCTACTTGCAGTAGCATTTAGCTTAACTTCTTGTCAAGAAGAGTTTGAAGAGTTACCAAAAAACAATAATGAACAAGCTATAGTAGCTTCTTCTAGTACTGCAAAGTTGATTAAAGGAACAAGTTCTAAGGATGGATCTTTTGATAATATAGTTGATGGAGCAAGTTGTTTTGCAGTTCAATTTCCATATAAAGTTAGTATAGATGGGTTAGATATAACCATAGACTCAATTGAAGATTTAGAACTCATTGAAGAAATTTTTGATACGGTAGAAACCGATGATGATATTTTAGAAATCATATTTCCAATTACAATTACCCTTGCAGATTATACAGAAATTACAATTAATGATAAAGAAGAATTAAAAGAAATTGCAAAGGATTGTATAGAAGGAGGTGATGATGATGATATAGAATGTATAGATTTTGTATATCCAATTACATTGTACACTTTTAGTGTAGATTTAGAAAAGACAAGTACGGTTTCAGTTGAAAACGATAAGGAACTAAGACGTTTTTTTGCAGGTATAAATGATAATGAATTGGTAAGTTTTGACTTTCCTGTAACATTAAAGAAATATGATGGTACAAAAATAATAGTAAATAGTAATGCTGAATTAGCCATAGAGTTAGAGAATGCAAAAGAAATATGTGATGAAGATGATGATAATGATTATAATGATGATGATTTTACAAAGGAAAGGTTAGATGAATATTTGGTTAAATGTCCTTGGCTAATTAAGGATGTAATTAGAGATGATCTAGAAAAAACAGAGCAGTATTATGAATATTTAATAGACTTTAACAAAGATGGTTCTATATTGGTAAAAGATAGAGAAGGTAATTCATTTGAAGGTAGTTGGGGTACAAGAATTGGTAATGATAGAGTGTTGTTAGAATTAGGATTCAATACTTTAGTAGATTTCAATTTAGAATGGTTTGTTTATGAGCTAGGAGATGGTAAAATTAAGTTGTATGCCAATGATGGTAAAGACAGAATAGTAATGAAGCGCCATTGCGAAGAAGACAATACTTCAGATATACTGCAAGAGGTTTTAAAAGAATGTAGTTGGATTATTAAAAAGACAATAAACAACGGACAAAATGTAAACAGATTAGTAGGTTTTCAGTTAGAGTTTAAAGCAGATAGTGTTGTAACACTTAGTAACGGAACAGAAACATTTACTGGAAGTTGGGTAATTACTTTAAATGATAATAAGCGTTTGATAATGGCAATTACAATGACAGATGAACCTGGCGTTAGTTTTGAATGGCAATTATCTGATTTAAGAGATGATTATTTAAAGTTTGAAATTTCAGACAGCCCATGGGAGCTTATATTAGAAAGTAATTGTGATAATGATGCTAATGATGAAGATGTAATCTGGATTCGTAAAATATTTAATGAAACTTTATGGGGAATAACATTGTTTTCAGAAAATGGAGATGAAACTACAGAAACATATGTAGATAAAGGATTCCGTTTTAATACAGATGGTAAGATTGTTGTCATAGATTCTAATTATGATGAAATAGATAAGGGAAGATGGTATGTATATAGGAATAGTGAAGGTACATTAGAGATGATTATCAATTTTTCAGACAGTAGTAATTACCACCCACTAGCAAACGATTATATGATCTTTGAAATAAATGAAAACAAAATATCATTAAAACATAAAAATGAGAATGAAGAAGGGTATGATAAATTAGTTTTTGAAATAGTTATGTGGTAATAATTTTTGCCCCATTTTTTTTAAAGAGCATTTGTATTAAGACAAATGCTCTTTTTTTATTACTAAACACAGAATAAGGGAGCAAAATAAAAAGTACTAAAAACTTCGTATAACTTGCCTAAAGAGAGCCTTTTTCTTTTCTTTGCAATTCCAGAAAAAATACAGACTTATGTTTAATAATTTAAGTGAAAAGTTAGATAAAGCGCTTCATGTCTTAAAAGGACATGGACAAATAACAGAAATTAATGTTGCAGAAACTTTAAAAGAAGTTCGTAGAGCTTTATTAGACGCCGATGTTAACTTTAAAATTGCTAAAGAATTTACCAATAGGGTAAAAGAGAAGGCACTAGGGCAGAATGTATTAACCACTTTACAACCAGGTCAATTAATGGTAAAGTTGGTAAAGGACGAGCTTACAGAGTTAATGGGTGGAGAAGCAGAAGGGATAAACCTATCTGGCACACCATCTATAATACTTATGTCTGGTTTACAAGGTTCTGGTAAAACAACTTTTTCTGGTAAACTTGCAAATTACCTAAAAACTAAAAAAACTAAAAAACCTTTATTAGTTGCTTGTGATGTTTACCGTCCGGCTGCAATAGACCAATTACATATAGTTGGAGAACAAATAGGAGTAGAAGTATTTTCAGATCGTGGAAACACCGACCCTGTTGCCATTGCAAAAGCAGGTGTTGCGTATGCAAAAGCAAACGGACACAATGTGGTAATCATAGATACAGCAGGTCGTTTGGCTGTGGATGAAGAAATGATGAAAGAAATTGCTAATGTTCATAAAGCAATTTCACCACAAGAAACATTATTTGTTGTAGATTCTATGACGGGGCAAGATGCAGTAAACACAGCAAAAGCCTTTAATGATGTTTTAAATTTTGATGGGGTCATCCTTACAAAATTAGATGGTGATACAAGAGGTGGTGCAGCAATATCTATTAAATCTGTAGTGACAAAGCCAATCAAATTTATTGGTACAGGAGAAAAAATGGATGCCATAGATGTTTTTCATCCATCACGTATGGCAGAGCGTATTCTTGGTATGGGAGATGTTGTTTCCTTAGTAGAACGTGCACAAGAACAGTTTGACGAGGAAGAAGCCCGTAAGATTCAAAAGAAAATTGCCAAGAATAAATTTGGGTTCGATGATTTCTTAAAGCAGATTCAGCAAATTAAAAAAATGGGTAGCCTAAAAGATTTAATGGGAATGATACCTGGAGCTGGTAAAGCTTTAAAAGGGATGGATATAGACGATGACGCTTTTAAACATATTGAAGCCATAATACACTCTATGACCCCATACGAGCGAGAAACACCAAAAGCATTAAATGCAAGTAGAAAAAAGAGAATTGCAAAAGGTAGCGGTAGAACTGTACAAGAAATAAATCAGTTACTAAAGCAGTTTGATCAAATGAGTAAGATGATGAAAATGATGCAAGGTGGAGGTGGCAAAAAAATGATGCAGATGATGGGTGGTATGAATAGGATGCGCCCTTAATTTTAAGTTGGCAGCATCAGTTTTCAGTAATAAAAAATATTAAATGGGTTTTCAAGAATTATTAGTATATAAAAAGGTTTTATTTGGCTATGCAAATTTTTGAATTATCTAAAAAATATCCAAAGGAAACATTAAAAGAAGAAATTGAAGAGATTGGAAAATTGATTCAGTATATGATTAATAACCCAGCAAAGTTTAGAGTAAGTGGTTAAGCTGAATATTGCTAACTGAGACTACCAACTTAATATAATTAATAATGGAATTACTAGACGGAAAAAAAGTATCTAACCAGATAAAAGAAGAGATTGCCGCTGAGGTAACCAAAATGAGAGAACGTGGCGAAAAAGTACCACATTTAGCAGCAATAATAGTTGGTAATGATGGGGCTAGTTTAACCTATGTTGGTAGTAAGGTTCGTTCTTGTGAGCGTGTTGGGTTTGAGTCTACATTAATACAAATGCCAAGTACAACCAGTGAAATAGAGTTGTTGCGTAAGATAGAAGAATTAAACCAAGATATAGAGATAGATGGTTTTATAGTGCAATTACCATTGCCTGCGCAAATAGATACACAAGAGGTGTTATTGGCTGTGGATCCTGATAAAGATGTAGATGGTTTTCACCCAACCAACTTTGGTAAAATGGCTTTGGATATGAGCACGTTTATACCAGCAACGCCATTTGGCATATTAGAACTGTTAGAAAGATATAAAGTAGATACAAAAGGAAAACATACTGTGGTAATTGGTCGTAGCCATATAGTAGGTAGACCAATGAGCATATTAATGGGGCGTAAAGGTTGGCCAGGTAACTCAACCGTAACCTTAACCCACAGCGAAACTAAAAATATAACACAAATTATTTCTCAAGCAGACATTGTAATATCAGCATTAGGAGTGCCTAATTTCTTAAAAGCAGAAATGGTTAAAGATGATGCTGTTATAATAGATGTTGGTATTACAAGAGTGGCAGACGATACAAAACCAAAAGGATATTATATTACAGGAGATGTAGATTTTGAGAACGTAAGTAAAAAAGCTTCATTTATAACTCCAGTGCCAGGAGGTGTAGGACCAATGACAATAGCAATGCTATTAAAGAATACCTTATTAGCAAGAGAACGCCATAGAAGCACAAATAAAAAATGATGATGTAGTTTGTTTAGAACTAAATAACTATAGAGTTTAGTCTACTATAAAACTAAGATTAGGTGGGTTCAAGTAGTAAATGCAACACCATAGTTTTGACACATAAATAAGTCAAATTTTTTGATAAGGTTTAAGAAGCAATATCTTTTTCTAGGTATTTTATTTAATTTTAGTAGAGCCTTATTAATTTTTTAATGTCATTTATTACAAAGCAAAAGAGTAGGGCAATAAATTATATAAGACCACATATTTACGAAGGATCATCAAAATTTAGCATTTTATAAAAAAATAAGTAATTAATTTGATGTTTTTTCGTTAACTATTATTATATATAAATAAAATCAACCTAAAAAATCCTCAAATGAAAAACATAATCTATTCTTTACTTCTTTTTATATGTTGTATTACTATTTCTTGTAGTAATGATAACTTTGAAGAAATGGATCTCGATAGTGAAGTTGACCTACCACCAAATGTAGTTACAACACCTTGTGACTTTGATTTATCTAATGTTGCAACAGGTACAACCATTATATTGAATTGTATTTTAGATTTAAAAGGAGAAACTATTACTTTGCCGCCTAATGTAAAATTTGAATTTGAAGGAGGTGATATAAAAAATGGTAAATTAATATTTAATGGAGGCACTATTGCTGGGGAGCTTTTGAACTCTAGTTTAGAAATCGAAGGAGATGTAAAACTTGAGAATCCTGTTTTCAAATTTTATGCAGTACGCTGGGAGATTGTAGAAGGTAAAGTAGATCAACCGACTGCTTACAAAAATCACGAATATATTCAAAAAGTCGTGGACATAGTAAAAGGACTAGGTGCTACCACTTTTGAAATAAATCATATCAATGCTTTTTTTGAATCTAACAATGGAGTCTTTAGTAATACACCTGTTGTAGAGCTTCCTTCAGATCTTCATTTTAAAATGTCAGATAACTCTTATTTACGAGTTTTTCCTGTGGATGAAATATATAGTGCCCGAATTTTTAGAATTAGTGGAAAAAAGAATATAATTGTATCCGGTGGCCATTTAATAGGAGATCGGTTGAATCACGGACCTACCGATGGAGGTAATGTTTTATTCGAGATAAAGGGAGGTCAAGATGTAATCATTGATAATGTTGAGATGAGTTTTTCATCATCTTCGGGATTGACCGTTAATAGTGTACTATTTCCAAATGACGCTGATTATTTCCCCAGTAAGAATGTAGTTATTAAAAATTGTTTATTTGACTCTAATAGAACTAATAATTTATCTGTTACTGATGGTATGGATATAACCATAGATAATTGCAAACTTTATCGGGCAGGTATAGATTTGAAAGGTCAGTTTGGCCCATCTATCGGTGTTGCTCCTAGAATTGGTATCGTAGTCGAGCCAGTACAAGGACAAGTTGTAGATCGCGTGCATATAAAAAATAATACGGTTGATGAAAGTCGTACAAACTCTATACTTGCAGCAGGAGGTTATAATATAATAATTAGTGGTAATACTGCTGATGCACCAGTTGGCTGGACAACAGCAACTAATGCTCAAGTAATAAATAATCCAGGTCTAAACGGAGGTATCATAGGAGGCCTTGATCTACCATATGCGCTAAGCGTTAGTGCCAATAATATTATTTCTGGTAATACGGTTAGAAATACAAACACTGGTATTTATGCTACTAATGATGATATAAAAATATTTAATAATAAAATAATCGATTGTAATAATGGAATTATGGTTCGAAATCTAGCAGATTCCGAAATATACAATAATACCATAACCAGTTCTAAAGAAGGTTCTTTTGGTATTAGTGGACAAAAATCTGCTAATAATGTTGTAGTCAGAAACAATACCGTAAAACTTTCTGATGGAAGATCCATCAATATGGTTGGTATGAATAAAGAAAGTGAATTCGAAGAAAATAAACTTACAATAAGAAACAATACTTTTGAATGTGGTAAATCTGGAATTATAACATTTAGTAATGGAATTGATGTAGATGATAATAACTTTACTTTATCTGGCTTTGGTTTAACAAATTCAATAAATATAAGTGTTAAAAATAATACTATAATTAGCCAGTCTGAAAATGCATTTAGTATTAATAAAACAGAATCGACAAAAAATATTGCGGTAACTGGTAATACTTTCAATAATACCAGTTCAACAAGACTGGGCGCTTACGGAGTTAGAATTTACACTGTAGGAAACGATGCAGCTACAGAAGATAGTAATATTACTTTCAACAACAATAAAATAAATGTAAAGGGTACTAATTATGGATTACATATCAAAAATTTTGATGGGATGTCTATAACTGATAATACAATAGAAATTCAAGATTTAGTATCCATATTCTTTAGAGGTAATAATTCTACGATTCAAAATAATAATGTATCATCTGTAGATATAGAAGGAACTAACAATACAGTTAGTAATAATCAATAAGATTACAGGAAAATTATGTTATCTATCCTTTATATATAGAACATTTTTTTTTGAAAACAAAAAACCAAGAATTATCCGAAATAGTGATAATTCTTGGTTTTTTTAATTACTAATTGAATATGCGTTTTTAATCATAATTCAGTAACTCCTGCTATTACCAGTCTATCGAATAGTTTTTCTTCACAATATCTTCTATTGAGTTTGTACACAAATTCGTTTAGATATAGTTGTAGGTATTTGTCTTTTATTTTATGATAGTTGCTATGTAAATTTCGTTTGGCACTGCTTATGGTTATATGCACCCATTTCAAAGTCTCTTTAGTAGTTTTTTTATCTTATTTTTCACTGCTATGGAGTTCTACAAAATCAGTTGTATCCGCATATGAAGTGTTTTTGTCAGTAAAAACAATGCTTTGTTAGTCTAAAGGGGCAGATTCTGCCATAATCATTACATTTTGCTTTCCTACTGCGCCACGGCC
>CANLIE010000013.1 GCA_947491225.1 uncultured Cellulophaga sp.
CATTTATTGCTAATATATTGTTAAATGCTCAAAATCAAAATAATACTAACATATTTCAATTTTTGTCATGTACTTAGTTTCTTGCTATATGTAATATAAATCATATAACCATTCACAAAATATAATTAGGCAACTTTAGATTTACTACGCTTTGTAGAAAAAGCCAATTCTCTTTTTATCTTAGAATTTTTAAACTTGTATAAACGTGCTACTTTTTTTTCTTCATTTAAAGCATTCTTCTTTGTTTCAGAAACTTTAACCTCTGTAGAAGTAGTTTCCAATACTAGAGTTGTCTTAGATTCTTGTGCCTGAGTAAAAGTTCCAATAAAAAGAACAAATAATAAAGTGAATATAGCTTTCATAATAACTTGTTTTGTATACTACAAAGCTATATTACACTTAACCCCATATTTCCAATCCTTCGGTTAATACCGCTTATCTATCGGTAGGTGGTTTAGTTCTATATATGATTAAAAATAAAACCTATAAATAAGATATAACACCAAAATCACTTCATCGATATTTAATGCACTACACCCAAATATCTAAGGTTTTTCTAAAAGTAAAAATTTGAATAATGAAAGTAAAAATTAATATAGTCTGCTATTTTAATAAAGTAATTGTTATCTTATAGCCTATTAAGCTATTTTAGATTTGCTACGTTTTGTAGAAAAAGCCAATTCTCTTTTTATTTTAGAATTTTTAAACTTGTATAAACGTGCTACTTTAATTTCTTCATTTAAAGCATTCTTCTTTGTTTCAGAAACTTTAACCTCTGTAGAAGTAGTTTCCAATACTGGAGTTGTCTTAGATTCTTGCGCCTGAGCAAAAACTCCGATAAAAAGAACAAATAATAAAGTAAATATAGCTTTCATAATAACTTTGTTTGACAATGTAAAATTAGAACCAACATAACATTGGCTAAATCTAAATCGCTCAAAACACCTTATTTTTCGGTATTTGACAAAATTATTGATGAAGCGTAAAAAAAGACCGACAACCGTATTTAATACAAAATTCTCTAATCGAGAGAAAATGTATTACATCTTATTATAAACCTTTAATATGAAGTAACTTTTCTGGGTTTGGACAATTATTAGCATAATATTCCAAATCTCTATAGGCACAAACTCCTGGATAATCACCACTATATTCTTTTACATCTTTTATTAATTGAAAATGTAAATGTGGTGCATAACCTATATTCTCTTTTGGAGTTCCTAAAGTAGCCAACACACTTCCTTTATTAAAAACCTTACCTACATATATATTATGTAATGATTCTATAGACAAGTGTCCATATAGTGAGTAGAGCAATTGTCCTTTTACATTATGTTTAAGAATTATGGTAGGTCCATAATCACCTTTTACTGCATTATTTTTATAGCTATGCACTTCCCCATCCAAAGGAACAAGTACTTTTGTGTTCTCCTTAGTCCAAAAATCTACTCCTAAATGGATATTTCTACAATTCTTATCCATTGTTGAAAAATTAGGATTATTATAATATAAATTTCGCTTTTCTAAATAACCACCATATGCAACAGTAGCATTATTTTTAATTAAAATAGTATCAATATAAGATTGGCATACATTTACATTGGTAATGTCTATCTCATTTAAATCAGGATTTGTAGTAGACAAGTCTATTAACATATAATCTTCTCTTTTTATTGAAGAATCAAGAATGGGTATAAATTCATTTGAAAATATCTCTATCATATTTATAACTATTACATTTATTCAAATATAAGTTGCTTTAAAATATTTTTTGATATTTGTGTAAGTATGTATAGCATTATAGACTAAAAGAAAAAGATTTTTATGAGAATATTAAAAATGATAGCGGTTGTATTTATAGCACTTACATCTACATCTTGTGCTTCTAAGAGTGAAAATAAAATAGAATCGTCAAAAGAATCCAAACCAACAATTCAAAATTTAAAAAAATATGAAGTAGCATATTTTGCAAGTGGTTGCTTTTGGTGTGTTGAAGCTATTTTTGAAAGTGTAAAAGGTGTAAAAGAGGTTATCTCTGGTTATGCAGGCGGTAAAGAACTTAATCCTACTTATGAACAAGTTAGTAGTGGCTATACAACACATGCTGAAGCTGTTGCTGTGTATTATAACCCTAAAGAAGTCCCTTTCAATACATTGGTTAAAGTTTTTTTTGGATCTCATAACCCAACAACGTTAAATAGACAAGGTCCTGATAAAGGAACTCAGTACAGATCCATAGCTTTTTACAAAAACGAAACAGAAAAAAAAATCATCAATGAATTTATAGATGATTTAGCAAAAAGTAAAGCTTATAAAAATAAAATAGTCACTGAGGTAGTTCCTTTTACTAAATTCTATGAAGCAGAAGCATATCATCAAGATTATGAAAAAAAACACCCTGACAACTCATATGTTAGAAATGTCTCCATTCCTCGCCTAAATAAATTCAAGAGTAAATTTCCTGAATTATTGAAGAATAGGACGCATTAATAATAGTTTTTGTTATTTTAATTATATTAAATGCAACTTAAAAAAGTTGCATTTTTAGTCTTAAAAATTATTTCTATAGTTCTTAAAGATAGCTTTCAAAAAATCCTATTTTATTCCCTCCTTCAAAATAAAGAAGTTTTACAAGAATAGAACTACTATTTTTTTCTCTTATATTAAGCATAAAAACTATTACTTTAAAACAACCTCACTATAGCTAGAATTTATATTTATGGATTTCTCTGAACTTTTAGAACCATTATACCCTTTACATATTGTTATATTCTGATTTTGCGTCTTGTTTAGGTTTAGATTTGTTGGCAACGTTAATTTAGACGACCTACCTTTAACATATATAGTGTATGACGTTTTAGGCATTATAGTCTCTAATTCTCCATTTTTTACAGAGATGTCCAAAGTTTCAAAATCAGAAGAGATGTTGTTAATTAAGACACTTCCAAAATCGTTCTTAATAAATGCCTTTTTTAAAAGTTTATCTATTTCCACATTGGACGATACTGCACTAAGAGTCAAGTCTTTTACAAACTTAAGTTCTACATTATCAACATAATTGACTTGTAATTCTCCAAAATTCCAGTTATTTACAAATACAGGTGAATAAGATGCATTAACATACGTTTCTTTACCATCTATGGTAGAAGCTAATAAACTTGCGTATGACAAGTTTGCATTTATATTCTTTGTATTTTCTGCTAGCTTTACCTTACCATGACGTACATTCATTTTAATAGTAGCAGATTTTGGCATTTTTACCTTTATTGTCTTTTTTACTTTTAAATGTTTATTCTTACCATCTGCTGAAAAATAGAAAGTATTAGGAGTAGATATAAGAATTGAATTACCAGAAGAAAAGGTTTTATATTTTAATTTTTCTTTAAGGTTTTTTTCTAATACTTTTTGTCTTTCCATAAGTATTATCTTATTCTTTTTTGCCTCACGCCTTTCTTTTAAGGCATTACGCCTTTGCATATAGGCAACTTTCTTATTTTCTAGTGCTTCTAATCTTATTTTATCTGCGTTATTCTTCATTTCTTCTGCCCATTTCTTCATTTCTTTCTGGTTTTTAGAGCTCATTTTTTTTTCAAACTCTTTCTGCCATTTTTGCATATACTTTTTACCCTCTTTAGTATATTTCTCATAATCAAATTGTGGAATATTAAAGCGTTTTAATCTTGAAAAAGAAGCTATGTTTGATGTATCTAAATCAATGATTATATTTTCAGGGAAATTAGATGTCCTTACACTAATTGGACGAGGAAAGTGAATGTTTGAGTTTGTTGCAAAAAAATTATTGCCACCACCAGTAGAAACCTCTACTTTTTTAGAATTTCCAATAATATGCACTTCATTTCTTTTAAAATATTTTTCTGCTTCTTCATTGGACATACCATCAATCTCAATAACAGCTTCAACTTGTATTACATCCTTATTCCATGTCTCAAATTCTATATCTGCATTACTTATGTTAATACCTAAAATAGCTTCACTCCTAACGTTAAATACTTCTTTAAATGTTTTTGATTGTTTTTGAGCAAATGTGCTCATAGAAATTAAGAATATTATGATTCCCAATCTCTTATATAATGATTGTTTCATTTTTTGTAGATTTTAGTTCGTTTAACTTTGTTCTAAGTTTCTGTAGCAATTGTAATCGTAATTGCAAATTATTAATTAATGCAGAAATTAATTGATCATTGGGTCCAATGGTATTTAACTCTTCATTTAATTTTTGATACTCAGTATGTAGTTCAGATAACCTATACATATAACTGTCTACCAATACTTTATTATCATTAGAAATATCTAATTGAGATAATTCTAAGTTTATATTTACTTGATAATAATCTTCTATTTTTTTTAAATCTGGAGATAAATTTCCCAATGATATTTTATCATCTTCATTTACTGGATTCTCACTATCAACAATAGTCGCCTCTATGTTATCTTCTTTATTTGTTTGATTATAAGTAAACAACCCTACACTTATTAAAATAAGAAAACTAGCTGCTATTTTCCAGGAATGCGTATAAGGATTTTTCTGAACTGGTATTGCTTTATTCAACTTGTCCTTAAAACGCTTAGTGTGATCTTTTTTCATTTTAAGATCTTCACTAGCATTTTCTAATTTAAATAATTTTCTAAGATCCTGTGACATATCTTTTATCTTTTAAAAGTTCTTTTAGAAATCCTTTTCCCCTTAATAGCCGAGTTCTACACGCAGATTCTGTAATATTTAATATTTCTGATGTTTCTTGGTGATCATACCCTTCAATTAAATATAGTTTAACCACACAACCATATTTATCTGGCAATTCATCAATCGCAATTTTTATTTGGTTTAATGTAACATTCTCTTCTACTGTCCAATCATCATCTTCTACAATCTTCAGGCATTTATCATTCAACTCAATGTGTTTTTCTTTTTTTAATTTTAAAAAATCTAAACTTTTATTAATTACTATTTTTTTTAACCAAGCACCAAAAGTAACATCTCCTTTAAATTGTTCCATTTTCTGAAATGCATTAATAAATGCTTCTTGTACAACATCTTCTGCATCATCTTCATTTTTTAAAAAACGCATTGCAACTCCATACATACCATTACAGTATTGCTTGTAAAGCTGTAATTGCGCTTTACGATTGTTTGCCATACATTTGGTTACAATATCTGATTGAAACATTTTAAGCTTCTGGTGGTTTGGTAATTGTTGTTAGTTAAAAGACGATTTAAAAAAACGGATGTTGCAAAAAATAAAATTATTTTTGTTTTAAATAGGATTTTATATCCCAATACAATATTATTTAAGTACCTATTGACAAGCTAAAGAAATATTTCACTATGGTAATTTAAATATGATTTAGTAACTTAGAAGAAACTAAAAAGCCAACATACTATGAAAACCTTAAAATGGATGATAATTACGGTAATAGTTTTAGGACTATTAACCGTTTTTATTGGAATGCCAATGATGAAAGAACAAACTAAAAAACATAGTCCAGAAATAACAGCCCGTTATATTGAAAATGGGTATGATTTAAGTGTTGTATATTCTAGTCCATCTAAAAAAGATAGAATTATTTTTGGCAAACTAGTCCCCTATAACAAAGTATGGAGAACTGGAGCAAATGAGGCAACTACTTTTACAACTACCAATACAATAAAAGTAAAAGGTAAAAAATTACCCTCTGGAACGTATTCTTTATGGACAAAACCGAAAGTAAAAAGTTGGGATATAATCTTTAACAAAGAAGTTCCAAACTGGGGAGTTACAATTTTAAGTGGAGGGTCAGAAACAACAAGAAATCCTAAAAAGGATATTTTTATAATAAATGTACCTATTGAAAACTTAAATGAGGTAATTGAAAATTTTACCATTAATTTTGAAAATAAAGAACAACTACACTTAACCTTAGCTTGGGACAAAACCAAGGTTAATGTACCCATTAGTAGATAATATTGAGTATATCTAAAAACATAAGTACACAGAGTGCTTCTAAAATTAAAAGGTTTAGAAAAAAAAAGCCTTCTACAGAAGAATTATTAAAAGGCATTTTTGATAGTGACAAAACAGCGTTAAGTAGAGCCATTACTTTAGTAGAAAGTACAAATACCTTACATTCTAAACAAGCAAATGAGATTATAGAAAAATGCTTATCAATAAAAAATAAAAGCATAAGAATAGGTATTACGGGGGTACCTGGTGTAGGAAAAAGTACATTTATTGAACGTTTTGGAAAACAACTTACCAAACAAGGTAAAAAAGTTGCTGTGCTAGCGGTAGACCCTACAAGTACAATAACAAAAGGTAGTATTTTAGGAGATAAAACTAGAATGGAAGAACTTGTAAAAGATAATAATGCTTTTATTAGACCTTCTCCTTCTGGAGATTCATTAGGTGGAGTTGCGCGTAAAACAAGGGAAACTATAATTTTATGTGAAGCTGCTGGCTATGACATTATTTTAATAGAAACTGTTGGCGTAGGACAAAGTGAAACCGCCGTACATAGTATGGTCGACTTTTTTTTATTGCTAAAGTTAGCTGGTGCTGGTGATGAATTACAAGGTATTAAAAGAGGAATTATGGAAATGGCAGATGCCATTGTAATAAATAAATCTGATGGAGAAAACATACAGCAAGCAAAAAAAGCACGTATTGAGTTTACAAGAGCTCTACACTTACTCAAAAATAAAGATAATGGCTGGACTCCTAAAGTATTTGCGTGTTCAGCACTAGAAAATATTGGCATTAAAGAGGTTTGGGAAACCATTGATAATTTTATTAAGTTGCAAACTAAAAATGGATTTTTCATAACCAAAAGACAAGAACAAAACAGATATTGGCTATTACAAACCATTGAAAATCAATTAAAACAACTCTTTTATCAAGATAAGAAGGTTAAAAATCAATTACAAAATTTTATAGACGCCGTAATTAATGATGACATTTCTCCTTTTAGTGCTGCTGAGAAATTATTAGAACTACATAGTACACCTAAACGTTAACTCTTTGTTATTCTATGCAATTTTATTTAAAGCTACAGTGCACAAGGTTTTACCGTATTTTTAAGGATTTTGGAATGCCTCCCATTTTTGGCTTCGTTATTAGTTTTAAAACCCTTATATATCAATAATTTAGATAAGTTTTATGAACCACGAGTTTACCATAATTGTACCTGTTTACAACGAGGAAGATAATTTACTACGCGTAGAGAAAGAATTGAACAATTATATTAAAATTGCTACTAAGAAAACTAAAGTTCTTTTTGTAAATGATGGTTCTACAGACAATAGTCAATGCCTTATTGAACAAATCTGTAGCAACAATCTAAATTTCTCATATCTTCTCTTTGAAAAAAACTTCGGTCTTTCTGCTGCAATTAAAGCTGGTTTTGATGCTGTAGACACAGAATTGGTTGGCTATATAGATTCTGACTTGCAAACTACTCCTGAAGACTTTAATTTACTATTAGAACAAGTCCCAGAATATGATCTTGTAACTGGTATAAGATCTAGAAGAAAAGACTCCTTTATCAAAAATATATCTTCTACCATTGCAAACGGAATTAGACGTGTTTTTACAAATGATGGTATGAATGATACTGGCTGCCCACTTAAAGTAATTAAAACAGATTACGCTAAAAGAATTCCAATGTTTAATGGTCTTCATCGCTTTTTACCTGCAATGATATTATTACAAAACGGAAAAATTAAGCAAATACCCATACAACATTTTCCTCGTGTTGCTGGGAAATCTAAATTCAGGGTATGGAATCGTTTAATAAAGCCTTTTATGGATTGTTTTGCTTACTTATGGATGAAGCATAACTATATCCATTATACTGTTATAAAAAAAGATTAAAAGTAACCAGCTCTGTGCATTTAAATTCAAATGGTTTCCTAAATGTTGGTTTAAGTGCTTTTGAAGAATGAAAAAGTGTATCGAGAACTAATTTAATGGTAAAAATTCTTATTCTCGATACAAATTTTATTTATTCCCACTATAAAATTTATTCGAATTGCCAGAATTTTATCAAAATGTGCAACGGGTTTATATTTTGAAAATTTTATGCCTTAAAAGATCTTGTAATTTATAGAGTAAAAAACCAAATAGACTTCCTATACAAATACCTGTAACTACATCTAACGGATAGTGTACTCCTATGTATATTCTACTATAAGCCACAAAGAATGCCCATAAAACAAGAAAATAAGAAAGATATTTAAATTTATCTTTCAATAAGTAAATAAAGAAAATTGCGACTGCAAAAGAGTTTGCCGCATGCGCAGAAAAATAGCCATATTTACCACCACAACTACTTTTAACTAAACGCATTACCCCTTCTAAATCTGCATTATGACAAGGTCTAAAACGTTGTACACCGTACTTAAAAAAATTAGCAAACTGATCTGTAATTCCTATTAACACACCAACAGCCCCCAACACCAATATTGTTCTCTTTAGTCCTAATTTTGTATAAGAAAAAAACAATAGCAAAACATATAGTGGTATAGAATTCAATTTATTTGTAACAAACAACCAAAAACCATCCCAACTTTCATTTCCTAAATTATTTAAAAAAAGAAAAAAATCCGTATCATATTTTATAATTTCTTCTAGCATAACTATTCTTCGTAACGTGCAACTTCACGGTCATAAAAAGCTGTTGCTTCTACTATTAAGTTTTCAGATTCAGCAGCAAGTTCTTTTTCATCTTCTTGTGTAAAGTCTTCCAACCATTCTACCTCGTCATCTTCAAGATTAATTATAAATCGAGGATATTCTGTATGTATTACAAATATCGCTGTTGGGTAATCTGTATTATCACCCAATAAAAATTTAGGAAACTCCATAATCATTTATCTATATTAAATATCATTTTTTTGGTCAGCATATTAAATCTAATATACAACATAATGGCAGATGCTGTTAAACCTGCTAATAATCCTATCCAAATTCCAGTACTTTTTAAAGGCGTATATAAACCTAGATAAAAACAAGTTGGAAAGCCTATAAGCCAATAGGCTACAAAAGTTATTGCTGTAGGAACCTTAACATCTTGCATACCACGTAACGCCCCTAAAACAACTACTTGTAAGCCATCTGAAATCTGAAAAAACGCAGCTACCAATAATAATTCGGCTGCAATAATAATTACTTCGGTATTATCTGCTATATTGGTAAAATCTTTTATATCTAAATACATAGTAGGTAACCAATATCTAAAAATAAGGAACAATGCTGCAAAAACAATTTCCAATAGCAGTGTGAGTAAAAATATAGACTGGGCTATTCTTCTTAACTCATAATAGTTTTGTAAGCCTTTTTGGTTACCAACCCTTATCATTGCTGCTACACCTAAGCCCATACCCACCATAAATGTCATACTAGACAAGTTTAATGCTATTTGGTTGGCTGCTTGTGGGTTTTTACCTAATATACCACTTAACCATATAGCCGCAGTAAAAATGGCTACTTCAAAAAACATTTGTAATGCTGACGGAAAACCAAGGTTCATTATCTTTTGCATCACTTTCTTTTCTATCTTTTTAAAATTGAAGCCTGTAACATAATCGTAAAATTTCTTTTTACTTTTCAATACAAACCAAATTAATACAACCATTAAAACCCTAGAAACCAAAGTACCTATGGCTGCTCCAATAATTCCTAGTTTAGGAAAGCCAAAGGTTCCAAAAATAAGCAAGTAGTTTAGAAAAATGTTTATGATATTACCAACCAATGTAACATACATTGGGTATTTTGTTTGAGAAAGTCCATCTAAAAATTGTTTAAAGGCTTGAAAAATAACCAGAGGCACCAATGAAAAAGCAACTAAATCTAAATACGGAATTGCCAACTCTACAACTTCAGTTGGCTGCTTCATCATATACATCAAAGGCTTCCCTAATAAAATAAGTCCAAAAAGAAATAATCCCAAAACAGTGCAAAGAACCACCCCATGTTTAAGTGCACTTTTAGCATCTTTTATAGTACCTGAACTGTCTGCCTCAGCAACCAAAGGGGTAATAGCGGTAGAAAATCCAATACCTAAAGACATAGCTATAAATACAAAACTATTACCTAAAGAAACAGCTGCCAATTCTGCCGTACCCAATTGCCCAACCATTATGTTATCTGCAAAACCAACAAAGGTGTGCCCCAATAAACCTAATATGACAGGAAAAGAAAGTTTAAGGTTATATCTAAATTCTTTTATGTATTGTTTCAATTTCCTTATTCGTTATATGTTTGTCATATGTAATACAATCTATTTCTGCTTTTTAGCTTCTTCCCAATACATATCCATTTCTGAAAGTGTCATTTCACCAAGTGGTTTTCCCATTTCCTTGGCTTTACTCTCCAAGTATTGAAATCTATTTATGAATTTTTTATTTGTACGTTCTAAAGCATCTTCTGGATTTACTTTTAAAAATCTGGCATAATTAATTATTGAGAACAAAACATCACCAAATTCAGATTCTATTTTATCGTGGTTATTGGCATTTATCTCTTCTTGTAATTCTGCTAGCTCTTCTTGTACTTTTTCAAAAACTTGTTGTGGCTCTTCCCAGTCAAAACCTACAGCAGCAACTTTATCTTGTATTCTACTTGCCTTAACCAATGCAGGTAAGCTTTTAGGAACTCCTTCTAATACGCTTATTTTACCTTCTTTTAGTTTTAATTTTTCCCAATTTTGCTTTACTTCTTCTTCATCTTTAACTTTTATATCACTATAAATATGTGGGTGGCGGTGTATTAACTTGTCACATATTTCATTAGCGACATCAGCAATGTCAAAACCATTGGTTTCACTTCCTATTTTAGAATAAAAAATGATATGAAGTAATAAATCTCCCAGTTCTTTTTTAACTTCTACTAAATCATTATCTAAAATGGCATCTCCTAATTCATATGTTTCTTCAATAGTTAAATGACGTAGGGTTTGCATAGTTTGCTTCTTATCCCAAGGACATTCTGTACGCAGTTCATCCATAATAGTCAACAACCTATCTATTGCCTGTAATTGATCTTTTCTTGAGTTCATCTAAAAAAGTTTTGGCAAAAGTACAAAGACCAAATGTTTAGATTAGCAGGAAACTGTAGTATTTTAAAAAAAGTAAAAAAACAGCGTTTGGTATATCTAATTTTTCATATTCAAAATGAATAAAAATTGCATTTTAACAAGTTTAATAGAACTATTGAAGCTAAGTTTTTTTTATTTATTCTCCTCTAACATTCTTAAATACAACTGCTCTACTTTGGTACGAGCCCAAGGTGTTCTTCTTAAAAATGTTAGACTAGATTTTATTGTCGGGTTGTGGGTAAAGCAGCGTATACTTATAGAATTGCCCATATACTCCCATCCATAAAAATCAACTAGCTCATCTATTATCTGAGCTAGTTTAACTCCGTGTAATGGGTCATTAGACATATCCATTTTATTTAGCTTCTAGTATCACTAGACCTTTTATTAATGTTGTGTTTAGGTCTACGATTTTTATTATTATTCCTACTAGAATTTCCTTTAGGTTTGCTACGAAATTGATTGTTACGTTGTCCTTGCTTTATTGGAGCTGTTGAAGCATTAGGGTCAGGTTCAAAACCTTCAACAATTTCAACAGGAATTTTCATTCCTATTAATTTCTGAATATCACGTAAATAAGAAGTTTCATCTGCACTAACTAAGGAAATAGCTTCTCCACTAGCTCCTGCCCTGCCAGTTCTACCAATACGGTGTACATAATCTTCAGATACGTTTGGTAATTCAAAATTTATAACATGTGGTAATAATGGTATGTCTAAACCTCTAGCAGCTATATCCGTAGCAACTAAAACTCTAACACTTCCACTTTTAAAACCGGCTAAAGCTTTAGTTCTTGCTCCTTGACTTTTATTTCCATGTATTGCAGCTGCTGTTATACCAGCAGAAATCATTTTTTTACACAAATTATTAGCACCATGTTTAGTCCTTGTAAATACTAAGACTTGCTGCCATTTACCTTCTGATATTAGCTTAATGACTAAACCTGTTTTTTTTCCTTTTGCAACTCTGTAAACTTTTTGTTGAATAACTTCTACCGCGGTATTTTCAGGTGTAGCTTCAACCTGTACCGGATTCCTTAAAAAACCCTGTGCTAATTTTTTAATATCCTTTGAAAATGTTGCAGAAAACATTAAGTTTTGCCTTTTTTCAGGCATCAATTTCATTACACGTTCGATATCGCGTAAAAAGCCCATATCCAACATTCTATCCGCTTCATCCAAAACAAATATTTCTACTTTGTCTAATGATAAAAATCGTTGATTATGAAGATCTAGTAAACGTCCTGGTGTTGCCACTAAAACGTCCATTCCTCTTTTTAAATTTGCTATTTGTGGTTTTTGATTAACACCACCAAATATAACGGCAGAACGCAAATCCAAAAACTCACTATATTCTTTTACATTTGCATAAACTTGAGCTGCTAATTCTCTAGTTGGCGTTAAAACCAAAGCACGAACTGGTCTGTTTCTTAATGAATTACCTTGTGATAATATGTGTAATAAAGGTAAGGTAAAACCAGCAGTTTTTCCTGTTCCTGTTTGTGCTGAAGCAAGTACATCTTTACCTTCCAAAACTAATGGAATGGCTTTTTCTTGTATGGGAGATGGATTAATATATCCTTTTTTATCGATTGCTTTTAATAAGGCACTGGACAGACCTAATTTTTTAAATGCCATAAATTATAGTTAATAAACAAGGTTTTTTAAAACTTCACCCTTGTATTTAACCACAAAAGTAAGGCTTATTTATGGTTATAACATTCTTTTTAAAAAGTTCATAACAACCACAGTGCTCTCTACTCATTTATTATATTTACATTTTAGAAATCCATTGATAAAATGAGAGCCATTTGGTCATAAAGCAATAAAAGAAGATTTGTAGCGAATATTAGATGTTACTTATCGAAAAGTATTAACTTTTATCAATTTTCAATTTATATTGACATTATATACATTTAAGGAGTATGAAAATTTTATTATCTGTAATTTTGCTTGTTTCATTTTATGGAAACGCTCAAAATTCTACTCGTTTTTCCGATGAAATAAAACAACTACAAGAAAAATATAAAGAAAACTTGAGTGACTCCTTAAAAAATATCGTATTTGCAGGAAGTTCAAGTATAAAATTATGGAAAAGCTTAAAAAAAGAATTTCCTAATCACAACATAATAAACTCAGGATTTGGAGGTTCTACAGCTGCAGACTTATTGTATTATACCAATGAATTAATAACGAGATATAATCCTAAAAAAGTTTTTATTTATGAAGGTGACAATGATATTGCAGCAAGAAAGAATAGTAATACCGTGATAATAGAAATATCTAAAATCATTGAAAAAATAAAACTAGCCAACCATAATACTAAAGTTGTGTTAATAGCAGTAAAGCCTAGTATAGCAAGATGGAACTTTAAAAAAGACTATAAAAAATTAAACCGAAAAATGAAAAGACTTGCTAAAAAAGATTCATTAATTGAATTTGCGGATGTTTGGAAACCAATGCTAAATGGCAGAAAAGTAAAATCAGATATTTTTAAAAAAGATAAGCTGCATATGAATGCTAAAGGTTATAGAATTTGGTATCAAGTGATTAAAAAATATATAAATTAGCTAATATTAAATGAGGAACTCTATTTTATTTAGAACACTAATTGCACTAATAAGCATAACAATAATTATTGCTTGCCAAGAAAAAAAGAAAATAATTAATTTTCCTAAAACTGATTTAACATCTGAAAATCTAGTGCCATTACCCCTTAAAATAACACCTACAAACAGTGCATTTGGATTGGATAAAAATACTGCAATATTCACATCTAACGATGCCGATTTTGAAAAAGTAGGGACATTTTTAGCCAATAAAATCAAAACAAAAATAGATTTAGATGTCCCTGTTAATACCCTTACGGAAAATGTAGCATCTAAAGTCATTTACATTAATAAAACTGAAAATCTGGAACTAGATAATATTGAAGCTTATCAAATGTATATTTCTCAAGATTCCGTTATCATAAATGCTAAAACAGCCGCTGGTGCTTTTAGGGGTATACAAACATTAAGGCAAATTATTCCTGAAGAAAGCAATGACACTCTTACGGAACACAAAATGTGGTTAATACCTACTGGAAAAATAATAGATCAACCAAATTTTGAATATAGAGGTGCAATGCTAGATGTAGCAAGACATTTTTTTAGTGTTGACGATGTTAAAAAATACATTGACATTTTGGCTTATTACAAATTTAATGCCTTACACTTACACCTGACTGACGATCAAGGCTGGCGTATAGAAATAAAATCATGGCCAAAACTTACAGAAATAGGAGCTAGTACAGAAGTTGGCGGTGGATCAGGCGGCTTTTACACACAAGAAGACTACAAAGATATTGTTGACTATGCTGCTGAAAGGCATATGATTATAATTCCTGAAGTTGATATGCCTGGACATACTAATGCTGCATCTGTTGCCTACCCACAACTTAATGGAAACGGTAAAACTCCTAAAGTGTATACAGGAACACATGTGGGGTTTAGTACTTTTGACACCAATAAAGATATAGTATATGCTTTTGTTGACGATGTAGTTAGGGAAATATCTGCAATAACACCTGGTCCCTATTTTCATCTTGGAGGAGATGAAAGCCATGTTACCAAGAAAAAAGATTTTAACTATTTTATAGAAAGAGTATCTAAAATAGTTGAAGGACACGGAAAAATTCCTATAGGATGGGATGAGATAGCACATGCAGATGTTAGCAAATCTACTGTAGTACAATTTTGGAGCAATGAAAAAAATGCAGCCATAGCTGTAGAAAAAGGAATGAAGCTTATTCTCTCTCCTGCTAAAAGAACTTATTTAGATATGCAATATGATACGCTTTCTAAATACGGTTTACACTGGGCTGCTTATATCCCTGTTGATTCTGCCTATGTTTGGACCCCTGAAACATATGTAGAAGGTTTAGCCAAAGAAAACATCTTAGGTATTGAGGCACCCTTATGGTCAGAAACTATTAGTAATATTGAAGAATTGGAATATTTAGCATTTCCAAGGGTAATTGGACACGCAGAATTAAACTGGACCATTAAAGAAAATAGAAACTGGGATAGTTACAAAGTAAGATTGGCAAATCAAGCCTCTTATTTAGATCGTATGAATGTGAAGTACTATCCGAGCAAATTAATAGATTGGAAAAAAAAGTGAACACACTTATGAACCTATTTTAAAAGATTAATATTTTTCACTTTATACAATAAGTTAATAATGTATAGGTTATACTAAAATATATAAGCAACCCATACATTATTAATTTATGCAAAACATTCAATTCCCAGTTACTTTTCAATTTAAAATATCATCATTTTCTAACGATTTTACAGCTACAGATGTCAATGGTAAGACCATTGCTTATGTAAAACAAAAAATGTTTAAACTTAAAGAAGACATTAAAATTTATAATGACGAATCTAAAACTAAAGTAAATTACAACATTAAAGCAGATAGGTGGTTAGATTTTTCTGCAGCTTATGCCATGTATGATGAAAATGGCAAGGAATTTGGAAAAGTGGCGCGAAAGGGTTGGAGGTCTATTTGGAAAGCGCATTATAACATTATAGACGAACATCAAAAATTACAATACAGCATAAGCGAAGAAAACCCTTGGATAAAAGTATTTGATTCTATGTTGGGAGAAATTCCAATTTTAAATTTCTTTACAGGATACTTATTCAATCCGTCATATATGGTTAAAGACAACCAAGGTAAAGCGATTATTAAATTAAAAAAGACAGCTTCATTTTTTGGCAGAAATTTTGAATTAAGCAAACAAGGTGAAATGGATAATGATGACGATGATAGAATTATGCTTGGATTAATGATGATGATTTTACTAGAGCGGCGAAGAGGATAATATAAACTTAAAAAGGCTTGCAATAATTGCAAGCCTTTTTAAGTTTATATTATTATTAATTTTTAATTAATCGTTCTAAATACAAAACACATTTAGAAAAGTTTTATTCTTCTTCTGAAGACTCTTCTGGTGCAGTAAAATCAGTAATACCATGTTCATGCAATAGATTATACCATTGTACTACTTTTTTAATGTCACTTACATATACCCTATCCTCATCATAGTTAGGTAGTACCTCAAAAAAATACTCTTCTAATTTTAATTTATCATCCTTATGCGCAACAGATGTCTTTCCGCCGTTTTCTTTTGTTTGGATTTTAGAAAATACTTCCCTTAACGGAATCTCTTCTTCCAACGTATATATTGCAATTTCAGAAAGAACACTAACATTGGTACGCATATTAACCGTACTCCTTTTTCCATCAATTAAAGATTCTGCAACAAAACCTGTACGTGTTTGGGTTACTAATTTATGTAATCCTGGTTTTCCAGAAATGGATAAAATTTTATCTAAACTCATTTTTTATTTTATAAATCTTGTACAAATATTATATTTTTTAAACCGATATAAAAGAATTCTATCTTCCTTTTTTTAATTCAGGAAAACGCATTCTATATTCAATTCTAATTTTTCCTTTAGATATATTGCTTAGTCTATTTTTTAGCAATCTTTTCTTTAATGAAGAAAGTTTATCCGTGAACAGTATTCCTTCTATATGATCATACTCATGCTGAATTACCCTAGCCAATAAACCATCATATGTTTCTGTATGCTCCTTAAACTTCTCATCTAAATACGTAATAGTTATTATTTCTTTCCTAGATACATCTTCTCTAATATCAGGAATACTTAAACAGCCTTCATTAAAAACCCACTCATTACCTGTTTCATTAGTTATTTTTGCATTAATGAAAACCTTTTTAAATCCGTTTAAAGCTTTTTGTTCTTTAGCAGACAAGTCTTCATCATCAGAAAAAGGTGTTGTATCTACTAAAAAAATACGTATTGGCAAACCTATTTGTGGTGCTGCTAACCCTACACCATTTGCATTATACATAGTTTCCCACATATTTTCAATCAATTCCTTTAGCTTAGGGTGTTCGCTATTAATATCTTTAGCTACCTTCCTTAGTACAGGGTCGCCATATGCTGTTATTGGTAAAATCATAGTATAACTTGCTATTGTATTCTTCTATTTTCTATTTAAATATGATTGCAAAATAATTGTAGCACTTATTTCATCAACCAAAGCTTTATTTCTTCTTTGCTTTTTGTTTAATCCACTATCTATCATTGTCTGAAATGCCATTTTAGAAGTAAAACGCTCATCTTCTCTCTCTATAAGAATTTCTGGAAATACCTTTTTCAATTTTTCTAAAAAAGGAGCTATTAAGACTTCTGACTCAGATGCGGAGTTATCCATTTGTTTAGGCTCACCCACTACAATTTTTTCAACATTCTCCTTTACAATATAATCTTTTAAAAAAGCTATCAATTCTTTTGTCAAAACAGTCGTAAGTCCAGATGCAATAATCTGCAGATTATCTGTAACAGCTATACCTGTTCTAACCCTACCAAAGTCCAATGCAACTATTCTTCCCAAACTGTTTTTTTGACAAAAATAATATATAAATTGTTATATGTTTACTTTTCGTTAAATTATTAAGCATTTGCTATTATCTTTGCTAAAATAGATTATAAAAAATGAAAGAATTACAGAAAACCATAGAAACAGCTTGGGAAAACCGAGATTTTTTAAAAGAAAAAGAAACGCAAAAAGCAATAAGAGAAGTAATTGATCTTATTGATAATGGAAAATTAAGATGTGCAGAACCAACGTCAAATGGTTGGCAGATAAATGAGTGGGTAAAAAAAGCAGTGGTTCTTTATTTTCCAATTCAAAAAATGGAAACTTTAGAAGCTGGTATTTTTGAGTACCATGATAAGATGCCACTTAAGAGAGGGTATGCAGAAAAAGGCATACGGGTAGTTCCTAACGCTGTAGCAAGACATGGGGCTTACATTTCTCCTGGTACTATATTAATGCCTAGTTATGTTAACATTGGAGCTTATGTAGATGAAGGAACAATGGTAGACACTTGGGCTACAGTGGGTAGTTGTGCTCAAATAGGGAAAAACGTACATTTAAGTGGCGGTGTTGGTATTGGTGGTGTTTTAGAACCCTTGCAAGCTTCTCCTGTGATTATTGAAGATGGTGCATTTATTGGCTCTAGGTGTATTGTTGTAGAAGGTGTGAGAATAGAAAAAGAAGCAGTTTTAGGTGCCAATGTTGTGCTAACAATGAGTACAAAAATCATTGATGTAACTGGTGATAAGCCTATTGAAATGAAAGGTAGAGTTCCTGCTAGGTCTGTTGTAATTCCTGGTAGCTACACCAAAAAATTTGCGGCAGGTGAATACAATGTACCTTGTGCTTTAATTATTGGAAAACGTAAAGAAAGTACAAACAAAAAAACATCTTTAAATGATGCCTTACGTGAATATGACGTGGCTGTTTAAAAACCAAATTACGTAATTTGATTTCTAAAATAGAATTTAATATCCTTTCTTAAAAAGAGAAATCTTTTTTGAAAGGATAATTTTTCTCTATCCTTTTTATCTAAAACTTTACGTACTTTATTTCCTTGTAACCTTATCCAAGTTCTAGATACCTTATACTCTACAGCATCTACAATAGATCCAAAATCTATTACTTTACAGGCGACCTCTTTATTCCATAAACGCAAAGCAATTGCATTAGATGTACTACCAGCAGATGGTATTACTAAATCTACCTTATTTGCATTTTCTTCTACTTTAGGCCACCATTCATTTATAGTTTCATAAGCATGTTTTGCAGGTATTTTTACGTAATAATCTATTTTTCCGTATAATTTTTCTGCTATTTCTTTTTCAGTAGAACCAATAAACATTTTTTTTAATGGTCTTACATATTCATCTAAAAAAGCTTTAAGTTCTCTTGGCTTAAAAACTGCCATACATTGAAAAATACAAGGGTTTTCAAAAATAACATCATCTGAAAAGTTTTTTTCTTTCATTATATGTATCATTTCATCTTGCCAGGAGAAGTTTTTATAAATTCCGCTTGCATGAAATTCATCATATGGGTAATTTATAGGACAAGCTATTAAATATTCATCATCCTTAATCCTAAAAGAAGATTCTAACTCAGCATCTAAACCAGCATTATATACATAATTCCTATGGTCTTTACGCATTAAAGTTACAAACTCACCATCGCCATATCTCACAAAAAACAACCGTTTATGTTTTGCCATCTTCTCTTTTAAAAAATCAAAAGATTCCTGAATACCTTTAGTACGTATGGCATTTGATACATTTTTTGGTTCTCTAAAAAACAATTTATGGAAATAATACTTTAGTGGTTTCATAATATTCAAAAAAATGAAAAACAAATGTATTAATTTATAAATCTAAATGTGATGGGTAATATGTATTTTTGAAAAAATATTTAATGTGAACATTGCTATTATTGAAGTTTCAGAATCTCATGAAGAATGTATTTATAGCCAAGTTTCTTTTTTAAAAGATGCTGGGCATAATATAGACTTATTTATACACCCTAAAATAAAATCACAAATTAATGATTATGTACACTTAATAAAAAACATTACTATTATTGATTTTGAAACGCCTTCTTTGTTTCATAGATTAAAGCTTCAACAACGTTTATTTAATAATTTAAAAAAATATGACCGCATTGTTTTTAATACGGCAAGCTCTTCTAAAACAGTTAGAAATTTATGTGTTTTATTAAAATTCTCAAAAGTGGAATGCATTGGTATATTACACAATGTAAAAAAACTGGAAAAGAGCTTTACACAACGTATAATATCCTACAAAATAAAAAAATACTTTGTTTTAAATGATTTTCTAAAATTGAACAAAAAACCAAAAAATATAAAAATTGAAAGTTTCTATCCCATTTTTTTTCCAAAATATGATAAAGATAATACTATTAAAAAAGAACATATTTGGATTACTATACCAGGTAGAATTTATTTTGACAAAAGAGACTACCACTCATTATTAGATATGCTGGAGAATCAAAAAATTCCAACTGAATTAAAATTTATAATTCTAGGCAATATAAATACCAAAGATGGTTCTAACTTTATGGAATCTATTTTGAACAAAGGGTTAAAAAATCATTTTATGTTTTTTCAAGAACATATTTTAAATCGAGATTTTTACAATTATATAGATAAATCTGATTATATTATGCCTCTTTTACAAAAAGAAGGGAAAAACTATTTGCAATACAAAATTACAGGAGCTTTTAATCTAGCATTTGCCTTTAAAAAAAGGCTCTTTTGTGAAAAAGATTTTAATTGTATTCCTGATTTAAAACAAAATGGTATTTTTTATACTGAAGAAAATTTCATCAGCTCTTTGCATAAAGTTTTACATAAAGAAAAGAATGAAATTTATAAAGACAAAAAGTGGAGTTATACATACCAGAAGAACAGATACATTAACTTTATAGAATAGTATTATACTCTCTCCTTTTGTTTTCATTATATAGCTTATAATACTTTAAAAAAAAGTAGAAATAACAAAAAATTGCTAAATAAAACCCTCTAAACCCATCTAAAAACCCCAATCTAAAAATATACATTTTAACAAACTGAAATATTGGAGCAAAAAAGACTTTAAACAAAGATATTCTCTTCTTGGTATCTGCATTACTTTTAGCAATATTAGTTGTGTATGAATTCATTTTAGCAACATGATCTTCTAAATTTTTGTATGTATAATGATTTATAGGAGCTTTTATATGGCCAATGCTTTGAGTGGTTTCCCAATAAGCATGTACATATTTTTCTTTAATATGACCTGAGTTTTTTTTAAATAAAATTCTTTTTGTTGTTGCGCTCCATCCACCAAAATGAATGGGTTTATTAAGCACATAGCTAACCATTCTAACTTTATAAACATTAAATTGGTTATTATTCTTATATACTATATCCTTTATAACTGTTTTTAACTTATCTGAGACTACTTCATCTGCATCTATAAGCAATATCCATTCTCCTTTGCACTTATTAATAACAGATTGCTTTTGCAAACCATCACCTTTCCAATCTTCACTATAAAATCTAACCTTTGAATACTTTGTTGATATTAATTTAGTATCATCAGTAGAATTTGAATCAACAATAACAACTTCATCTACAAAATCATGAATTGCCTCTAATGTTCTTTTAATATTAAAAGCTTCGTTATATGTTATAATTGCAACAGATAATTTCATTATATCTTTTTAGTTAAAACGAAGGTAATATAAAACAATAGAGTATATATTATACTAAATACAAAATTTAATCAATAAAGTCTACAGATAGTATATTTATAAAAAATACTTAAGTTTCATTAATTCATAGGTGTTTTTTTTAAATTACCTTTGATGTATATATAAACATTAAAATAGAAATGAAGATAGGTTTTGATGCTAAAAGAATTTTCCATAACGATACAGGGTTAGGAAATTATGGAAGAGATTTAATTAGGATTCTATGCCAACATACACCAGTTAAAAAACTTATCTTATACAATACAAAACTTCCAAAAAAGCATAAAGTATACAATTCTCCTAAAATTAGTATAGAATATCCTAAATCATGGTTTTGGAAAAAATTATCATCTATTTGGAGGATTAGTGCAGTAAAAAACCAGATAGCGAAAGACAAACTTTCCTTATATCATGGCCTTACAGGTGAAATACCTTTTGGGCTATCTAAAAAGAACATACCAAGTATTGTTACTATTCATGATTTAATTTTTATTAGTCACCCACAATACTACTCTGCCATTAATAGATATATATATACTATTAAATTTAAGTATGCAGTAAAAAATGCAGATAAAATCATTGCAATTAGTGAACAAACGAAACGAGATATTTTAAAATATTCTAATGTTAATGAAGAAAAAATAGCTGTTGTTTATCAAGGGTGTAATGTTGCATATAAAAAGGAGTATGATTTTTCTGCAAAGGATAAAGTGAAAAAAAAATACAACTTACCAGAAGAGTTTATCTTAAATGTAGGCACAATACAAGAGCGTAAAAATGCTTTGCTAATTGTAAAAGCGATAAGAGGTACTTCTAAACAATTGGTTTTAATTGGTAATGAAGAGGCTTATGCTCAAAAAATAAGACTATATATACAAAAACATGAACTTAGAAAACAAGTGCATTTTTTAAAAAATGTAGAACTAGAAGAATTATCCATAATTTACCAATTAGCAACAGTGTTTTGTTATCCCTCTTTGTGCGAAGGTTTTGGAATACCTATTATAGAAGCATTATATAGTAAAACACCTGTAATTACAACAAAAGGAAATTGTTTTCCTGAAGCTGGTGGACCAGATTCTATTTATATTAAAATTAATGATGAAGATGATTTACGTAAAAAAATAAACAATCTATTCGCTAACTCAGATCTAAGACAGAGTATTGCAGAAAAAGGCTTAGTTTATGCGCAACGTTTTAATGATGATGTGACTGCAAAAAATTTATATAACGTATATAAATCTCTCATCAGATGAAAAGAATTTGTTTTATAAACAGTGTTAAAACATGGGGAGGTGGAGAAAAATGGCATTTTGAAGCTAGTACATATATGCATAAAAAAGGCTATGATGTTTTAGTAATTACTAACAAAAAAAGTGAACTTTACAACAAATTAAAAAACACAAATATTACTTCTGTTGGCATTAAAATAAATAATTTTAGTTTTCTAAATCCATTTAAAATCAATACATTAAAAAAAATATTAAAACAACATAATATAGATACCATTGTCATTAATCTTTCTGAAGATTTAAAATTAGGAGGATTAGCTTCAAAAAGAGCTGGTGTAAAGAAAATAATATACCGTAGAGGTAGCGCTATACCCATAAAAAACAGTTTCCTAAATAGATATTATTTTAAAAACATAGTCACAGATATTATAGCAAATTCTGAAGCTACCAAACGTACAGTTTTAGAAAATAACAATAAACTATTCCCTATTGAAAAAATAAAAGTTATTTACAACGCCATAGATTGTAAAAAACACTCAAAAACATCTCCTCCCTACTATCAAAAAACAGATAACAACCATATAAGAATAATTAGTCTAGGTAGGCTAGAATATGAAAAAAATCATAAGTTTTTAATTTATCTATCTAAAGAATTAAAAGAAAGAAACATAAAACATAAAATTCTTGTTGGAGGAGAAGGCTCATTAAAAGAGAGCTTAATAGAGCAGTCTAAAAAACTTAAAGTAGATAAAGAGATTAGTTTTCTAGGTTTCATAGATAATCCAAAAGAATTATTACAAAGTGCAGATATATTTATACACCCGTCTTTATGGGAAGGGTTTGGTTATGTATTAGCAGAAGCATCACTATACAAAAAACCTGTGATTGCTTTTAACACCACAAGTATTCCAGAAATAATAGTGCATAAAAAAAGTGGATTTGTCGTAGAGCCAAATAATATAAAAAAAGTTGCTAACGTAATAGAACTTTTAGCATCTAATAAAAAGCTTAGAGATGATTTGGGTTTGTATGGTCATAATTTTGTGACTGAAAATTTTGACAGTTCAATCATATATAAACAAATGGAAGATTATTTAATTAGTTAATATAATACCCCCAATAAATTAACCATATAAAATGAAAATAGTAATACTTGCAGCAGGAATTGGCTCTAGATTAGGAAATCCTTTTCCAAAACCCCTAACAAAATTAAATAATGGAAAAAGCATTATGCAAATGCAAATAGAAAATTTGTGCACTGTTTTTAATGTTAATGATATTAGTATAGTTGTAGGTTTCAAAAAGGATTTAATCATGGAACGTTTTCCTGAAGTTAATTATATTTATAATCCATTTTTTGATTGTACCAATACTTCAAAAAGCTTGCTACGCGCATTAATAAAAAATAGAGAACAATCTGTACTTTGGCTAAATGGTGATGTAGTTTTTGATGCAAAATTGCTAAAAACTTTGCTTCCATACATAAAAAAAGAAAAGTCGTTTGTAGCAGTAAATACTAGCTGTGTAGCAGAAGAAGAAGTTAAATACACTCTGGAGAAAGGATATATTAATAAACTCTCTAAGACAGTCAAAAATGGATTAGGAGAAGCTGTAGGTATAAACTTCATATCACAAAAAGATAACACAACATACATTAAACGTTTAAAAGAATGCGATGATAATGACTATTTTGAGAAAGGATTAGAGCTTGCCATTGAAAAAGATAATTTAAACATAAAAGCAGTAGATATATCTAAATACAACTGTTTAGAAGTAGATTTTAAAGAAGATTTAGAAAACGCCAACACGCTATTTTATAAATGAAAGTAATTTTATTTTGTCAAAACGCTTATGCTTTTGGTATCCTAAATCCTATTAAAAAAGTTTTAGTAGAAAAGGGAGACAATTTCTTATGGTATATAGACACTAAACTTATTTCTGTTTTCCCGTATAAACAAGATAATCATACTGTAAGAATTGCAGATTTACAAGCTTATAAAAGTGATATTATTTTTGTTCCAGGTAATGAAGTTCCGTATTACCTTAGAGGTCTAAAAGTGCAAATATTTCATGGGCTGGCTGGTGAAAAAAAAGGACATTTTAGAATTAGGCATTATTTTGATTTATACTTTACACAAGGTCCTTATTTTACCAAACGTTTTTTAGAATTCAAGGAAAAATACAAAAACTTTGATGTTATAGAGACTGGCTGGCCTAAATTAGATGTCTATGGACAAGAAAAAGGTACATATTCTTCTGAAAAAATAGAGCTTTTAAAAAAATACAACAGTAAAAAAATAATATTATACGCACCTACTTTTTCACCTAGTTTAACTTCTGCTCCATTTTTAATAAACGAAATTAGAAAATTAGCAAAAAACACCACTTATTTAATACTTATTAAATTTCACGATTTAATGAGTAAAAGCTTAATTGAATCATACAAAAAATTAGCTGTTGAGGTAAATAATATTCTTTTTATTGAAGAAAAAAACATTATTAAGTACTTATTGTTGGCAGATTTAATGATTAGCGATACGTCATCTGTAATATATGAATTTCTACTTTTAGATAAACCAGTAATTACGTTTAAAAACATTAACAATAAAATATTTTGGGACAATTCAATTTCATATGATAATCTAAGTTTAAAAATTAAAGACAACTTAAAAAATGACCCTTTTGCAACTGAAAGAAATTATATAAATAAACAATATCACCCCTATACAGATGGCAAATCTGCATATAGAATGGTTAAGGCTGCTAAAAATTATATTTCTAAGAACGGTGTTCCTAATGAAAGAAAATTACCAGTAGATAGAATATTGAAAATAAATAATTTATTTGGCAAATCAATTACCAGCCTTTTTACAGATAAAAAAGAGCAGAAGTTAAGTGCTTTAGTCATAACTTATAATGAGATTAGAAATATTGAAGCTCTTATAGAGAATTTAAAATTTGCTGATGAAATTATTATTGTAGACTCATTCAGTACAGATGGGACTGTTGAGAAAATTAAACAATATTCCAATATAAAACTCATTCAAAGACCCTTTAAAAATTATACTGATCAAAAAGCATATACACTTGATTTAGCTTCTAATAAATGGGTTTTATTCTTAGATGCCGATGAAAGAATTCCAGATGCTTTGCAACATGAAATATTAGCTGTTATAAATAACAAAAACCATACAACTGTTGCATTTAAAGTATACAGAGTTTTTATGTTTAAAAATAAAATACTTCGTTTTTGTGGTTGGCAAAATGATAAAAACTATAGACTATTCAATAAAGAAAAAGTCAGCTTTTCCACAAAAAGAATTGTACATGAAACGTTAAATGTTAATGGAAAATCCTCAATACTAAAAAACAAACTCATACATTATGCTTACTATGATTATAACATCTACAAAGAGAAAAGAATTAAATATGAGCAATTAAAAGCTAAAGAAGATTTTGAGCAAAACAAAACAGCCACCCCATATCACTTATATTTAAAACCATTAGGTAAGTTTATAGAACACTATATAGTTAAATTAGGATTTTTAGACGGAAAAAAAGGTATAACCATTAGCTATCTTTATGCATTGGCAACTAAAGAGCGTTATAAAAAATTAAAACAGTTACGTAATGACTAACAAACCTGATACACACAGCAATTTCTCTTCGGAAATCAATAAGTGTATTGAAATTTTAAATGCAGGTGGAATCATATTATACCCCACAGATACTGTATGGGGCATAGGTTGTGATGCTACCAATGAAAATGCTGTAAACAAAATATATAAACTAAAGAAAAGAAACAACACCAAAACAATGATATGTCTTGTTGCTAATGATTTTATGTTGGAAAAACATGTAGCGAAAATTCCAGAAGTAGCTTATGATATTATTGATATCGCGGAAAAACCAACCACCATAGTATATGACAACCCTAAAGGTATTGCCAAAAATTTAATTGCAGAAGATAATAGCTTGGCAATTAGAGTTGCCTCAGATAAATTTTGTCAATATCTAATCCAAAAGTTCAAGAACCCCATTGTATCTACTTCTGCAAATCTAGCAGGACAACCAACGCCCAAAAGTTATAAAGAAATAAGCACAGAGATTTTAAAAGGTGTAGACTATGCCGTAAATTTGCAGCGTAACGAGCAAAAGGACACTCCTTCATCCATTATTAAGCTTAGCAATAATGGTATTGTAAAGGTTATTCGTAAATAAAAAATGACGCAAAAAAACTACAAAGACGCAATTATAAATCCTGTTTTTTCAATTATAGCAGAAGCTGCAACAGAACTTAATGTAGATTGTTATGTAATTGGGGGTTTTGTACGTGATTTTTTATTAAAAAGAGGAACTCCTACCGATATTGATATTGTAGCTGTTGGTAGCGGTATAGAACTAGCACAAAAAGTAGCACAAAAGCTTCCAAACTTACCAAAAGTATTTGTTTTTAAAAACTTTGGAACTGCTATGCTTAAGTATGATGAAATGGAACTAGAATTTGTAGGAGCACGTAAAGAAAGTTACCACAGGGACAGTAGAAAACCTATTGTAGAAGATGGTTCTTTAGAGGACGATCAAAACAGGCGGGATTTTACCATAAATGCTATGGCAATCTCTTTAAATAAATCTAATTATGGTGAGTTATTAGATCCTTTTAATGGTATAAATGATTTACAAAATAAAATTATTAAAACCCCATTAGAGCCAAGCATTACATATTCTGATGATCCTTTACGAATGATGAGAGCTATTCGTTTTGCAACACAACTACAATTTAACATCAATGAAGATTCATTTTCATCAATTATAAAAAATAAAGACAGAATAAAGATTATTTCCAAAGAAAGGATAGTTGATGAATTGCATAAAATAATTGCAAGTAAAAAACCCTCTATAGGTCTTGCTTTATTACACAAAGCTGAACTTCTTCCTTATATTTTACCCGAATTAAATGCTTTACAAGGTATTGAAGAAATTGAAGGTCAAAAACACAAAGATAATTTCTGGCATACATTAGAAGTAGTGGACAACATCTCTATACATACTGAAAATTTATGGTTACGTTGGGCTGCCCTCTTGCATGACATTGGTAAAGCCCCGACCAAAAAATTTCATAAAAAAATTGGATGGACGTTTCATGGGCATGAATTTGTTGGCTCAAAAATGGTTTACAAACTATTTAAACGCTTACGAATGCCGTTAAATGACAAAATGAAATATGTACAAAAAATGGTATTGATGAGTTCTAGACCAATAGTTTTATCTGAAGATTTTGTGACAGACTCTGCCGTTCGTCGTTTAATATTTGATGCAGGTGAAAACATAGATGATTTAATGACACTGTGTGAAGCAGACATAACTACGAAAAACCCTATTAAACAAAGAAAGTATCACAATAATTTTAAGCTGGTACGTCAAAAAATAATAGAAGTAGAAGAAAGAGATCATATCCGTAACTTTCAGCCTCCTATAAGTGGAGAAGAAATTATGAAAATTTTCAATTTAAAACCTTCAAAAGAAATAGGCATTCTTAAAGAAGCCATAAAAGAAGCCATTTTAGAAGGTACCATACCCAATGAGTATGATGCAGCTTATGATTTTATGCATCAAAAAGGAAAAGAAATGGGTTTAAAAAATAGCTAAAGGTTTCTTTTTTTCTCAAAAAAAGAGCCCTGATTTGTTATATTATATAATACATTGATGGATGCATAAAACATTTATAAAAACAGCTAAAATATCACTTATCCTTGTTTATCTAGTCATTATTGCAGGAGCTGTGGTTAGAATGACAGGCAGTGGTATGGGCTGTCCAGATTGGCCAAAATGTTTTGGTCAATACATACCCCCTACCAATATATCTGAACTTCAATGGCAACCCAATACTACTTTTAAAAAAGGAGAAGTAATTATCATTGATAAAACACTACAAGTAGCAAACAAAGATTTAACCACAACAGTATCTTTTAACAAAGGTAATTGGGATACTTACACAAAACATAATTACGCAATTTTTAATCCAGTACATACATGGATTGAATACATAAATCGTCTCTTTGGTGCTCTTGCTGGTTTGGCAACATTTATACTGGCTTTATTTTCCATAAAATATTGGAAAAAGAAAAAAATAGTAACGCTACTATCTTGGTTTATAGTTTTTGCAATGGGATTTCAGGCTTGGCTTGGAGCCACAGTTGTTTACTCTGTATTAAACCCTATAAAAATAACCATACATATGGTTATGGCTTTGGCCATTGTTGCTATGCTGCTCTATCTCATTTTTATTGCGCAAAAACAAACAACCAAAATCATAAAAAGTAATACAACCTACTGGTTAATACTTTTTACATTATTGCTAACTCTTATACAAGTGGTTTTTGGAACACAAGTAAGACAAATAGTAGATGAGCAAATAAATTTAGTAGGAGAAACTTCAAAAAATTTGTGGTTAGAGAATGTAGGAACAACATTTTACATTCACCGTTCATTTTCTATTTTAATTGTTATCTTAAATACTTATTTATTTTTCCATATTTCTAAATTAAAATTAGAATTATCAAAGATAAAATGGGTTTTAGTACTTCTCTTTTTAGAGATAGCTACTGGTATTGCAATGAATTATTTAGATTTTCCGTTTGGAAGTCAATCGCTTCACATTGTTATTGCTTCAATTCTTTTTGGTGTTCAATTTTATATGGTTTTAGAAGTATTAAATACTTCTAAAAAGAATTAAATCTTTGTAACTTTGCAAACCCGCAATATTAAAAAAGAAATGGTTTATAAAATTAGAATTATCCTAGATGCAAAGGATGATGTTTTCCGAGATATTGAAATTGAAGACAATAATACCTTGGAAGATTTTCATAATACAATAACACAAGCATTTGGCTTTTTAGGTAGTGAAATGGCTTCGTTTTACACTTGTGATGAAGACTGGAATCAAGACCAAGAAATTGCTCTTTTTGATATGAGTGAAGACGGTTCTGATGTTAAATTAATGAACGAAGTATTTTTAGAAAATATACTTACAGAAAAAAATCCTAAACTAATTTATGTATATGATTTTTTAAATATGTGGACCTTCTTTGTAGAACTTGCGGATATTGTTGACAAAGAAGATGGATACTCTTACCCTAATGTATTGTTTAGTTATGGAGAATTACCAGAAAGTCCTCCGGATAAAAATTTTGAAGCCGGTGATACTTCTATGGATTTAAATGATTCCCTAGATAGTTATGATGATTTGGATTTTGATGAAAACTGGAACTAATCTACAGTAACCCATTTTATCAACACAAGTATTTAGTTTTAACTTTTTAACTCAATTAAATGATTAATTTATATTCAACTCAAATAGAAAGTATTTCCATACATCGTGTAGGTAATAAAAATAAAGGAGAAGGCGCTTTTTTATCAAATCAATCATATACCTTAAATGATGAAACTACAGGTTTATTAAAAGAATATTTTTTTAAGCCATTTAGGGAGAAAGAAGAAAATTATTTTAAGTTTACCAATGAAGTTGACCTTGAGTTCAATGAAATTTATAGACAAGCAGTAGCAATTTTTGATGCTCCAGAAAGTTGTCATACAAATTCAAAGAAAATAGCGACACATTTATTTGAGCAATCCAATCATCCACACATAAAAAGTGGAGAACTCTATGTTACCTATTTAGCAGATGTATTATTAGACAATAAAAAAACAGATGCAATTGGAATATTCAAAAGCGAGCTTAAACAAGATTTCCTTCAACTTAATGAAAATGGAGAAAATATAGATATTGACATTCTACAAGGTATAAACGTAAACAAATTAGATAAAGGATGTTTAATTTTTAACACTAATAAAGAAGAAGGTTATAAGGTTCTTTCTGTTGATAATAATCGTTATGATGCAAAATATTGGTTAGAAAACTTTTTAGGTGTTGATGCTTTAGCAGATGAAACTTTTTATACCAAAAACTACTTAAAATTCTGTCAAAACTTTGCTAAAGATGTTGTTTTACCTGCTGAGGATAAACAACAAGAAGTTCTTTTTATGAACAAGGCCGTAAATCATTTTGCAAAAAATGATGCTTTTGAAGAATCAGAATTTTTAAATAATGTAATTGAAAACCCGGCACTTATTCCTGAATTTAAACATTATAAAGCAGAAAAGGGTCCAAAGTATAGTGTAGAAGATGTATCTAATTTTAATATAGCTAATAAAGCGGTTTCTGATGCGCGTAAAAAAATAAAAAACGTGATTAATTTAGATACCAACATACAAATAAAAATGGATTTTATAAACCCAGAATCAGCTGAAAAATTTGTTGAAAAAGGATGGGATGAAGAACGCCAAATGTATTATTATTTGGTATATTTTAATAAAGAAAACAAAAGTTAAGTAAGAGTAATTTTTGTATCAACATATTTTAAGACGATACAATTGATTACAATTTCTTAGTTAAATTCAAACATTTTATTTTCAATATTTCTACTCACATAATTTTACCATTCTAGCAAAAAAAGACTGCTTAAAAGTCAAAGTTTTATCTTACTCACTACAAAATTAGTGACAGAATATCACTTTTATAACTTTTAAAGACAGTCCTAATTTACTTTAGCTATCTTATTCTTGTGTTATTTTACGTATTCTATTATTATTTTTATCAGTTACATATATGTTATTTTCAGCATCCACAGTTATGCCGCTTAAAATATTAAACTTTGCATCCATTCCCAAACCATTAGCAAAACCTTCTGTACTGCCTGCCAAAGTATTTACCACTCCTTTTGGAGTTATCTTACGTATTCTATGATTATCAGTTACATACAAATTTCCTTGTTTATCTATTGCTATTTTGTTAAGGTTAGCAAATACTGCATCAGCTCCAGTTTCATCTTTTAGTTCTGATAAAGTACTTACAACACCGCTTGGGGTAATTTTACGTATTTTATTATAATCTGTTACATACAGATTACCTTGAACATCTATGGCAATACTTTTTATATTATTAAACTTAGCATTAGCCCCTGTACCATCTTCAGTACCTGATGTACTACCCGCTAAGGTACTTACTTCACCATTAGGTGTAATCTTACGTATTTTATAATTACCAGAATCTACTACATAGACATTGCCTTCGTTATCTACGACTATATCAGCAAGATTATTAAATTGTGCTGCTGTTCCCGTACCATTTGCAAAACCTTTCGTACTACCAGCTAAGGTACTCACTACTCCATTAGGTGTAACCTTACGTACTCTATGATTACCATAATCTGAAACATATATATTACCCTGTATATCAACGGCTACTTCGCTTGCACTAAAAAAACGTGCATTACTTCCAGTACCGTCTTCAGAACCTATTACATCTGGATTACCTGCAAGGGTACTTACAACTCTATTAGACGTTATTTTACGTACTGTATGAGATGCTACACTTAAACTATACAATGTTCCTTCACTATTTACAGCCATTCCTTTAGGGTAAAAAAATGCAGCATTAGTTCCTATCCCATCAATATAATCTCTTGCTCCACTACCTGCAAACGTACTAACTTGTACATCACTAATAAGATAGGTAAATTCTGGACCTATAAGGGTTTTACCATCATTAACTACCTTTACTTCTCCTGTAAAGGAACGTGCTGGTACTACTGCCGTAATTGCTGTGGCTGTAACAGACTTTACTTCTGCTGGCATATTATTAAAATAGACTTCTGTTGCTCCTTCTACCAAAAAATTGGTGCCACTTATTGTTACTATAGTTGTTTTTGGACCGTTTGTTGGACTTATATTACTAATAACTGGTACTTCTGTAGTTACTATTACTGTATAGTTTACCTTACTATCATCTTCTGCTGTTACTGCATAAGTAATTGGGGATGAAAAATCATTAGCACCAGTAGGGCTTACATTTGCTTTTTCTGATAAACCTATTGTTGGTATTAATGCAGTGACCACTGTATTTCTAGGTAACGTAGCTGTAATAGTTTTAGCTTCTTCATCTATTACAGCAGTAATATCTTCTGACAAAAACGTATTATCTGTTTTTGAAAAAATAAAGCTTGTTATTTTTTTCTCACTACTCAATACATCCCCATTGTCATCACTGGAACAATTAGTCATAACAAACACTAGTATAAACAAAAATCCCGTTCTTAATGTTGTTTTTAATAATCTTTTTTGTAATTGCATAAAACCTATTTTAATAATTAATTTAAATATACGTCGTAAACTACTTTTTAGTTTTCCTCTAATTTCTTCTAAAAAAATAGAATATCCTTAACATTGAACGTGTTAAAAAGAGTTTTTTAATGTGTTAAATTATTATCAACATATTAATATTATTCATTTGAACTATTAGTAAATAACAGTTATAAATAGCTAAATATTTTTTCTATAAAAAACTATAAAACGTTTACTTTTTTGAATTTATTTTTTCTCCTTTATGATTATATTTCCCTTTTTTATAAGTATAATATTCTCCTTCTTTTGCATCATGTTTAGCAGAATAACTATAAACATTATCAGGAAAAATGAAGATAATCTTATTCTCTTCGTTAATTAACACTGTTTTTCCTAAGCCTTTATCATCTACATAACTAACCATAGAAGAACCACCAATAAAATGGTTCGCTTCTTTATATAGCATAGGAATTACCAATGTCCCTTTTGTATTTATAAAACCATACTTACCTGTTGCTTTATCTTTAACGATGGCTAACCCATTAGAAAATGATTTTACATCTCTGTAAGGTGTTAAATCAATATTTTCTTCTTGTCCTTTTCTATTAATGAATAAATAATTATGATCTTTTTTAGCACGATCGATTTTCTTATCTACAAGTAATAAATTGTCTTTGCCAAAACTATGATTATCAGGGAAATTACTGTAAGGTAATTTATTGGTTTTTATTCCGTTTTTATCATATATGTCAAAATATCTATAATAGTACTCTTTTTTACCTTCATGAAATGTGGTGGTATACCCAATTCCCTTAGGCTTTTCTAGTATCTTTTTTAAGTAACTAACAAGTATTAAATCACCATCAAGGATAACTTGTTGAAAATTACCTTTTATTATTTTTTTGTGATCCGAAAAACGAAATATTTCATAAAAATGGGTATGGCCATCTATATAAACATTTGAGGCATAAAAATTAGCGTTTGCATCTATGCCTCTCTTAGCAGGAGTTAGAATTATTTTTGATGTTTTTAAATCTACCAATCCTTTTTCCATATTATGATATGGATTTGCGCAAATTTCAAGATATTGATCATTGTAAATCTTTTTCGACATTACATAGTACGGTACAGGAAATAGTGTTTTTTTCTCTTTATCTAAAAAGTGTAATTTTCTCTTATCTCCAATAGTAACATTGTAATAATTGTCAATAATACTTTTGGTAATACGAGGATAGTTTGGAGGCACAACCCAGTTGCCATCTTTATTTACAAATCCATATTTGTCATTTTTAATCGCAATTTCTACTCCATTTATATATTCACTGGAATTGGTAATATAAAAAGTTTTCTTTTTGTTAGCAATAATTGGGCTAAAATAAATATGGACTTTTTCTATTTCACCAGCATAAGTGTTAAAGTATGTAACTACTGGTGTTTTGTTTTCAATTATTTTTTCATGAGGTTGGTTCGTGTACATATACGCTGCCAAATCTTTCTTGCTAGCTATCTTTTTTGACTCAATTTTTTGAATCACTGTACTTATAAACAAACTCATTTCTTTTAAATATTCTTCTTGAGGTTTAATAGTAGACTGAGATTTAAAGTTACTTTTTTTCCATAAAGCTTTACCAGAAGCATCAACAGCCTCTATGTATAAAATAGTATTAGATACTAACGAGTCTATTTCAATTTCAACCTCATTCTTTTTTATAAAGGATAGTTTTATTTTATCATCTTTTGATTTCCAATTTTTATTACTTAGTGATACCTTGTTATAGTTCTTTACATATTGATATTCGAATGTTACTAGAGCACTATCAACTTTTCTTAAATTATGAGTAAAAAAATATGCTTCTTTAGAATTAACATCCTGCTCTTTACCATCAAAAAAGCATAACTTATTTATCATAAACTTTGTATCACTAAGCTCAATATTTTCATAAGGTTTAGGATAATATTTTAATTCATAGGGAAACCGAAAAGATATTACGGAAGTATCATTTATTATTTCTTGATACAATCGAATATCTTTTTTTGAATCTTCAAAATTATTAAAAACAGAATCTCCTTTTATTATTGAGAAGTTAGAAATGTGTTTTGTTTCAACACCAGTAGCTGGTCCTCCAGAAATTCTTAAAGAAGAAAGCGTTTGCATTTCTTGAAGTTTACTTTTAAACTCTATTAGTTCTTCTTTTATTTCTGATAAGTTTTTATTTGTGAATGAATTTTCAATAGCTTCCTTACTTCTTTCTTGAGCTACTAAATCAGTTTTTAGAATAGTATTGAAAATAATAATACAGTATAAAAAATATTTCATTTTATATCTAATGCAGAAAAATTGTTTTAAATAGGTCATTACATTATTAGTTTCATAGTGTTTAGTATAAGTAAGTTTTTTGTTTGTGACAAACTAACTAAGTTTACTTAATCTACTACTACATTGCCTTCTTCAATAATATTAGTAGAATTTATTTTTTCAATACTAGTATTCATCTTACTGTTTTTAATGGTAAGATTTTTAGAGTCTTTTATGTGTACTTTAAAATTTTTAGAACTAGTATAAAATTCACAATTATCAAATGTTAATAGATTTGTTTCCCCTTTAATAGTACTATTAATACCTCTTAAGTTTAATGGTCTATTGGTTACTTTAATGTATTCTTTTTCTATATTAACATTTTCAACTATCGAATTAGGAAAAGCATTTATACCATAACTTACCTTGAGATCACTTACATATTCATTTTCATAAACATTACTATTACTTACATCTCCTAAACTTAATCCTGTAACACAATTAATTGTTTTATTCTTATATATTGCATTATTAGTACCGCCTAAAGTGATTCCATTTCTATAGCCCGTAATGGTGTTTTCTGTAATGGTAAAATGATGATTAAGTTCATTTCCTCCTCTTGTATAGGAATTTACATTTATTCCAAAAGTTATATTTGGGTCACGAGCTTCGAAAGTGTTTTTTTGTATTAAAACAGTGTTAGATGCAAAAGTACCTACCCATTTGTCAAAATAATTTTCTAAAATATCAACATTACTAGCAGTATAAACAACTATATCCCCTGCTTCATTACCTTTAAACTTACTTCTTTTTATCGTAATATTCTCTATTTTATTAATTTCATTGATTGTTCCATTGTCATTAACATATCGTAAGGCTTCAAGATCAATTCCGTATCTTGGAGCAGTGCCAGAGCTACTGAAAATTTTGCTTCCATTGGCATCGTAGACTTGTTCTCCTTTACCTGTATCTGTAACTTCACAATTATCTATAATAACTCCATTTGCATCTATAACAGAAATTCCATTACGTCTTGATTCTATTATTCGAGAATTCTTAATAGTTATTTTTTCACTAGTTCTGTTTCCGTTAACTAATAATCCATCAGGAGTTCTTATCGTTTTAGAATGGATAATAATACCATCTCCAGATGCATTTTTTATAGTTACATTATCTACAGTGCTATTATGGGTACCAATAATCCATATTAAAAAACCATAACCATGATCATCTCTTTTAACTCCTGCAATATCATTTATAGGACTATAGTTATGCTCCCAACGATCACCAATTAAGTTACCCCCACTTATCGTACTATTATCAGTTACATAAGTTGTTAATAAAGAATAAGAAGGAAAATGAGTGGGCTGCACTCTTAAAAAAGTGTCATCATTCATTTTAAAATGAAAATCTGAAGGGATTCTAATGGATCTTTCTGAATGGTATACTCTGTTTATTTTATTGGCTTCTACATTAAAATAAGCATCTATTTTACCTAACTCAAAAACAGTCCCTTCCAATCGTTTAACCATTTCAATTGACTTATTAATGTTTTTTCTATTTGTTAAAGAAATTTCTTTTGTGGTCTTGCCTTCTACAACATCCCATCTAACTGTATAAAACTTAAATGTAGAACTCTTTAGTTTTACAGCTCCTTCTATCTCTAGTTTTGAATTTAAAAGCCGTCCATCTATAGTATTATTATCACCCGTAAATACTAATTTACCATTAACTATATCTCCTTTGCCAAAATCTAACTTTACACTTTCTGGTAAGGTGATGGTTTCTCCTTTAAGATCCCATACACAATCTATTACTTTTGTGGAATTAGCCGTTATTGTAGATAGATCAAAATTACAAGGTGTGCTTATTGTATTTTCTGGATTTTCTGAATCTACTAAATTAGGAAAGTCATCATTATCATTACAGGAAATAAAAAATACAATACTAAATAATGAGCAAAGTAAGCTGCTTGTTAAAACTTTATACGTTTTCATAATAATAAGATTTTAAGGGTGTTTTTACTGTTTTATATAAAAGGGTCAAACATATTAATCTGGTCTATGTAAAACTGTCTTAAAAGTTAACGTTTCATCTTACTCAATTGAAAATCAGAGTTCTTTTATAACTTTTAAGACAGTCCCTAATCTATTGTTAATTATCTATCTAATTTTATTCTTGTGTTATTTTACGTATTCTATTATTTGCTGAGTCCGCTACATATACATTGCCTTGAATATCTACATCCATACCTGTTGGAAAAAAAAACTTTGCATCAACGCCAGGACCATCTACATAACCTTCTGTACTTCCTGCAAAATCACTTACAATACCCCCTGACGTTATCTTGCGTATTCTTTCTTTATCTCTTACATATAGGTTTCCTTGGACATCTATAGCTATTGTTGTTAGACTTTCAAATACCGCATCAGTTCCTGTTGCATCTTTAAGCCCTTTTAAAGTACTTACTTCACCACTTGGCGTTATTTCACGTATTTTATGATTGCCATAGTCATAATCTGTCACATACAAATTACCCTGAGCTCCTACTACTATTCCAAAGGGCCAGGTAAATTGTGAATCTGTTCCCGTACCATCTGCATTACCTTTAGTACTTCCATAATGGAGGGATAAGCATTACTATTTAAAGTTACAGTCCTCTATAAAAACAAACTCTCAAAACATGTTTTGAGAATTGTTATCAAGAAAGAAACGGTTTTATTAATTAACACGTATCAATTCTCCGGAACCATTAATGGCTTTAGTTACTTCTGGATTTCCTTTGTAAGAAACATCACCTGATCCGTTAATAGCAACATCCAAATCATTTATGACATGTATTTCACAGTTGCCACTTCCGTTAGACTTAACAACATAACCTTCTGACTTAGCAAAAAAGCCTTTATAATTACCAGAACCATTTATTTTTATTTCAGCAGTTTTTAAGGATGAAAAATCAACAGAGTCATCAAAAATAATATCTCCGCTCCCACCAATTTTTGAAGTAATATTTGCTACACTTGAAAAATTAGCCCCCTTAAAAATAATATTTCCGCTGCCAATTGTAGTAGCTATAACGGTCTTTGTATCTTTAAAAGATTTTAATGCAATATTTGCAGATCCCAAACTTTCTATTTCAAGACTTTCTTGATTTATAAAATCATTAACCTCTATTGTACCAGAACCAGCTGAACCAACTGCTCCTAAATCTTTAACTATAATAGTAATCTCTAATTTATAATCTTTAACACATTCATCATTTCCTCTATTTATTACCCAACTATTATCTATAATTTGTCTTTTTAAAAGCTTAATAATATTTGAATCTCCTTTTACAGAAACAGATTGTGTATCTCCCTGAGATATGTTTATTTTAGCATCTATATAAGAATACACTTTACTAAATTCTTCTAATTTAAAAGATTCTGTAATAATTTCTCCATTCCCTTTTATACAATCCTCTTTAGTACAAGAAGAAAAAGTTAGTACTACTACTATTAATGCTAATGCTATTTTTTTAATTGATTTCATTTTTTTGTTTTATATTAATATTGAACTCATCTTGACATATTCTTTTAACAGAAGTTTTATTTAAAACTCTTTTCTTAACCCAAAAAAATAATTTACCGTTGTAGATAGGTAAATAGGAGGAGTTACAGTGACGCCACCAACTAAGCTCCAATCATCTTTAAATTCATATTCTATACCAGTATCTATGGGTAGATAAAACTTCCAAAACGAATTTGTATGTTTCCCATCTTGATACCACAATACGTAACTAGGTCCAATATTAGCTTGAAGAAGAAGATTAAACTTATTAATAATTTTTGCTCTTCCCCCAATGGTCAAAAAAATAGAAGGGATATGCGCTTTAATATCAGCATCTGGCTCCCATATATTTGCGCTATAAGTACCTTCCAAAACTCTTAAACTATACTGTAACCTACCGCCTATTAAAAAAGAAATTTTTTCATTTCCTAACCTTCTACCATACTCAATATCAAACATAGCTCCTCCTAAAAAATCATGTTCATCACGATCCAATACGTTTTTATCAAGTGCCTTGTACCGCCCAGTAACATACCCAACTCTCGTTTGTATGTATGATTGAGCCACTAACTGATTTGTCCAAAAAACGGCGCAAAAAAGAAAAGTGATTACGCCAATTCTTATTTTTCTTATTTGATACATTCTTGTCTTTTTACTATTAGTTTGCTCAGATTCAACTGAACATTTAAGCTTTTTTATATGTGCATATATTGAAATTATCATCGTTATCTATGGGATTTGTATTAAAATTCTATTCTATAGTTAAATATGGGTACTAATCCTAATTGAAAATCAGTTTCAATCATTCTAGTGTTTGGGTTAAAAAATTGAGTATCTACATTATCTCTAAGTGTAAGATTTTGAATATCTAAAGAAAAAATATGTGCAACTTTTGGTCTATTTATACGGTAATACACACTCATATCTAAACGAAAATAGTCTTTGAACCTGATTGTATTTCTCTCTTTGTGCACTAGTGTTATATTACCGGATTGGTCAAATTCATCTAAATCTATTGGCGTACCTCGTTTTCCTCCATTTAAAAGTAATTTAGCGTTGGTTCCTATGATATTGTTTTTTGTTTTCCCTACAGAAAACTCTTTACCACCAACGGCATTAAACGTATATTTAAAATTATATCGACTATTATACCAATCACCATCAGCAGCTTTGTATTTAGAATCAAACAATGAAGTGGTGGTTAAAAAGTAATATTGTTGGGAAAAAAACTTTTCAAAAGTAAGTTCTACACCGTAATTTTTTGCCTTTCCAGTATCCGTTAAGGCTATATTTAAAAACTCTCCATTGATAAAAGATGATGTACTATTTGGGTCTAATGCAATTGCCACTTTATTAATGTCTTGATAGTAGGCTTCAATTTTAATGTGCCCTTTTTTGATAATGCGCCAGTCGTAACCAAGAATGTAATGGGTTGCCTGCATTAAATCTAATTCTTTGTTAGGGAAGTTAGCCGTGCCTTGGTTGCCTACTTTGGAAAAATATTGATTTAAAGGCATTCTTCTAGAATGTATTCCTATACCTGCACTAAGTGTATGCTTAGGGTTTATTTTATAGGTTAGTCCTGCACGGGGTTCTATCACAAAATCTTTGTTTATGGAAAAATATGTGCCATGAACCCCAAGCGTTGAGGATAGTTTTTCATTAAACCTGTATTTTGCTTGAGCAAAGAATTGTGCCATATTTCCGTTTCCTTCTTCCCCTACCTGAACAACCTTAGTTCCATTAGTTTCACGATCGCTTGTTATATCATAGTTTAAATAACTTAAAATGGCTCCTGTTTTTAGAGTGGTTTTTGGATTGAATTTATGTGTAAGATTTAAATTAAAACGCAATGCACTGTTTTTTAATAAATCCCTATCAATCAATATATCGTTGTTATTAGGATTTGTTTCAACAGACTCATAATTACTTTTGTTACCAGAATATGACAATGCAATTTTTAAAGTACTTTTATCACTTATAAAATGCTGCATATTAACACCACTCATATATGTTTTAGAATCAAAAAAATCATCTTCTATTAAATTAGTTCTAATTTTGTTAGGTTTCTCATCGCTTTCGCTAATACCTCCAATACCCCAAAACGATAGTTTTGTTTTACTACCCATAGGTAAGTTTACCTTAAAAGACAAATCTTGGTATTTAGGAACGCTATTATCTGTAACCTCAACAACTTTATTAAGAAGTGTTAAGGTAGAATACCTATAGTTAACAAGGTATGAGCCTTTGTAGTTTTTACTAAAAGGACCTTCTAAAGATATGTCAGCACCTAGAACACCAAACTGAAAAGCATATTCACCTTTATCCGTATTTCCGTTACGCAAATTAATATCAAAAACTCCAGATAAAGCATTGCCGTACTCTGCAGGAAAAGCTCCAGTAAAAAAATCTGATTTCCCTAACATATTGGTACTTATCATACCTACTGAGCCAGCAGAATAACCTTCCTCAGAAAAATGGTTGGGTTCTGGCACCTCAACACCTTCAACTCTCCATAATAATTGGTTGGGTGCATTACCGCGTATGATAATTTCATTGGTAGCATCATCAGAATTGGTTACACCTGCAAAAGATAGAGCCATTCTACTTGGATCACTGACACTAGCTGGAAAACGTTTTGTTTCTGCTACACTAAAAGAACGCGCACTTACCGTTGCAAGCTTATTGTTTGGGTTTACATTGTCTTTTGATGCAATGACCACCACCTCTTTGAGTTGATTTAAAGATTCTAGCAAACTAATGGTTAGGTCAATTTCTTTCGCAGAACCTACAAGTACTTCAGATATAAATGCTTCTTCATAGCCTAAAAAACTACATAATAATGATTGCCTCCCAACTGGTACGCTTTCTAATTTAAAAAAACCGTCAAAGTCGGTAATTGTGCCTTTTAAAGGGTCGCTGTTTAAAAGTGTTATAGTTGCTCCAGATAATGGTCTTCCTGTAGCAGCGTCCAAAACCTTACCTTTTATAGTCTGTGTTAATGTTTGTGCATTGGCACAAAGTGTAAAGAATACAAATACTTTAAATAAATGATTCTTAATTAATGATTGTTTTTTGATAGATAATTTCATTCTTTATTATGTTTTTCACAGCAAAGAAGGGGCTTATTTAGTATACTACGTTCTCAAAACGTGTTTTGAGAGTAAAAAAACAGGCTATTTAAGATTTATTTATATGTTCTATATATTCTTTGGGGGACATTCCCGTGTCCTTTTTAAAAATTCTATAAAAACTAGCTTCTGAATTAAAACCGCATTCTAAAGCTATTCCTAAGATAGACATACGCTTTAAATCCTTATGGTTTAAGTTTAATTTTACCTCCTTTATACGATATTCATTAATAAGGTCTCTAAAACTTTTTTGAAATGTATTATTTATGGCTTTGGAAAGATTTCTCTGTGGAATTTCAAGTGATTTTGATAACTCTTGAATGGTAATGATAGGGTTTAGAAATACCTTGTCATTTTGTAATGCTTTTTCAAGAATTTCTATGATTTCCAATTCTTTCTCTTTTGACAATTCTATTCTATTTAAATTATCATCAGAAATTTTTATTTCCTCTATTTGATAATGTGGTTGTTGATATCCCACAAAACCCAAATAGTAAATTAAAAAAGAAATAAAAAGCGTGTATATATCCCAATGAATAACATAACTTTCCCTAAAATTAAAGACAAGATCTAACATTAAATTAAACAGTAAAAAAATACCCAATGTTACAAATAAAATAAAAATATTTTTCAACCAATTAAAATCAGGAAAAGCATTATCAGATGTTGTGTTGTCTAGACATACTCTATATTCTTTTAATTTTATATATCCAAAGAACAAATAAATAGTCATTGAAATTAGCACTAAATATTCTTCTAAATCTTTTATCTCATCAAACCATAATTTATTAGCTATAAGGTCTTTTTGCTCTAGTACTGAGATGTTAATCATAGAAAAATATACAAAAAAAGCATAGCCTTGAGATAGTATAAAAGGGATAAAGTGTATGGAATAACTTCTTTTTAGCCTAAACTTTGGGCTAATCATAGAAACAACATAAAAATAAATTAATGGTGGTATAACCAACTCAGCACCATTTGGGAAGTATCTAAAAAATTGTGTGTCCCACAAATGCAATGTATGTAAAAGAATTTTGGTACTTACAAGGCAAAAGGCTATCAATGCTAGTCCTAAAAATTTATTGCTTCTTGGGTTCTTATTGGAAAATAAAAGTAGTATCCCTGTTACAACTCCTTGTGTGATACCTATTATAATTAATAAATCGAATAACGAAAACTGCATTTTCTAGTAGGGTTATTAGCTATCGCAAACAAATTAAAAACAGATCTAATTAATTTAAATGAAATAAACGCAATGTTATGATAACAAATTAAGTCATCAAATCTAATTAAATATATTACTTTTAAACTTTAATATTGCTATCTAGTATCTGTTTCATACTAACATCTTCATAATTTCTTTTTACAAAATCCAATGTCAAGTCCAATACACTACCCATTGTCTTGCATTTTTTAAATTGTGAATCTAAAGTAAGTCCGTATATATATTCTCTTAACATTTTAATATTCTCAAGAGTAGAAATTTCATCTTTCTTACAGATACTTCTAAGCTTTTTTATTCTATTGCTAGAACTAATTATCCTTTTAGCTACTATGGATCGTTCTTCTAACTTATATTGATCCACGGAACTAACAAGCAACTTATTTTTTACTAGTTCAACCATTTGATAGTTTTCCTTAAAAAATTGGGGTCTGTATACATTTAACTTACCTTCATAACATTGCTGATCAAAATCTATTGCTCTTATACGATAAACAACATGGTCAAAGTCATGCACGGGTACTATAACATAATTATACGAACGCATATCACCCAATAGCCGAATCATACAGCGCTCATTAAACTTAACAAATTCTTTTGCCAATTGTGACTTTTCAGATTCTGAACATTTTGGAAGCATATCTTTTATAAAAATATCACCTGGTATACCCGCTATGTGCTCTTCTATTAAAGTATCCTTGTATACTAAAAAATTAAGATTGTAAGGAGATAACATATGCTCTAACTCTAGACCATATATTCTGGATGCATCTGTTTTCTTTATATAAAAATAAGTAAAATTGTCATTAAGAATATTACGCACTTTTATCCTAAAAGGCTTAGAGTTACCAAATGTACAAAAATCTACAGCATCTATATTTAAGTATTGTATAATATTATCACTTCCATCGGAAAGCAAAATAGAGTATACCTTTTTTAAGCTTAAATCTATCTCTGCCCTTTCAAATTCTGAATAATAAACACGTACCCACAATGTATCTTTATCCCCTGAATCATAAACTACAACAGATCCTGAAAATCTCAATAAATCATCATAAAAAATAGGGATTTCAATTTTTCTATTATATTCTTTCAAATAATTATCTAAATGATTACTTACTGGATAAGCAGGCTTTTTTTTAGACATTAATCTTTCATTTTCCATATATCATTTTATTACAAAGTAAACATTTAGTTTAAAATAAAAAGCAAATACTAATCTTTTATACATTTATATGTATTTATAACTTCTTTAAGGACATTTTATAACTCACATTTATTTACAGCAGAAGTAATGTATAGTTTTTTGTAACAAAAACAACGGTAGATCGTCTTATGAAAAACAATCATAAAACCACCTACATTTTGGAAACTATTCTTACTGTAAAAAACCTCACTAAAAAATTCGGCTATTTAACAGCTGTGAAAGACCTTTCTTTTACCATAGAAAAAGGAAATGTTTATGGCATTTTAGGACCTAACGGAAGTGGTAAATCTACTACTTTAGGTATAGTTCTTAACGTTGTAAACAAAACATCTGGGGACTTTAATTGGTTTAATGGTAATACTAACACTCACCAAGCACTAAAAAAAGTTGGAGCCATAATAGAACGTCCAAATTTTTATCCATATATGACTGCGATACAAAACCTAAAATTGGTTTGTAAAATAAAAGAGGTCAGTGATGAAAAAATAGAAGAAAAACTAGAACTAGTAGGGCTGTTAGAAAGGAAGAATAGTAAATTTAAAACCTACTCTTTAGGTATGAAGCAACGTCTAGCAATTGCTTCTGCCCTTTTAAATGACCCTGAAATTTTAATATTAGACGAACCTACAAATGGATTAGACCCACAAGGAATTCATCAAATAAGAGAAATCATAAAAAAAATAGCAGCGCAAGGAACTACTATCTTATTAGCATCTCACTTATTAGATGAAGTTGAAAAAGTTTGTAGTCATGTTGTTATTTTAAGAAAAGGAGAAAAACTATACTCTGGGCGTGTTGATGGTATGCTGGCAAGCTATGGTTTCTTTGAATTAAAAACCGATGAAACTGATATTTTAAAAAAATTCTTAGAAAACAATGATGATTTTGATTCATTTAAAGAAGAGAATGGCACAATAACTGGTTTTCCAAATAAAGAAATAAGTGCAAAAGAATTAAACAAGGAACTGTTTAGTAACGGTATTATTCTATCTCATTTGGTTAAGCGAAAAGAGAGTCTAGAAGAACAATTCTTAGAACTTACCAAAAACCAATCTAACTAAAACATCAACAAAAAACACAAAAATTATGTTTCGCTTACTACAGATAGAATTTATAAAATTATGGAATAATAGGTCTAGTAAAATATTAATACTGTCCTACTTTATACTAATGATACTTATTGCGGGTGTTTCTATGATAAAAATAGACTTTGGCCCTCTAAAATTTAACATCGCTGATATTGGTATTTTTAATTTCCCTTATATCTGGCACTTTAACACCTTTGTTGCCGCTTTTTTAAAACTGTTTTTGGCCATTGTAATTGTATCTATGATTGCTAATGAATATAGTAATAAAACTATAAAACAAAACTTAATTGATGGGCTGTCTAAAAAAGAATTTATTCTTTCTAAATTTTTAACCATTGGTGTGTTTGCATTAGCTTCTACTATATTTATATTTTTGATTTCATTAATTCTAGGATTACTTTATTCTGATTACAATGAAGTCTCCATCATCTTTTCTGACTTAGAATATTTAGCTGCCTATTTTGTAAAGCTTATTGGCTTTTTCGCTTTCTGCTTTTTTGCTGGTGTATTGGTAAAACGTTCTGCATTTGCCTTAGGTTTTCTTTTTATATGGTTCATAGGAGCAGAAATTATTCCATACACATACTTAGCATCTAAATTTTCTAAAGAAGTAGCAGATTCCGTTTCTAGATTTTTTCCTTTTGGATCTATGTGGAGTACAATAACAGAGCCTTTTAGTAGATTAAGTGTTATAAAATCTGCAGCACAACAAGTTGGTGAGGATATTTCAAGAGATTATAGTGTGCAACCTTTACAATTGATTATTGTCTTATGCTGGACTGCTATTTTTATATATTTATCCTATGCATTATTAAAAAAACGAGATTTATAGTTATCTTGAAGCGTTTTAGAGAGCGCTTTTATGAAATTACTTATCAAATTAATTATATTGGCAATACTATTACCAACGCTAGCTTTTAGTTAAAGTGAAGCATCAAATTGGTACTTTGGAGAAGGAGCTGGCATTCATTTTAATAATGATGGAAGTGTCACTGCTGTTACTGACGGAAGATTAAATACTAAGGAAGGCTGTGCCACAATTTCTGATAGTAATGGAAACTTACTATTCTATACTGATGGTATAACAGTATATACTAGTACGCATACAGTAATGCAAAATGGGGTTGGGTTATATGGCGATCCCTCTAGTTCTCAATCCGCATTAATTGTTCCCAATCAGAAAGACACCAATTTATTTTATATATTCACTGTGGATACATCTGTAGGAGAAGGAGATCCAGATTATGGCTTAAATTATTCCGTTGTAGATATTTCACAGAATGCTGGGGCTGGAGCCGTGATTCAAAAAAATAAAAATCTATTAGCTAATTGTTCTGAAAAAATAACCGCTGTTTTAAAAGATTGTTTTGAAAAATCTGTTTGGGTAATTGCATATGCCACAGAAAACGGGACAGATGGCCCTTTTAACACATATCATGCGTATGAAGTTAACGATAATGGAGTTATAACTACAGCAGTTAAAACCACCTTTAATACTCTTATTGATGACCAAAGAGGTTACTTAAAATTATCTGCTGACGGAACAAAAATGGCAGCTGCACACGTTAGCAATGGTCTGTTTTTATATGATTTTGATGCAAATACTGGTATGTTTTCCAATTAACAAAGAATAAATGTTTCAGCAGTGAACAAAGACCCATATGGCTTAGAGTTCTCACCAAACAATAAACTATTATACGTACATACATTTAATTCTCAACAAGGTCTCACAGTTGAATCGTCTAATTTATTACAATACGATATTACTGCTTCTAATATTTCTGACTCAGAAATTATATTGGATGATAGTAACATATACAGAGGTGCATTACAACTGGGAGAAAATGGTAAAATATATAGGACAATTGCCAAATCTTATCAAGAAGGGAGCCAATACTTAGGAGTAATTAATAACCCTAATCAAATAGGTATTGCTGCTGACTATCAACATAACGCAATTTACTTACGAGGAAAATATGCTACTCAAGGATTACCTCCTTTTATTCAATCTTTCTTTGCCAAAACAAATTTAGTAAAAAATACAGATGGTACAACCAGTCCTAATTTAGCAGTTTGTGAAACCTCTCCATTCATATTAGAAACAGAAGAAATACCTGGAGCAACATACAATTGGTCACATAACGGAACCACCATAATTAATCCTAGTCATACACTTACCATTACACAAGCCAATTTAGCAGATGCAGGAAAATATATTTTAGAAGTCATACCCGCAGACCCTTCTGAATGTCCTATAATTGGTGAGGCTCAAATTACAGTAAATGAATTACCTATTGCCAATAGCACCACACTAGTTCAATGCGATATAGATTCTGGCACTACTAATGCCTCTACTGATGGGTTCACAAGATTTAATTTAGAACAAGCTAGTTTTGATATTTCCAATGGTATAACTGAAAATATTGTTGCCTTTTATGAAACACAATTAGATAGAGATAACAACAATCCCATTACCAACACTATTGGCTTCGTAAATACTATCACTACTAATCAAACCCTATATACTAGTGTAACCAATGCTAATGGTTGTATTTCTTATGCAGAACTCTATTTAAATGTACAATCCACAACTGCTAGTCTACCAAGTAGAAAGCCTTATTATTCTTGTGATATTGATGCCTCTGATGATATACAAACTGGTATTTTCAATTTAGATGCAATTAAAGCAAACGATTATCCTGGCTTAGATGTTACTTTTTATACAACTAAAGAAGATGCTTCTTTAGAATTAAACGCAGTATCTGGCACTAATTATATCACTGAAACCATTATTCTTTATGCTAGACTGGAAGCATCCAATCAATGCCAAGGAATAGAAGAAATTAATCTTAACGTGCAACAAATCCCTGTTGTTACTATTCAAGATGAATATTATTTATGTACGGACAATCCTATATTGGATATCACTGCAAAAAATGGGTTTGATAGCTATCAATGGTTCAAAATTGAAGATAATGGAACAGAAAATTTAATTTCTAATACCATAAATATTTCTATTACTACCATTGGCAATTATAGATTAGAACTAGGGTATAGTTACAATAGTGGCACCCAAAACTGTACCAATAGTAAAGAATTTATAGTAACACCGTCTAATATTGCTAAAATAACTAACGTAGAAGTTAAAGATATACGCAAAAATAACTCCATAACAATTCTAGTATCTGGTGATGGTGATTATGAATACGCCATAAATGATAGTACTGGATCATATCAAGATAGTAATGTCTTTGATGGTGTACCCATAGGTATTTTAGATGTTTACGTTAGAGATAAAAAAGGGTGCGGAACAACGCCTCCATATAAGGTTTCTGTAATAGGTTATCCTAAAATGTTTACTCCAAATGGAGACAATATAAATGAGACTTGGCAAATTAATGGTATTAATGAACAATTTCAAGCAAATAGTAACATATATATCTTTGATAGGTATGGAGCATTAATTACAAAAATAACACCTACTTCTAATGGTTGGGATGTCACTTTTAACGGAAAACCCGTACCTGAGTCTGATTATTGGTTTAGAGCTAAATTAGAAGATGGCAGAGATTTTAGCGGACATTTTTCCTTAAAACGTTAAATGTTTTGTAAAAATAAAACAATAGCATACACTCTAAACAGTTATCCAAAGTAAATACAATACAGATATAAGCATTCAAAAACATATATTATTTGTGTGCTTTTATATTCGTATTTGTTACTTTTAATCTATGAAATTTAAAATAGTATCAGAGTTTGAGCCTACAGGTGATCAACCTCTAGCAATTAAGGAATTAGTCAAAGGCGTTAATGAAGGAGAAAAATACCAAACCTTACTAGGAGTAACAGGTTCCGGGAAAACATTTACAGTAGCCAATGTTGTAGAGAACTTACAACGACCAACTTTAGTACTTGCCCATAACAAAACACTGGCAGCTCAATTATATTCTGAATTTAAACAATTTTTTCCCGACAATGCCGTGGAATATTTTGTTTCTTACTATGATTATTACCAACCAGAAGCCTATATACCCACAACAGGTACATTCATAGAAAAAGATTTATCTATTAATGAAGATATAGAAAAATTGCGTTTAAGTGCTACTTCTTCCCTGCTCTCTGGTCGTAGAGATGTTTTAGTTGTGGCATCTGTATCCTGTTTGTATGGTATTGGTAACCCCATCGAGTTTCAGAAAAATGTGATTTCTATTAAAAAGGATCAAATTATATCAAGAACAAAATTCTTGCATCAATTAGTGCAAAGTTTGTATTCCAGAACCACAGCCGATTTTAGAAATGGTAATTTTAGGGTAAAAGGAGATGTTGTTGACGTTTTTCCTAGTTATGCAGACCACGCTTTTAGAATTCATTTTTTTGGAGATGAGATTGAAGAAATTGAAGCTTTTGACCCTATGCACAATAAAGTCTTAGAAATCTATGAAAATTTAAACATATACCCAGCAAATATGTTTGTAACATCTCCTGACATATTACAGAATGCCATTCATCAAATACAAGATGATATGGTAAAACAAGTTGATTATTTTAAAGAAATAGGAAAACACCTAGAAGCCAAACGCTTAGAAGAACGTACCAGTTTTGACTTGGAAATGATACGTGAATTAGGGTATTGTTCTGGCATAGAAAACTATTCAAGATATTTAGATGGTAGAGAAGCTGGTACACGTCCATTCTGTTTGCTAGATTATTTTCCTGAAGATTACTTAATGATAATTGATGAAAGTCATGTAACCATTCCGCAAGTACATGCGATGTATGGAGGCGATAGGAGTAGAAAAGAAAATTTGGTAGAATATGGTTTTAGATTACCTGCTGCTATGGATAACAGACCCCTAAAGTTTGAAGAATTTAAAATGATACAAAGCCAAACAATACATGTTAGTGCTACACCTGCTGATTATGAATTACAACTAAGTCAAGGTGTGTATGTAGAGCAAGTTATTAGACCCACTGGTTTACTAGACCCTATAATTGAAGTAAGACCAAGCTTAAACCAAATAGATGATTTGGTTGAAGAGATACACCTACGCATAGAAAAAGATGAACGTGTATTGGTTACTACCCTTACCAAACGTATGGCAGAAGAGTTAGCAAAATACCTAGATAGGATTAGTGTTAGAAGCCGTTACATTCATAGCGACGTAGACACCTTGGAACGTGTAGAGATAATGCAAGACCTTAGGAAGGGTCTTTTTGATGTACTTATAGGCGTAAACCTTTTAAGAGAAGGTTTAGATTTACCAGAAGTCTCTTTGGTTGCCATATTAGATGCAGATAAAGAAGGGTTCTTAAGAAGTACCCGCTCATTGACGCAGACTGTAGGAAGAGCTGCAAGAAACTTAAATGGAAAAGCCATAATGTATGCTGATAAAATAACTGCCAGTATGCAAAAAACAATAGATGAGACAAACTACAGGAGAGAAAGACAAATTAATTATAATACAAAACACAACATTACCCCTAAGGCATTAAACAAAAACCTAGATAGTGTTCTTTCTAAAAATTCTGTATCCACTTATCATTTTGAAAAAGAAGAAATGAGAGCTGCTGAACCAGACTTGAATTATCTTACCGTTGACCAAAAAGAAAAAATGATTAAAGAAAAACGAAAAATGATGGAAAAAGCTGCCAAGGAGTTAGATTTTATGCAAGCAGCAAAACTAAGGGATGAGATTAAAGTATTACAAGAAAAATAAAATGTGCCTTAAGAAATTACGCTTAAGGCACTTTACAAACCAACTAACTAAACCAACCATCATTTTGTGTTAAATTCACAAAACAATATTTTAAATTCCTTTTTTAAGATACCTCCAATAACCTCTTTGGTTTTGGCAAAGCTTCTTCTTTTTTAGGAAGTGTAAATTTTAAAATTCCATTATCATAACCAGCTTCTATAGTGGCGTCATTAATAGTATCTGGCAAACTAAATGTTCTCTTAAAACCTTTTATATTATATTCCTTTAAAGAATATTTGCTTTTAGCTTCTGTATCCTTTTCTTCATCGGTAACAGAAACAGTTAATATGTTTTTGTCTATTTCTATTTTAAACTCATCTTTATTTCTTCCTGGAACCATCAATTCCAACGTAAAGTCTTTTTCGTCTTCCTTAATGTTTACTGGGGGATAAGAATTACTTTCTGACTCTAAACCTCCATACCAATCCGTATTTAAAATTTCACTTAACAAAGAAGGAAACACACTATTTCTTTTTATTAAATTCATAACTAATTGTTTTTTTATTAAACTTTATTTCTTGTCATTGCATAATTCAAATGCTATACCAATTTTAAAAAGTGTCAATTTGTCATATTTTATACTTAAACAAAAGACAAAAAGTCTGTTTTTTTATTATTAATAAACAAATGATAGTAAAACTAGCCAAAATATGTTGAAAAGTTCTAAAGTATAATTAAGTAGTAAATAGAAAATAAAGTTAGTTATATTGTGCTTTTTAAAGTGTTCTCTATTACAGATAAAGGTACCTCTTTATTAGGATAATTATGCATTATGGATAATACCTGCTGTATAGATGAAGAAGAAAGCCCCATACTAATACCTAAGCTATGCAATTTGTGTATCTCTAAAATTGACCGTTTTTTGTCCACATTCATCAATTTAGCCAGATTATAAAAATGTTTAATAGTTTCCTTTCTTGTCTTAGGTAAATCTCTTTTTATATTAGAATCAAAAAGAGAGTTAAAAACCACTGTATCCACACCCATATCCTCAGCTATATCTAACAAGAAATCATATTCAGATGCTACCAAACCATCAACTTTTGCAAAGTCAATTAAATCTAATAAGATGCTTAGCTTTTTTAAATAATTGGTTTGTAGAGACATAGATAATAAATTATTAGCAATATAGTTCTATTTTTTAAATAATAGAAAAGTTATTTTTTGAAAATTGTATAAATATTACCTGTTTATATATCAATAACATATTTATAGTAACTTTGTAATAAATTTAAATTTATGACCAACAATGATATTCTAAAAAAATTAAGAGTTGCTTTAATGTTAAGAGATGATGATATTGTTGATATATTGAAGTTGGTTGATTTTAAAGTTTCAACAAGTGAGCTTGGCGCCTTTTTTAGAAAAGAAGACCACCCTAAATATATGGAATGCGGAGATCAAATTTTACGTAATTTTTTAAATGGACTTGTAATTTATTTACGCGGAACTAAAGATAACCCAACAACGCCAGCAGATGCATTAGCAAAAAAAAGTAAATCTACAACACCAAATAGAAAATTATACTCAAGTAGTAAGCCTAAGCCAGTGTATAAAGATAAAAGTAAAGTTCCAGATCTTAGTTATGTGAAGTACAAAAACAAAAAGAAGTAATTTTTAATATAAAAAAGGGACAATCATATGATTGTCCCTTTTTAGTATATAATCTTTTTTACAGCTTTTATGCCAAAACCTGTTTTACTTTATCCGCAGCTTCTTGAAATTGTACAGCAGACTGTACATCCAAACCAGAATTATCAATTAATTCTTTAGCTATATCTGCATTTGTACCTTGTAAACGTACAATAATAGGCACATTTATGGTTCCCATATTCTTGTACGCATCTATAACTCCTTGTGCAACACGGTCACAACGTACTATACCTCCAAAAATATTAATTAAAATGGCCTTAACAGCTGGGTCTTTTAATATAATTTTAAAAGCAGCTTCTACACGAGCAGCATCAGCAGTACCACCTACATCCAAAAAGTTAGCTGGCTCACCACCTGCTTGCTTAATTAAATCCATTGTTGCCATTGCAAGACCAGCACCATTAACCATACAACCAACATTACCATCTAAATCCACATAGTTTAAACCTAAGGCACCTGCTTCTACCTCTATTGGATTTTCCTCACGCAAATCTCTCATTTCTGCGTATTGTTTTCTTCTATATAAAGCATTATCATCTATAGATACTTTTGCATCTACAGCCATTATTTTATTATCTGATGTTTTTAATACTGGGTTAATCTCAAACATACTAGAATCACTCTCAGCATAAGCTTTATATAAAGAAGCAACAAACTTTGTCATTTCCTTAAAGGCAAGACCAGACAAACCTAAATTAAAGGCAATTTTACGTGCTTGAAAACCTAATAAACCTGTTCCAGGATCTATTTCTTCAGTAAAAATTAAATCTGGAGTGTTTGCAGCAACTTCTTCTATATCCATACCGCCTTCAGTAGAATACATAATCATATTTCTACCTGTAGCTCTGTTTAATAGTACAGACATATAAAATTCTGATGTTTCACTTTCACCTGGATAATAAACATCTTCAGCAACTAATACTTGATGAACTTTTTTACCTTCAGCAGAAGTTTGCGGAGTAATTAGGTTCATGCCAATAATGTTACCTGCCAATTCTTCTACTTCATTTAAGTTTTTAGCAAGTTTAACTCCCCCACCTTTTCCTCTACCACCTGCGTGCACTTGCGCCTTAATTACGTGCCAACCAGTTCCAGTTTCAACCGTAAGTTGTTTTGCAGCAGCTACTGCCTCTTTTGCATTATGTGCCACAATTCCGCGTTGAATACGTACTCCAAAGCTTGATAAAATCTCTTTTCCTTGATATTCGTGAAGGTTCATATATAATAGATATTTTGTTCTTGCACAAAAATAAGAAACCAAGGGCATTTTCGCTAATTAATTTTAGATTAGCTTTGCATTAACTATAAACACTAAATTCGATTGTTATATTTATAACAATTTGTTATTTTTTAATATGTTTATACTTAAATTTTTGCAGTTATAATTAAGTATCATAGTTTTGTAGAAAAAATAATATAATATGCAAGCATCCGATTTATTGAATATTGCTAAAACATACGGTGATTCTGTTTATGTATATGATTCGGAAAAAATAATTTCCCAGTATAAAAGATTAACCAATGCCTTTAAAGGTGTAAAAAAAATAAAATTAAACTATGCCGCAAAGGCTCTTTCTAATATTACAATATTAAGGCTTATGAACTCCTTAGGGAGTGGTTTAGATACTGTTTCTATTCAAGAAGTTGAATTAGGACTTTTGGCTGGTTTTAAACCTGAGTCTATAATTTTTACTCCAAATGGCGTTTCATTGGAAGAAATTGAGGAAGCAGCAGCTTTAGGAGTTCGTATTAATATAGATAACTTATCTATTCTTGAACAATTTGGAAGTAAACATCCAAATACACCTGTGTGCATTAGAATAAATCCTCATGTTATGGCTGGTGGCAATTCTAATATCTCAGTTGGTCATATAGATTCTAAATTTGGTATTAGTATACATCAAATTCCGCACCTACTTCGCATAGTTGAGCTTACCAAAATGAATATTAATGGTATACATATGCATACTGGTAGTGATATTTTAGATATTGACGTTTTTCTATATGCTTCAGAAATTTTATTTGAAACTGCTAAAAGCTTTAAAAATTTAGAATTTATTGATTTTGGTAGTGGGTTTAAAGTTCCGTATAAAGAAGGTGATATAGAAACCAATATTGAAGAATTAGGTAAAAAATTAAGCTCAAAATTTAATTCATTTTGCAAAGAATATGGCAAAGAATTAACCTTAGCATTTGAGCCTGGTAAGTTTTTAGTAAGTGAGTCTGGTTTCTTTTTAGCAAAAGTAAATGTTGTTAAGCAAACAACTTCTACAGTATTTGCTAGTGTAGACTCTGGTTTTAATCATCTCATAAGACCAATGTTATATGGTTCCTATCATAAAATTGTAAATATATCCAATACAAAAGGTAGAGAACGCTATTACTCTGTTGTTGGATATATATGTGAAACAGATACTTTTGCCAACAATAGAAGAATAAATGAAATATCTGAAGGGGATATACTTTGTTTTCATAACGCAGGTGCTTACTGCTTTACAATGGCGAGTAATTACAACTCAAGATTTAGACCGCCTGAGGTTTTATGGCACAATGGAAAGGCTATTTTAATAAGAGAACGCGAAACTTTTGACGATCTTATTAGAAACCAAATAGATATAAAAGATTTATTTGAAACAAATAAAAAGGTTGCCTTAGTAAAATAATTTACAATCAATTTCGTTAGTTTAAGTACACGCTGAAGAGTAATAGTGTGTACTTAAACTAATGAATTATACTATGATTAAGAACATATTTATTTTCTGTATATTACTATATAGTTTAACTATGAACGCTCAAAAAGTAAATTGGTTAAGCTGGGAAAAAGCCATAGAATTATCTAAAACAGATAAAGAACCTAAAAAAATGTTCATTGATGTATATACAGATTGGTGTGGTTGGTGCAAAAAAATGGATACAGATACTTTTCAAAATCCTAAGGTTTCAGCCTATATGGTAAAAAATTACTATATGGTAAAACTGGATGGTGAACGCAAAGAACCACTGGAATACAAAGGAAAAACTTATAAATATGTTGCATCTGGAAGAAGAGGATACCATGAGTTTGCAGCTGCTTTAATGCAAGGCAGAATGAGTTATCCAACAACCATTTTCTTGGATGAAAAACAACAAATGCTTTCTCCTGTTCCAGGATATCAAAAGCCTGAACCCTTTTTAAAAATAGCTAAATATTTTGGGGAAAACATACACAAAACTAAAAAATGGGCAGAATACGATTCTAGTAGTGAATAAGTTATAACCATTTTCTTCTATTTTTTTAAGACATAAAGATTTGCTTTCTTCCTATATACAAATAAATAATTCATAAAAGCTGCTATAGTCCCTCCTAACAATGGAGATAATATATACACCGTAAAAAAACCATAATTCACTGTAGGAAAAGCAGCAGATTGCCAGCCAGCTATATAGGCTACCAAACGGGGTGCAAAATCTCTTGCTGGATTAAGACCTGCCTGAGTAAAAGGAGCAACAATACATATTATAATTGTAACCGTTAAACCTATTAAAACAGGAGTTAAATTATTAATTTGATCTTTACGTTCCGTTAATCTGTATATTACAAAAACTAATATAAATGTTCCAAAACCTTCCATAAAACAAGCTAAAAATAAATCAACCTTTACATTATTTTCAAAACTTGGATTGGGAAAGAATTCACCAAACATCATCGCAGATTTATAAGACTCCTTTGTGCCTCTTACTATATCATTAGCACCTTCATATATCACAATAGCATCATTAAAAGCAATATAAATAAATGAAGCTGCCAAAAAAGCACCTAAAAATTGACTAAAAATATAAAAAGGTAATTTTTTAATGCTTAAATTCTTAGAAACGTACATAGCAAGGCTAACCGCTGGGTTTAAATGAGCGGGACAAATATTTCTTGTTGTAAAAATTGCAATAGAAACTGCAAATCCCCATACTAATGCCACTTCTAAAAGACTTCCAAAACCATTAAATAAAACAGCAACAGCCACAGCGCCACAACCAAAAAACACAAGGATAAAAGTCCCTATGAACTCACCTAAATACTCTTTAAAATGTTTCATTTACTTTGCTTGAGAAAAAACATAAAACATTTCCGACGCTATTTGCAAGCTTCTTTCTTGATATTTTTCAGCCTGTTGGGCAGTATTATCAAACACCTTAGGATCTTCATATGTAATTGGTATGCGTTTTTCTGCTCCAGTTATGAACGGACAACCTTCATCTGCTTGTGAACAAGTCATTATTGCCGCAAATTCTGATGTAGGATTAAAATTATCATCATATTTTTTTGAAAAACAGACTACTGGATGCTCATTATTTGAATACTTTATACTATATATAGGATTATTGCCATTTGAAATCACATCTATTTTAAAGCCTGTGTTTTCTAATGTTTTAGCTACCATAGAAAATAGAGCTGTAGCTTCTGTTCCTCCAGAGTAACAAAAAACATTCTTAATATTAAAATAGTGAGCCATAGTCTGTGCCCAAACTTGAGATAAATGACTTCTTCTAGAATTATGCGTACAAATAAAATTTAAACGTATTTCTTGTTTATCTTTTACTTTTGACTGAATATAGTTTACTAATGGTTGTAATGTTGCTTTACGATAGTCTTTAATTTCTAATTCTTTAATTTTATCAAATCCTAATATCATCATATATTATTTATCTATTTTACTATTAACAACAACCAGAATTTGGATTGCAACTATTCCCTGAGACTTGTATTGTGTCAAATTTTACTTTTTTCTTTTCAACTGGAATTCCACATTTATCTTTTGCCAAACAATCTGTAAGTTTAGTCGTTAGTAAAAAGTTGGTTCCATCAAAATCTAATCCATATTTACCAATAGTATCTCCTTGGTACTCTACTTCTACCTCTAAATCTGGAATATCTAAAACCTTCTCAGATAACTCAATTATGTTTACCAATTTTTCTGGATGTAATCTATGATTATAATCATTTTCATTCCATAACTGGAAACTAACAACTTCTTCATTTCTAACCGTACCACCACAATCAATAAAGTTTTTAGTTACTTTACCAACTTCAGTTATATGAAAATGACTTGGCACTAAATCTCCATTTGGTAATTGAAATGCTATTTTCTCTAAGTTTTTTAAATTTAATTTTACTTCTGATAATTTCATACTAATTATTTTAAATTAATTATTGTCTAACAACAACTGTTATTTATTTCTAAATCTTGATTTAAAAACTTGTTCATTACGGCTTTCATTTTTGTCCAGTTTTCTAAGTCTATGCAATAACAAACACTAGTACCTTCTATACTACCTTTTATTAACCCTAATAACTTTAATTCTTTTAAATGCTGAGAAATGGTTGGTTGCGCCAAACCAATTACCTCAACTAAATCGCCACAAATACAAGTATTAATTTTAAATAAGTGTTGAAGAATAGCTACTCTAGCTGGGTGACTAAAAGCTTTAGCAAACAACGCTATTTTATTTTGTTTTTCTGTAAATATTTCTGTTTTAGCTAAACCCATTATTGCATTTGTTTATTGCAATATTACGATTAATAAAAATATAAATAAAGATTAAACATAAAAAATGCAGCAAAATTTTTAAAATTTTGCTGCATTACTTGCTATATATTATACCTCCAAAACTATCTGCTATAGTTAGGAGATTCTTTAGTGATAGTAACGTCATGCGGGTGGCTTTCATTAATACCACTTGCTGTGATTTTTACAAATTTACCTGTCTCTTTTAATGTCTCTATATCTTTAGCACCACAATACCCCATACCTGCTCGTAAACCACCAACAAATTGATGTATGCTTTCAAACAAATCTCCTTTGTAAGGAACTCTACCTACTATACCTTCAGGTACTAATTTTTTAATATCATCTTCTACATCTTGAAAATAACGATCCTTACTACCCTGTTTCATTGCTTCAACAGAGCCCATTCCTCTATAAGATTTAAACTTTCTACCTTCATAGATAATGGTTTCTCCTGGCGACTCTTTTGTTCCTGCCAGTAAAGAACCTAACATAACCGTATCTGCACCAGCAGCAATTGCTTTTGGTATGTCTCCTGTATATCTAATTCCACCATCTGCAATAACAGGCACCCCACTTCCTTTTATAGCTGCGGCAACTTCTAATACAGCAGAAAATTGTGGAAACCCAACACCTGCGACAACTCTTGTAGTACAAATAGAGCCAGGTCCAATACCAACCTTTACTGCATCTGCACCAGCTTCAACTAAAAACTTTGCAGCTTCTGCTGTGGCTATGTTACCTGCTATAACTTCTAGTTTAGGAAACTTCTTTTTTACTTTCTTTAAAACGTTTACAATATTTATATGATGACCATGTGCGGTATCTATAACCACTGCGTCTACACCTGCATTCACCAAAGCTTCTGCACGCTCAACAGCGTCGGCAGTGACACCAAGTGCTGCTGCAACCCTTAATCTACCATAGGTATCTTTATTTGCTATTGGTTTTTGCGTAAGTTTAGTTATGTCTCTAAACGTAATTAACCCCACCAACTTGTTTTCTTTATCTACAACAGGTAGTTTTTCTATTTTGTTTTCTTGTAAAATATCTTCAGCTTGTGCTAATGAAGTACCTTCGGCAACTGTTACAAGATTCTTTGAAGTCATAACTTCCGAAATTGGTCTATTGTTGTTTTTCTCAAAACGAAGGTCTCTATTGGTTACTATACCAATTAGTTTTCCTTCTCCATCAACAATAGGAATTCCTCCAATACTGTATTCCTTCATATTTGCCTTGGCATCTTTAACTAAAGCATCAAGGGGTAATGTTACTGGGTCAATGATCATACCACTTTCAGCACGTTTTACTTTACGGACCTTAGCTGCCTGAGCTTCTATAGTCATATTTTTATGCAAGACCCCTATACCTCCTTCTTGAGCCATAGCTATTGCCATACGAGACTCAGTAACTGTATCCATTGCAGCTGATACAATTGGTACATTTATGGTAATATTTCTTGTGAATTTTGATTGAATTTTTACTTCTCTAGGAAGTACTTCTGAAAAAGCAGGAACTAAGAGTACGTCATCATAAGTAAGACCTTCTCCAACAATTTTATTTAGGTGAGCTTGCATAGCAATTTAAGGATTAATTGCGTGCAAATATACAATATTTATTAGTTATTTTTTATTTCCTTCATTACAAACCTAATAATAGCAGCAATAAACTTCTTGAATTGCATTTTAATTATAATTCCAAACTAACTTTAGTCTTTTGAAAATGACTTGTATACATCTACTTCTCTCTTTAATTTTTCAAGATTAATTATAAAAGGAAGTTTTTACTTAGCTTTTGAAGTAAATTCATAATAGAATTAATATTAATTATCATTCTAAAAACAGATATTAACCTATATATGAAAAATTTAATGCAAATTTTTATTTTTAAACAGTTGTAGTAAAACTATTATAACTGACAACGAGTAAGTAAGCGTCATAAGTGCTCCCGAAAAGACAATAACATACTTCATCCATAAAATGCCTGACCATAATAAATAAATACCTCCAAAGGTTAAAAGAACAGAAACAAAGGGCTCTATTGTTAAAAATAGTTTAATCTTTTTAGGTAATTTAGTCAACCAAACTAGACTGCCCAACAGAAAAAAAATAAAGGACATTGAAAGTATATGTGTATGTACTGTGGTAAGCATCTCTCGCTCACTCTTTTTAAATTTCATTATTTCTGCATCTTCATCTTCCTCATTACCTAAGTAATTCTCTACTATTTTATTGGGATTAGACGTACTTGTTTCGTTTACAAATAAGAGACCGGTATAAAAACCTATAGACAATACAACAATAAAGGCAGCAATAAATATTTTTATTTCAGGAGGAAATGTACTTAAAAAGCCGTTATACTTCATTACAAAATTTTGTTCTCTTGAAGTATTCCTATGGTCTGTAATAAATTATCCATTGCATTGGTCATTGACCGTACAGAGATGGTAGCCCCAGATATGGCATCTATATTAGTATTCATATTTACACGATCCTTACCCGTTTTTCCTATAAATTGTTTCAACCATCTATTACTACCTATTTCCCCACCATACTCTTCCCTGTATATCAACACCTTAGAACTAACTATTTCTACTTTTTCATTAAATATAACCAAATAATCAAACTTGGCTGTTTTACTAGATGCTTTATCTATAAAAGCATACCCTAATAAAGTTTCATTCACATATAGACTATAAAAATTATCTGAAGTTATTTTGGTCGGCAGTTTATTATTAACCTCCTTTGAAACTAGAACAGACTTTAATTCAAAATTCTCAACATTAAACACTTTATGCACTTCTTTTTTTACCTTTTTTTTCAGGGTTGATGATAGCCCAAATCCAAACAAGGCAAAAGAAAAAACTATGATAGTTACAGTAATTAACCTATTAAATCTCATAAGACAAATGTACTAATTTAGAATCATTTTTAATAAAAAATAAGGCTATCTAAAAAAATATTTTTTTTAGATAGCCTATTACTTATAGCATTCATTATATTTTAGAACCAAACACCAATTCCAAAATTAAGTCTATTATCTACACTATCTCCTCTACGCGCATCATCTCTAAACTGATAATCTGCTTTTAAAACAACTCCAGGAGCAATATGATAAGACAGTCCAGATGTAATATCAGTTCTATTATATGCATCATTACGAACCAAGGTTCCAGCAGTTTTATTGTGTGTATCATACTGCTCATACCTTGTAAAAACAAATAATTTTTGCTCATTGGCAATAGGTAATAAATTATAGGCTCCTTCTACATAAAATCCTTGCATTGCACTACCTAAATCTTTAGCTGTAGCAGTATTGTATTTTTCTGTATCTGACAAAGATGCGTGTATAAATTGCCCTCTAGCAGTAAATCTTTGGTATGCGTAACGAGCATCTAAACCAACCATTGAAATTCCAATATTAGCCCCATCTAAATGCTCTATATCATCCTCTGCTTGCGTTTTACCAAAATAACCAGACAAACCTAAACGTAGACCTGGAAGTCCGTAATATTCCAATTTCGTTGAAAAAGTAGGACTATCAACTGTGGATTTAATACCTTTTTGCCTACCCTTTCTTAAACCGTCTTTTCCTCTTAAAACACCTGTTAAACCTCCAGAACCATCAGAAGAAGTAGATTTGAATCCGTTAAAAACATAAACCTGATATCCTAAAGAAGCTGAGTTAATTTTACCACTAACACCTACTCCTATTTCTCTCCAAGTAGTTGGCACAATTGCTGCATCCATAGCTGGACGTTCTACTCCATTAAATGTAGTAGGCTCATGATACTCATTTACAATACCCATAGGTATTAGCATTAAACCACCTCTTACATTTGTATTGTTAGCAACACTATAGTTTACAAAAGCTTGCTCTACAAACACTTCCTCTACGTGTTCAAATTCAATTTCAGTAAAGAATTGTGCCTTATCATTAAATCTATACCCAAGTAATAATACTAAACGTTGAATATCTATCTCTCCATTATTACCCTCTTCTTGATTGTATAGTATTTCACCATAAGCACCAACGGTTACAGCAGAACCATAATTACCAGATAATATTCGTTGAGCTGAATTTAATTGTTTTTGAGGATCTAATGTAATTGAATCCTTTGCAGTTTGTCCTATTGCATTTAAAGCAAAACAGATTGCTATAATTGAAGTAATTTTTTTCATTTCAAATTTGTTTTTATTTAGATTAATTATGTCTAATCAATTTTTCAGGGCGCAAATATAAAACTGAAAAACAGTTTATCAAAAATTATTTGTATTGAATCTAAATAAAATGAAGAAGACGAATTAAGACTATATTAATGATATTTTAAAAATAAATTTGAAGCACTATTATATGCAGCTTCAAATGCCATCCAGTTAACATTTGTATCAACTTTTTTGGTTGTAAAATAAGATAACATTTTTTCCGTGGGCATATTACCTGTAAGTTCATCCTTAGCCATTGGACAACCTCCAAAACCTTGTATTGCACCATCAAATCTCCTACAACCTGCTTTATAAGCCGCCTCTACTTTTTCGTGCCATTTGGTTGGTGTGGTATGCAAATGGGCACCAAACTCTATTTGTGGATATTTAGGAATTAAATTAGAAAAAAGGTAATCTATTACTTCTGGTGTAGAGGTTCCAACTGTATCAGACAATGATAAGATATGTACTCCCATTGTAGATAATTTTTCTGTCCATTCTCCAACTATTTCAACATTCCAAGGGTCTCCATAAGGATTACCAAACCCCATAGAGATATATGTAACCACTTTCTTATTAGAAATATCTGCAATATTCAAAATCTCTTGTAACGTCTCTACTGATTGTGTGATTGTTTTATGCGTGTTACGCATTTGAAAATTTTCTGAAATAGAAAATGGATACCCTAAGTAATCTATCTCTGAATGTTTACTAGCATCTTCTGCACCTCGTATGTTAGCAACTATGGCTAAAAGCTTACTTTTAGTGATTGATAAATCTAGTTTAGATAAAACTTTTGCTGTATCTACCATCTGAGGAATTGCTCTTGGTGACACAAAACTTCCAAAATCCAAAGTATTAAAACCACAGTTCAATAAAGATTGAATGTATTTTATCTTTAATTCTGTAGGAATAAATTCTTTTATTCCTTGCATAGCATCCCTAGGACATTCTATAATTTTAACCTTATTGGACATAAATGCAGTTTAATATCTTCAAAATTACCATTATTTATCCGATAATAAGATATAAATTCCTAATCCGATAAATACAATTATCTGCAACCATTTAAAAAAACCTCCAACATTTGAGCTTTTGGTGAGATAGTTAGATATAGAACCAGCCAATAAAGCAATTGACCCAAAAACCACAAAAGAAACTAATATAAAAAGAAACCCTAAAACATAAAATTGAGTAACTATACTCAATTCTTCACTAAATAAAAACCCTGGGAAAAAAGCCAAAAAAAACAAAGCTACTTTTGGATTTAATACATTCATAACAAAACCTTGTTTAAAAAGAGAAAACATACTTTTTTGAGGAGCCTTCTTATCAGATATTATAAGACTAGCATCACTTCTAAACACTTTATATGCTATGTAAAACAAATAGATTGCCCCGAAAACCTTAATTATTAAAAACAAATTATCATTTGTTCTTATTATTGCAGATACACCAAATGCCAACAGCGATGTATGCACCAAACAACCTGTCATTAAACCTGACACTGTTGCCAAACCATATTTTTTACCGTTGACTAGACTTTGAACAAGCACATAAATATTATCTGGCCCTGGAAAGATTGCCAATACTACTGTTGCAGAAATAAAAGCGTATAAAATATCGTAATTCAATTTATCTTAAATTTAAAAAAGTGAAAAAAACAGAATTACATATGCTACATTCAGATTACAAAACATTTGTTTCTTTAGTAAAAATAATCTTAAAAGATATTTAGTTATGGAATACCAAACAGAATAAGTATTATTCTTTTGCTAATATTGCCTTGTTTATTCTTTTTATTAACCCAGGCCCTTCATAAATAAAACCAGTCCATAATTGTATTAAATCTGCACCTGCCTCCAGTTTTTCCAAAGCATCCTTTTCAGAATGTATGCCTCCAACTCCAATTATAGGAAAGGCCTTGTTACTTTTATCTGATAAAAAACGTATTACTTCTGTACTTCTATTTGCTAATGGTTTTCCACTAAGACCACCATTTTCTCTAGTTAGGTTAACTGAAGATTTTAAATCCTTACGTTCAATTGTTGTATTGGTAGCTATAACACCATCTATTTTAGTATCTGCAACAATATCAATAATATCTAACAATTGTTCATCTGTTAAATCTGGTGCAATCTTTAATAAAATAGGTTTCTCTTTTTCTTCTTTTTCAACACTATAAATACTATTTTTCTCTTTTAAGGTATTTAATAAATTAGTCAATGGCTCTTTATCCTGTAATTCTCTAAGACCCGGTGTATTAGGAGAACTTACATTAACCACAAAATAATCCACATAATCATATAAAGCTTCAAAACAAGCTAAATAATCATTAACAGCTTCATTATTAGGAGTTACCTTATTCTTACCTATATTGCCTCCAATTAATACATTATGCTGGCTTTGCAATCGCTTTACAGCTTCCAAAACCCCTCCATTATTAAAACCCATACGATTAATAATGGCATTGTCTGCCTTTAATCTAAATAATCTCTTTTTTGGATTTCCCGTTTGGGGTTTAGGTGTTAATGTTCCTATCTCTATAAACCCAAATCCAAAGTTAGAGAGTTCTTTGTATAATTTAGCATCCTTGTCAAAACCAGCAGCCATTCCTACTGGATTCTTAAATTTTATTCCAAAAACCTCTCTTTCAAGTCGTTTATCATTTACAACATAAAGAGCCCTAAACAAGCTACTAAAACCAATTTTTGAAAAAAACTTAATCAAAGAAAAAGAAATATGATGCACCTTTTCTGGATCAATTAAGAAAAATAAGGGTCTTATAACTGCTTTATACATAAAAATCCAATCTTTCTGCAAAAATACAAACTACAAAGAAGTAGAACTATTTTAGATATGCTTTTTATTAACAGAATTATAAAGTTATTCAGCAAATATAACACCTGTATAATTATCCTATAAAAACGAAATAAACCGTATTTTTGAGTAAAATATAAACTTATGCAATACATTCTAGATCGGTTTTTAAGCTATGTAAAAATAGACACTCAAAGTGACCCAAACTCTAAAACAACACCAAGCACAAAAAAACAATGGAATTTAGCTAATATACTTGTAGATGAATTAAAATCTATTGGAATGCATGATGTTACCATAGATGAGAATGCATATATAATGGCTACTTTACCTAGCAATATTGACAAAGAAGTACCTACCATTGGTTTTATTTCTCATTTTGATACTACTCCTGATTTTTCTGGTACAAATGTAAATCCGCAAATCATTAAAAACTATGATGGCAAGGATATTATTCTAAATACAGAAAAAAACATTGTTCTTTCTCCTGATTATTTTGATGATTTACTACAGTATAAAGGACAAACCCTAATCACAACTGATGGTACAACTCTTTTAGGGGCAGATGATAAAGCAGGAATTACAGAAATAATAACCGCTATGGAATACCTAATTAATCATCCAGAAATTAAACACGGTAAAATTAGAGTTGGATTTACACCTGATGAAGAAATTGGTCGTGGAGCCCATAAGTTTGATGTTAAAAAGTTTGGTGCTGAATGGGCATATACTATGGATGGTAGTCAAATTGGAGAATTAGAATATGAAAATTTTAATGCAGCTGGTGCAAAAATAACCATTGAAGGTAAAAGTGTTCATCCTGGTTATGCAAAAGGAAAAATGGTAAATGCAATTGGAATTGCTCAAGAAATAATGGCCAAATTACCTGCTAAAGAAGTACCTGAGCATACTAGTGATAAAGAAGGTTTTTACCATATACATGCTATAAAAGGAGAGATTGAATCCGCAATGATTGAATTAATCATTCGTGATCACGATAAAAATAGTTTTGAAAATCGTAAAAAAACATTAGAATCCATAATTTTTAAACTAAATGAAAAATATAATAATTGTATACAACTAACTATTAAAGATCAATACTTTAATATGAAAGAAAAGGTAATGCCTGTTTTTCATATTGTAGAAATAGCTAAAGAAGCTATGGAAGATCTAGGTATAAAACCAATTATTAAACCAATTCGTGGCGGCACTGACGGCTCTCAACTAAGCTATATGGGACTACCTTGTCCAAATATTTTTGCAGGAGGACATAATTTCCATGGAAAGTATGAGTATATACCATTAGAGAGTATGCAAAAAGCTGTTGAAGTTATTGTTAAAATTTGTGAACTAACATCTAAAAAATAAACTATAATTACTTTTTCAAGGAAAAGAATATACAGAAGAATTATATTATTAGACAAGTGGTAAAAAACTTAACATATGACTAATAAATTTAAAACTGTGCGACAGTGAAAATTTACAAACAATTGTGAATTTAACATAATAATACAACTATATAGATTAACAAAAGTATAGATACTTATAAAAACAGAAAAGCATCAATTTAAAAAATGATGCTTTTCTTGTTTAGTCATTACTATATTCTTAACTTTAAATTACATCTTAATTAGTGTTCTTTCAACTTTCTCACCTTCAATAGATGATTCTGTTATTTTTAATTCAGTTTCTGTAATACTGTTTATTTGCCAATCTTGATTTTCAATATTATTTGTCTTATCAAACTCTAAAACAATAATTCTATTATTTAAAGTCCACAAACCAAACTCATTTCCATCTTCTACACAAGTATTGTTTAACAATACACTACTAACATCTGTAAATTCTTTATTACTTTTCAATTCTAATATATCTCCTCCACAACTACTAAATTGCGTATTAACACCATCTACTTTTTCGGTTTGCACCCTCCATTTACCAATTAGCTGGTTACTTAAATCCTGCTCTTTATTGTCCTCATCTTTATTACAAGACATTATAAGCAGTATTAAAACACTTAATAGTTTTGTAAAAATATCCTTCATAAGAACTTATTTGTTTTTTTCTGGTTCATTTATTTTTTTACTCATTTCCATAGAAATAGCAGATCTAGAAAATTTTATTTTTCCAGCCATAGTTTCAATGACACAAGACATATCTTTATCATTTAAATCAAAAATCTTACCATGCATACCGCTTTTGGTAATAACTCTATCGCCTTTTTTTAATGTTGTAACAAATTTTTTCTCGTCCTTAGAACGTTTCATTTGCGGACGTATCATAAAAAAATATGCTACTATAAAAATTCCGACCATTGGTAGGAATTGGTATTGTTCGAACAATTCTTGCATGCTTTTTACTTCTTTAAGGGTATAGATGCCATTGTAGCACCATTTTTAGGATTAACAAATGCTTTTATACGTAAAGTTTCTATTCCTTTAGCTGTGTTAGCTGTTACTGTTACAGTTTTAGTTACTTGATTTTGACCTGCACCATTAAACTTTACCAACATCTCTCCTGTTTCTCCTGGTGCAATAGCGGTATTCTTAGGGTACTCAGGAATTGTACAACCACAACTACTTTTTGCATCTGTGATAATTAAAGGAGCGTCTCCTGTATTTGTAAATTTAAATATGGTTTCTTGGGCAGCTCCTTGCTCAATTGACCCAAAGTCATGTTCAGTTTTATCAAAACTCATTACTGGGAGCTTCTTTGCTGCGTCATCTCTTTGACTTGCACTGTCTACATTAGCCATAATTATTTTACTAGAAGCTTTATCTTTACATGCTGTAAATGACACTGCAAAAACTACAGCTACAAACATTAAAATAGTCTTTTTCATAATTGTATATTTTATTTTGTTCTAGACAAAATTAATGAAATTTATTTATAACAATCCTCTACCCATCTTTTTTAACTTTCCTTCTGATTTGTACTCGCGTACCAACTTATCCAAAATACCATTGATAAATATACTACTTTTGGGTGTAGAATACTCCTTTGCAATCTCTAAGAACTCATTAATAGTGACTTTTTCAGGAATGGATGGAAAGTTTAATAATTCACAAATACCCATTTTTAAAAGTATGGCATCTATATCTGCTATACGGTCTTTATCCCAATTTGGTGTTTTTCCTTCTATTTCTTTAACATATAAATCATTATTCAGTAATGTTTTGGTTAGTAATTGTTTTGCGAACACCATATCATCATCATCTTTTAACAATGATGGGAGAAAAAAAGAATCTACATTATTATTTGTTGCTTTTTTTAGTAATTTTAAAACAAACGTATTTACAATAGGTATATCATCTACCCATGTTAATTTATCATCTTCAAAGTAGTCATAAATCTTTTCATTAGGAGCAATTATATTTTTATACAAGTCTACAATTAGCTCTTTATCTTCAGTATAACTACTAGTATTACTTAACATATATTTGCTATAGTAATCACTAGCAACTACTTCTTTATATATCAACTTAACATATTCTTCATTTAAATACCAGTTGTTCAATTTTCTTCTGGAAAGCTCTTCTTTTAACAACTTATTATCTACAATCTGCAATAATAACTCGTTGTTTATAAATTTATATTTGTTGGGGTAACTATCAGATGCATTTCCTAAATAACTATTAGAAGATAGCTCTACTTGTTCTTTTGCTTTACTATGCACCTCTACTAACAAGCTAAGCATTAAAAGATACAACGTGTACATATTATCTATACTATATTTTAAAAACTTTACTTGTTTTTCTAACGTGTCATCTTGAGAATGAGTTAGAGCATAAATACACTGCATTACTTTTACTCTAATGTGCCTTCTTGTTAGCATTTATAAGAACTTTAATTTGTTGTGATTTTTTTTGCAAAAATACTATTATATTTTTCAAATGTAGCTATTGAATGTGTATTTTATCTTATGATTAAGATAACATACGGTTATGTTTCAAAAAACTATCTTTGCCAAACTGTTATAAAAAACTATCTCAAAAATAAATGAAGGAATTAAAACATATTAATAAATATTTTAAAAAATATTGGCTCAAATTACTCCTTGGCATTATCATAACAGTTATAGCACGTATTTTTTCTTTAGTAATGCCTCCTTATGTTAACAAATCTATTAAAGCAGTAGAGAAGTATGTGGAACAAGGTAATGTTGATATAGATATTATAAGAACAAATCTTTTAGAGTACATTCTTGTAATATTAGGAGCCGCTCTATTATCTGGTTTCTTTACATTTTTAATGAGACAAACCATTATAAATGTGTCTAGATATATAGAATATGATCTTAAAAATGAAATTTACAATCATTACCAAAATCTAAGCCTAAATTTTTATAAAAAAAATAGAACTGGAGACTTAATGAACAGGATAAGTGAAGATGTAAGTCAGGTCAGGATGTATTGTGGTCCTGCAGTTATGTACGGGATGAACACAATTACCCTTTTTGCATGTATTATACCCATTATGTACACAAAAGCACCATCATTAGCATTATATACATTAATACCCTTGCCTGTTTTATCCGTATTAATTTATAAAATAAGTAAACTTATTCATAAGCGCAGTACTATAGTACAGCAATTTTTATCAAAACTCTCTACCTTTGTTCAAGAATCTTTTTCTGGTATATCAGTAATAAAAGCATACGGTATTGAAAATCGTATAAATGAAGAATTGGTAGGCTTAGCAAATGAAGGAAAAGACAAGAGTATGTCCTTGGTTAAAATCAATGCTTGGTTTTTTCCTCTAATGATTTTATTAATTGGTATAAGTAACATTATTGTAATTTATATTGGAGGGCAACAATACATAAATGGAAAAATAGAAAGTATTGGCCTTATTGCTGAATTTATAATATATGTAAATATGCTTACATGGCCTGTAGCAATAGTAGGTTGGTTAACTTCGGTCATACAAAGGGCTGAAGCATCACAAGCTAGGATAAATGAATTTTTAAAAGAAAAACCAGAAATAATTAATCCTATAGAAGTACCAATGGTAATTAACGGAAAAATAGAATTTAAAAACGTTAGCTTTACTTATGATGATACTAATATTACAGCATTAAAAAATGTTTCTTTTTCAATAAATGAAGGAGAAACACTTGCTATTATAGGCAAAACTGGAAGTGGTAAATCTACTATTTTAGATTTAATAGCTAGGTTGTATGATGTTACCTCTGGTGATATTTTGTTTGATGGCACATCAATTAAAGAGTATAATTTAAATTGTATAAGACAAAATATTGGAGCCGTTCCCCAAGATGCTTTCTTATTTTCTGACTCTATAAAAGACAATATTAAATTTGGTAAGGAAAATGCTACTGATGAAGAAATTATTGCTGTTGCAAAAAAAGCAGTAGTTCATAAAAACATTATGAATTTTAAAGAAAAGTATGATACTATTTTAGGTGAAAGAGGAATTACATTAAGTGGCGGACAAAAACAACGTGTATCAATTGCTCGTGCTTTACTTAAAGACCCAAAAATATATCTGTTTGATGACTGCCTTTCTGCAGTTGATACAGAAACAGAAGAAAAGATCTTAAACAACTTAAAATCTGTTTCAAAAAACAAAACAACACTTATTGTAAGCCATAGAGTCTCTTCTGCTAAAAATGCAGATAAAATATTAATTTTAGAAGCAGGAAAAGTCGTTCAAGAAGGGTCTCACGAGACATTGTATATGAAAGACGGATACTATAAAGAGCTATATAATAGTCAACTATCAGAGAAATAAAATTAGAAAAATGTTGCCAGATAGCCATTTTTTTTTCATTTTTGAGGTATACTATGATAACATTACACTAACGAGATAACTATAACAAATGAATGAAAAAGAATTAATGGATCAAGAAGAGATTTATTCAAAAGTATTAAGAGCAGGTAGGCGAACCTACTTTTTTGATGTTCGCAGTACAAAAGCAGGTGACTATTATTTAACAGTAACTGAAAGCAAAAAATTTACACATGATGATGGGTCTTTCCATTACAAAAAACACAAAATTTACCTATACAAAGAAGATTTTGCCTCTTTCAAAGAATTGCTTAATGAAATGATGGGTTATATTGTTTATGAAAAAGGGGAAGAAGTGATTTCTGATAGACACCAAAAAGACTTTAAAAAAGAAGGTCGAGAAGAAATTGTTCAACCTGCTAATATTGAAAGTTTTACTGATGTAAGCTTTGATGATATTTAATATTGAAAAATACAGTATATTTAAGCGACTCTTTTTAGAGTCGCTTTTTTTATTACTTTAAATAGAACATTTATGAAAAAAAGACTACTACTATTAGTTTTTATTGTATTTCAACACATTCAATCTCAAGAAGATATTGGGTTGAATTATTATCTGCCTCAGAATATATCTTATGACAGCAGTATACCCAAACCTATAGATATTATTGGTCATGAAGTTGGTGAGTGGCACATATCTCATGATAAGCTATTGTTTTATATGCAAGCTTTAGCCAAAGCAAGTGATAGAATTTCTATTGAAAATAGAGGAAAAACCTATGAAGGAAGACCTATTCTATTGTTAACAATAACTTCTCCTAATAACCATTTTAACCTAGAAAACATAAGAAAAGAACATTTAGACATTTCCAATGGTACTATTTCTGATGTTTCTAATAAACCTATTGTAGTTTATCAAGGTTTTTCCATACACGGTAATGAACCAAGTGGAGCTAATGCAGGGTTAGCCTATGCATATTATCTAGCTGCTGCCCAAGGGCCTGAAATAGAAGATATGTTAAGCAATTTTATTATTTTAATGGATCCTGCATTTAACCCTGATGGCATACAACGTTTTGCGCATTGGGTAAATAGTAATAAGAGTAAAAATCTAAATCCTGACAACAACGACAGAGAATACCGTGAAACCTGGCCAAACGGACGTACAAATCATTATTGGTTTGATATGAATAGAGATTGGCTACCTGTGCAATTACCTGAAAGTAGAGCAAGAATAGAAACTTTTCACAAATGGATGCCAAACATACTCACGGATCACCATGAAATGGGTACAAACTCTACTTTCTTTTTTCAGCCTGGAGAACCAACTAGAGTACATCCATTGACTCCAAACGTTAACCAACAGTTAACAGCTGAGATAGGAACATATCATGCCAAAGCATTTGATAAAATTGGTTCTTTATATTATTCTGAAGAAAACTATGATGATTATTACTATGGTAAAGGTTCTACTTTCCCTGATGTTAATGGTAGTATAGGTATTTTATTTGAGCAAGGAAGCTCTCGTGGTCATATGCAAAATAGTGAAAACGGACTGTTAACATTTCCTTTTACAATAAAAAATCAATTTACTGCTGCTTTGTCTACACTAGAAGCGGCTAAGAATATGCGTACTAAAATAATAATGTACCAACAACAATTCTTTAAAGATGCAAAAGAAGAAGCCTCTAAAAGTAAAATAAAGGCTATAATTTTTGGCGATAGTAAAGATGCATCAAAGGCTTGGCACTTAGCAGAAATATTACACAGGCATAAAATAAAATTTAATACCTTAAAAAACAATGTAACCATAGCAGGTAAAGACTATAAAAAAGAAAATAGCTATATGATTCCTATGAATCAGAAAAATAATAGACTAATAAATGCAATGTTTGAAAAACGAACTACATTCACAGACAGCCTTTTTTATGATATTTCTGCTTGGACATTTCCTCTAGCTTTTAATCTAGACTATGCTGAAGTTACTAGCTTAAACAATTTAGGTAAAGAAATTACAGAATTTAAACCATTAGAAGGTAATATCTCTAACAAAAGTGATTATGCTTATTTGTTTGAATGGAATGAGTATTACAGCCCTAAAGCACTACATAGTATTTTAGAAAAAGGATTAAGAGCAAAAGTTGGTAAAAGTCCTTTTACATTAGAAGGCAAAACATATGATTATGGTACCATTATGATTCCTGTTTACAACCAAAAATTAGATGCGAATGAATTACATCAATTTCTAAAGACAGTCGCAAAAAACAATAATCTTACCATAACAGCTGTAAGCACAGGTTTAACCAAAGGTATTGATCTTGGAAGTAATGAATTTGATCCATTAAAAAAGCAAAAAGTTGCCTTACTTGTAGGTAACGGTGTTACATATGCAGATGCAGGTGAAATTTGGCATTTATTTGATCAGCGTTATGATATGAAAATTACAAAATTGGATACGGACTATTTTTCTAGAGTAGATTTAAGTAATTACACAGCACTTATTATACCAAGTATTTATGGTAGTGCACTAGACAAAAGTTCAGTTGCAAAAATAAAAGATTGGGTAAAAAATGGTGGTACCTTAATAGGCTACAAAAACACTGCATATTGGTTAAATTCCAATGATTTCATGAAAATAGATTTTAAAAAAGATTCTACCCTAATAGCTAAAAATATTCCTTTTGACAAGCGAGGTAATTTTAGAGGAGCTCAAGTTACTGGAGGAGCAATTTTTGAAGCAAAATTAGATCGGTCACATCCTATAAATTATGGATATAAAAGTGATAAATTACCATTATTCAGGAATACTAATATTTATATTAATCCAGATAAAAACAGCTATAACAACCCTGTACAATACACAAACACTCCTTTACTAAGTGGTTATATTTCTGAAGAGAATTTAAATGTTTTAAAGAACAGCATCCCTTTTAAAACACAAGGCTATGGAAAAGGTCGTGTAATATTATTTACAGACAATACCAATTTTAGAGCCTTTTGGTACGGTACAAATAAATTATTGATGAATGCCATTTTCTTTAGTAAAATGATGTAGTAATCAATAATCATTGTTTATAAAAAGATCTCAAACTTTAACCTTGGGATCTTTTTTCTTATACTCTACCCTATTGGTAGCCCATTAGGCACCTTAGATTCTAGATTTAAAAAATTACATCTTTGCCCTCTACAGCACCCATTATTAAACATTCACTCATAAAATTAGCAATCTGTTTTTTAGGAAAGTTTACAACTGCTACCACTTGTCTATTTAACGTGAGTTCGACGTAAAAAGTGAATATTTTTCATAGAAAAAAGCAGAAAATTTAGTAAATTAAAGTTCTGA
>CANLIE010000014.1 GCA_947491225.1 uncultured Cellulophaga sp.
AAAAATGAATGCAGGAACAAATATGATGACCAGAGTAAGTGATGATATATCTATATCTGCAAAAAATAGTACAGAAAGCGTAGAAGAAAATAAGACCTTGATAGCTAAGGAAATTTTAGAAAATGCGGATAAAGTCCGTATAGAGAGTGCTAAGGAGAATATGGAGTTAGTGAGTTCTAAACAAGTAGATGTGCAGGCCAATGACAAAATAAAATTGTTTTAATAACGAACCACACCCTGTTACCATGGCAAAATTAGATTTTGGCACTCAAGACATAACAGAAAAAGATCAAGAGGTTGTTTCTATTACCTATAACCTATCCGATATTAGAAGGACATACGGGGTTGTGCTTGTATCAGAAAATGAGAAGGAAGAAAAATTACAAGTTCATTATGAGATAGACATTATTTGTATCGATCAAATAGACGAGCATATGTATATTTTTGAATTACAAAAACATCAAACGTATATTAATGGTAAAAAACCCAATTCTATCCTAGATGAATTGGTAGAGAAGTGCGGTGCGGTGCTCTATCCATTGCACATAAAAGTTAACCAGGCAGGAGAAGCCATAAGTGTAGAGAACCAAGCATCGATACAAAAACGGTGGGAGACCAAAAAAGCCGAAATCAAAAAATCCTACACAGGAAAAGAAACAGAAGCACTCGCACAGAATATGGGATCAATCATCAGCGATACAGCTCGATTATCAGAACTGTTGTTTCAGAGGGATTGGTTTATCAACCTGTTTTTTGCCCCTGTATATAGAAACAAAGAAGAAATAACATACAGGCTCCCATTTATACCATATGCACCCGCCGTTCCTTATCAGTTAAAAAGAAAAGCAACAAAACACTTGCACAAAGAAGGAGATATTCTTATAAACCTTAAAGGAAATTGTGTGGACAAAAGAAGCGAAAAAGATATCTTGCGAGGTAATATGATTTCATTGTCCAAAGAGGCTAAACAAGTATGCGGTATATGCAATATAACATATCGGTTATATAAAAGTTCACCATTGATTGATATGGTCACAGGGAGTTGCTCACTTGATTTTCCGTCCAAGAAAAAGAAAAAGATGACCATAGAGATGTACCATCTTAAAAACAAGCGGCCACTTACCTGGCTAGAAAAGCAAGAGGTTTTAAAAAAACAAGAAGAAGAAGCCCCTCAACCCACCAAAAAGAAGAAAAAGTATTTTTTATTTGGTAAAGAAGTTAAATTTGGAAAATAACATATTCATATGAGTACAGGACACGTAGTAGTTAATGGAGCATTATGCAAATGTAAGTATGGCAATGTACCCGATACCCTTGTGGTACAATCCCAGCAAAAATCATATATTAACGATAGTGGTGGTAGTAACAAATTGGTGGCCAACACCATAGATATTGGGATGCCATTTAAAGCCAAAACCTTTGGGCAATGTAAACTACAACCCTCCTCTAGTGGGTACTTGCCCTGTGTGCCAGCTATTACGCAGTGGCAGGATTTTTATGATAAAGTAGAATTAGACAATACAGGGCAGATATTAACAGAAAAGAGCAAAGCTACCTGTGCCATAGCAGGGATGCCCTGTGTAGAATTTACATGGCATGGGCAAACCGCAGCGATAGGAAGTAACAATGTGGCGCAAGCCGATGAAGAAATACAAAGCCACCTTAACCCTTTGGTGAACATCAAAAAGATGAGAAGGGTTCTTTGCCAAAGGCTAGAAAACGAATCGTAACCAAACATAATAGTATTGATATTATGGCAGTAAAAAATAAAATACAAATATCTGGAGATGTTATTATTGATCATGATCAATATTTGATTACAGCAAAACCAGATGGGGTAATAAAAGTAAGTTTAAGTGATATCGAGAACGAAGAAAAGAAGCCCCAAACAATAAAATGGGTTTCTCACTGGTTTCATGGCACACCAGATGTTATAAAACAAGATCCCCAATTTCACACAGAGGATAAATTAAGCTTATTAGTAAAAAAAGTTTACTCTGGTGGTGGCCTAGGATGGCTAGAACCGTTTAAAGATAATGAGGAACCCCTATGTAAACTTCCTCACGGCTATTTTTTTAATTGCATAGGCCCTAGAAGTGTGGACAAAATAGAATGGAGGGAATATCAGATTGATGATAATGGCCCCCTTGTAGATTTAAAAGAAGGAAAACACTATGGGCAAGGAGTTCAATTACATATATACACAACAGGTTTATATGGACAAGAGCTACAGGTGTACCTTAAAGATGTTCGTAAATTGAATGCAGATTTAACAGTTGACACAGACTTTAAAGATGATAGCAAAGACAACATAAAAGAATACTTTGGTGCAGAGGTAGATGTATACATAGATGAGCAAGGTAACGAAGTACAAAAAGCTATCATTACGATCAACATTGAGCATCGTTGGCGGGTACTGGCCAGTGGGTGGTTTAGTAGTTATGGGTTAGACATAGTATGTATTATTAGGACAACTTTGGATAATGTTGATCATGGTGATTTTACTGGTAGTAAAGATTCTTTGAAAGTTGAAGTGCCAATTCGAGGGACTAAAATAGAAGCCCCAGAAGTCGTAAAATCAGGGAACAACCCTGTTGTTATAGGGGATATCCCTACACATACCGCAGATTTTAAGCCCTGTTTTTATACTAAAATAGAGATAGAAACTGGAACTGAAAAATCAAAGACTTCCTATAGTCTTTTTGACAAACAAAAGGCAATTGATTTAACCCATAAACCTATTCAGATACTGGCTGGACCACATAAATTACCTATCTCTGTAAACCTGCCAGATCTTGATATCCAAGATTGTCTTCATATAGGTAAACCTTTAGAACACAAAGGTAAAGTTATAACAGTATCTGGAGAACCAGAGTCCTCTGAAATTATTTCAATAAATGACAATAGTATAAAATTAAACCAAACATATCCATCTCCCAGTACATTTGAGTTTGCAAAAATGGCATGGCTTCCTAATGCTGTTCCTATCCAATATTTTATTGAATTAAATACTTGCCGATATACTAAAAAGCTTCAAGTAGATGTTTTACCTATGCTTAAATACGAGCTTTTTTTCAAATTTATGACAGAAAACCCTTATGATATGAGAGCAACTAAGGCTTATGTTGACAAAAAATATCGGGGTGGCAAAGGATTATTTACAGGAAAGGAAAAGAAAAAAGACAGAAAAAAAAGAAAAAAAGACGATAAGAAGGCGGTAAAAGAACGTAGGGAACAGTATAAAGAAGAAAAAGAAGAGATAGCAAAAGAAGGGTCTTTATTTAATTTTACCAACTTTGAGGTTGGGTTAGAATACTGTTTTGGTGACGAAAAAGAAGTAGGTTTTGTAAAAAACAATATTCCTATAGAGGGTGAAGGCCCTGTTTTTAATGCGCTAGAAACGGGGATGTGGGTTATTAATCAATTAAGTTCACTTTGTTTTAAAAAAGAGGCAGAAGAAGCAGAAAGAGAAGCAGAAGAACTTATTGAAAACCCCAAGTCTGTAAAAGACAAGAAAAAAGCAAAACAATTAAAAGGACGAAAAAAGAAAAGAAAAAATTACCTTAAGAAAATTGGCAAAGAAGGCAAGAAAGTAGGCAAAAAAATGGGTAAAGTATTGCCATTTTGCATTAAAATTGATCAACCTGTTTTTGCTGGTGCTATAGCTTGGCAATATGCCTACAGCAGCAAATTTCCTTCGCAAGTGGGTAAAGAATATACTCTACAGTTTAAAGCAGACCCGCTCATTGCAATAGAGGGGCGTTTAGATTTGTTGTTTATTGCTACAAAAATTCCTTACCTTGGGCAGGCTATTAAGGCACTTACCGCAACAGCAGATGCAATAGACAGTTCAGATGATTTTTGGAATTGGTTGGTAGAGACTTTTGGCGGGGATGATGATGATAAAATTAATATAGATGTTGATTACCATGTAGACCTTTTTGTGAGCGGAGAGTCAAAAGTAGAAGCAACTGCCACCAAGTATCATACTATTGACGGTTTTACAAGCGATGATATCTCTGTTAAATGCGAATTTAAATTTGGTATAGATTGTGAGATTAGTGCAAAAGTAGAAACCAAAAAAATATCAAGTGAGGCTGTTATTGGCGGACAAGCTTTTGCTAAATTTACGGTCGAAAAAAAATCAGACACTTTAGAATGTAGCTATGATGGCTTATTTGCAGTGGTTTATGCTAAAATCAAATTTGATAAAGATAGAAAAAAAGGTGCAAGTAGAAAAAATGAAGGAAATGAGAAACCTGTTAATCGATTTAAAATCCACGATGGGTTTTCATTTATAAAAGAAACGAAAATCACTTAATAATAACGAATGAAAAATCTATTTTACTTACTCTTAGTTTTGGTAAGTTGCTCAAATCAAAAAAAATCATCAATGAAAGAAACAATACAAATTGACATTTCAGCTATTCCAATAGATAAACAATTTACCTACGCAGTATCAGTAGGGGTTTTTACCTCATATGAATTATATATCAATGATATAGCAGCAGAGAAAGACTATGATCCGGGTTCGCAGGCAGCCATAGAGATAAACCCGTATCTATTGGGTAATGGAAAACATAAGATACGGTTACGCTTGTTACCAATTCAAGGAAAAGATTTGATTGACCCAGAGGGGTATGAACTATCACATTTTAAGTTGGTAAAATATATAAAAAACCCATCAGGAAAAGGATTAAAATATAACGAAGAAATAATGAAACTACCCTTGCCCCCTATGCCTACACCACTGCCTTATGTAGAAATGGAATGGGAAGTAGAGATTAAAGATTTACCATACAAACTAGAAGGCTGGAAAAACAGTAAGGTATTTAAAAAAGAAGATTCTTTAGAAATTAAAAAACAGGTAGTAGCCTATTATGAAGAATTAAGGGGTATTTTAAATGATGGAAATACTGATGAGTGGATTAAAAGAACACTAACAAAGCGAAAGGAAATAGGAATAGTCGAATATAGTAGTAAGAACTATATAAATAATACTATTAAAAAGGCAAAAGAAATTGTTAAAAAAGAATGCCACAATAATATGATTTCTATTGAAGATTTTGATCTTTTTTATTATGCTGGAGGCAGAATTTTATCCTTGGAGAGGAAAAGAACAGATTCTTTTAGAGGAATAGATGTAAACATAAAAGGGTGGAGTGTGTTGATTTATGATAATGGTGAAGATATATGGTCATTGCCAGCTCTTATTCATATACCAAAAAATGATAATACCTTCGAAATTATTAGATGATTTTTAATTTCCAAATAATTTTCTTTTTTCAAATGAAAAATCTATTTTACTTACTCTTGATTTTGGTAAGTTGCTCAAATCAAAAAAAATCATCAATGAAAGAAGGTACCAACATCAATATTCCTATAATCCCTAAAGAAAAGCAGTTTACGTATTCTGTTGCGGTCACCGTATATAGCCCATACGAACTCTATATCAACGATATTGCAGCAGAAAAGAGCACAGAGGTAGGAGCTAACGCCGTGGTAGATATGAATCCTTATATGTTGGGCAATGGCACACATACCATTCGTTTAAAGCTTTTGCCCCAAAAGGATAAAGAGTTTTTAGACAAGGAAGCCTACGATATGGCGCACTTTGAAGTTTATAAAGTTATTTTAGATGAAAAACGAAATGTAGAATATAACGAAGAAATAATGAAGCTACCCTTGCCCCCTATGCCTACACCACTGCCTTATGTAGAAATGGAATGGGAAGTAGAGATTACAGATTTACCATACAAACTAGAAGGCTGGAAAAACAGTAAGGTATTTAAAAAAGAAGATTCTTTAGAAATTAAAAAACAAGTAGTAGCCTATTATGAAGAATTAAGGGATATTTTAAATGATGGAGAAGCAGAGGAATGGATAAATAGGATATCGAGAGAGAGAAAAGAAATATGGACTTGTTTATATGAAGAAGAGTCTAATATTAATGAAAATGTTGAATCTTTAAAAGAAGATGTTTATCAAAAGTATAAGAATCATATGCTTCCTCTAGAAGATTATGAACTCTTTTTTTATGCAAACGGAAGGATATTATCTTTAGAGCGAAAGGAGACAGAAGAATTTGAAGGATATGATGCAAATATAAAGGGTTGGGGACCATTAATATATAAAACTGATAGCGGAGGTGTTTATCACATTGGTATGATGATACATATGCCTAAGGGCAGTGATAAATTTAAGGTAATACGATAATGAAAAGTGTTATTGTATTATTAATCTTGCTTGGATGTGCCAATAAAAAAAACAATACAGATCCTGAAAATTTAGGATTAAACATTCCAAAAATTCTCGTTGAAAAACAGTTTACTTACGCAGTATCAGTAGGGGTTTTTACCTCATATGAATTATATATCAATGATATAGCAGCAGAGAAAGACTATGATCCGGGTTCGCAGGCAGCCATATAGATAAACCCGTATCTATTGGGTAATGGAAAACATAAGATACGGTTACGCTTGTTACCAATTCAAGGAAAAGATTTGATTGACCCAGAGGGGTATGAACTATCACATTTTAAGTTGGTAAAATATATAAAAAACCCATCAGGAAAAGGATTAAAATATAACGAAGAAATAATGAAACTACCCTTGCCCCCTATGCCCACACCACTGCCTTATGTAGAAATGGAATGGGAAGTAGAGATAACAGATTTACCATACAAACTAGAAGGCTGGAAAAACAGTAAGGTATTTAAAAAAGGAGATTCTTTAGAAATTAAAAAACAGGTAGTAGCCTATTATGAAGAATTAAGGGGTATTTTAAATGATGGAGAAGCAGAGGAATGGATAAATAGGATATCGAGAGAGAGAAAAGAAATATGGACTTGTTTATATGAAGAAGAGTCTAATATTAATGAAAATGTTGAATCTTTAAAAGAAGATGTTTATCAAAAGTATAAGAATCATATGCTTCCTCTAGAAGATTATGAACTCTTTTTTTATGCAAACGGAAGGATATTATCTTTAGAGCGAAAGGAGACAGAAGAATTTGAAGGATATGATGCAAATATAAAGGGTTGGGGACCATTAATATATAAAACTGATAGCGGAGGTGTTTATCACATTGGTATGATGATACATATGCCTAAGGGCAGTGATAAATTTAAGGTAATACGATAATGAAAAGTGTTATTGTATGCCAAAGTAGGAATGCAGCATTTTGAACACGGGATGAAAATCAACGTAAAATCAAAAGCCGCCATTTCGGGCATATTTTTTGAAAAAGAAGGCAAACGGGTGCGCAATGTGCGTTTTAGCGATACAATTACCTGCCATATCAAGAGCTATAACCTAATTGGTAAAACAGTAACGGTTTACCTGTACCGTTATGATAAAACATTATGGTTGGATTACCTTAACCCCGATGATAAAGTAAGTAGTTATACCGCTACCATAGATAGTGAAGGAAAAGCATCCTTTGATATTTGTATAGAAGAAGAATGGAATGGTTGGGTAGGCACCAGGGAAACCTTTTATATAGAAGTCGACAAAGTGCCTTGGTACAGCAAAGCCATACGCAGCCAAGGGGTAATTGTTGGGTTTACCAAAAAAGACAAACTAAACAATCAAGTAAACCCTGTGGTGGTGGAACAGGCATCGGGAACATCTAAAAAGAAAAAATGCCCTAATTGTGATGCAGATATTACTATGGCACAGATAAAATCTCTTTGCAAAGTAGATGAAAACGGATTACAAGAAGCAATAGATTTCTTAAATTCGCAACGAAGTTTTTTTAGGCTAACCACCTGTACCCGTAAAGCACATTTTTTGGCGCAATTAGCGACAGAAAGCCAGTTTACCAGTATGGAAGAAGGGTTTACCTATAACTGGGAGTCCTTAAAGGAAACTTTTGGTAATTTTGGTACTGCTTATGATAGCAATAATTCTAAGGCAAAAGAGTGGGGCTATGGTCATAATGGTAAAACCAAAGCCGAAGTTACAGAAACCGATAAACGTAGCATTGCCAATTGGGCGTATGGCAAAGACCCCAAAGCATCCAATTTGGGGAACACTGCAATAACCAGTAATTGGGGCGATGAAAATGCAGATGGGTGGAAATATAGAGGAAGTGGGTTTATACAACTTACAGGAAAAAGTAATTTTAGAAATGTTACCACCAAATACAATACATGGATTGCCAGGTTAAACGAGGATATTACAGAAGAGGATTTTAAAGAACACCCAGAAAAATTAAGAACCAATAAAACACTGGCAATGGCAGCAGCCCTGATCTATTGGAAAGATAAAAATATCCTTACCCGATCCGATATGGGAGTGGGCGATGATGCCTTAAAAGCGGTAACCTATAGGATCAACGATGCTTTTGAAGGGTATGCCCATCGAGAATCCTATCTGGAAAAAGCGGTAAAAACCTTAAAGGTAGAAGATTGCCCGGATTACAAACACCGTAAAGGACAAAAAGGAACTGTAGTGGTGATTGGAGGAAAACCTTATGACATGTTTGCATTTACTGCGGATAGAATACACGCTAGATATACAACTTCTGTGTACAGGAGCATGACACTTGAGAAATATAAAGAATTGAAAGAAAATAATAACCTACCAAACCCCGACTATGTTACATATTTAAGTAGGGATGCTTTTGATTTAACGAAAGATGGAGAATATGTTTTTCACTCTGAGTTGCGTTATGGAACTAATAATGAGTGTCCACCAGGAAATGATTATTATTTGGTTTCTAAAGAGGATTCTTCCAATCCTACTAAAGGGAGTTATAAAATGTATATTTCAGACAACAATAATAATAGGGATATTAACGGTTCAGATGGTTTAAGAGAGGGGATAGCTATACATGAGTATACTCCTAAAGATTCTCAAGGTTGTCTTACTACGGTTACAGGAACAAGCAAATCAAAAGTGTTAGAATTGTATGATGAAATTCCTGATTTATTTTTGCATAATAATATGAAAAAAGCAAAGATGATAGATGATGAAGGGGAGCATGATATGAGTATAGAACGTCGTTACGTGCGAGTTATTTTAGAAGAAAGAGAAGTCGAAGTAGGAACTTGGGAAAACTCGGCAAATGGGACTAATAAATTTATAGGAATAGAATAATTTTAAGATATGAAAAACTTTTTCGCATTAATTATTGTAGTTAGTTTTTTTTCATGTAAAAAAGCTAAAAGTCAAATTTCAAATGATAATAAACCTAAAAAGGAAATGACAAGAAAGAATAAACCAGGAGAAATAAATTGGGATGATAAATTTTTTGAACCAGGTAAAAAAGCTATAATGGATTGTGATTTTAAAATTCCTTCAAAAGAGCTTTTTGAAAAAAAAATGAACCAAATTTTTAAGATAGACATAAAAGAGCATATTGGTGCAAAAGCTTTATGGTTAGATTACTATAAAGGGGAACCTACAGAAGAAAATATAGCTGCATCTCTCGTGGGTATGCTCTCTGGTAGATATATAAATTATGCTGATGGTATGGATCCTGATGATATTATTCCAGATCATATGTGTAAGTTTAATAAAATGATTTTTTATAATGATATTCAAGCTACCAATTGGTTTAAAACAAATGCTTCTTATGCAATTGTAGATTTAATCAAGGACAATGGGGATATTAAAAATAAAGATTTATTAAAATTTGTTTTTAATAAAATAGATTTAGCTAATGCTAATGAGCTAGAAGAACTTCTTTTTGGAACTTATGCTAGAGGTAAAGATTATAAATATGCTCTACGCAAAGATATGTTGGATAAAATGATCGAATACGGTGCAGAATTATCCCAATTGTCTACGGTAGCCAATATAGTATCTAATGGCAGTCCAGAATCTTACGAAGAGGATACAGAGGAGTTATATGCCTATCTTATGGCACATTGTTATAAAGCAGGACAATCTGGGATTATAGAATACTTATACGATACCTACCCCAAAATGAAAGAAGTTTTTAGAAAAAAAGATTTTTATGGTATCGAAGATCTGAAGGATTTTACAGACAATTTTTATATCCCAAAAAACAAAAGGTTTGGTCTTAGCTCTTTAGGTCCCGATCCTTATATAGATTATGGTGTTATTAATGACCCCGATGGATATACCAATTTACGGGATGGCAAAGGTACTTCTGCCAAAGTGATCAAAAAGATAAAAGAAGGAGAAAAATTTGCTATCGAAACCAATACAGGGGATTGGTGGTCAGTGGTCACAGAAGATGGTATAAATGGCTGGATACACAGCAGTAGGATAAAAGTAATTGAGGGTTTTTCTTTTGAGATGAACTACCGTAAGAATTAGAAATTTTATCAATCCTTAAAAAATAGAGTGGTTCATTTTACTATAAACTGCTCTTTTTTTATGTTTTTTAAATCATCCCCAATACGCCAAGCGAACAGATGATAATGGGGTAGTACATAATATGAGTATAAAACGTAGACCTGTACGATTGATTTTGGAAGAACGAGAAGCTACGCAAAAAAACACTGAAAGTGGGAAAGTTTATTGGGTCTTGGTTTGATTTTGATAAAAACAAGAAGATTTTTGAAGTTGCAAAAAAATATAATTTCATAGTAAATTATTCAACAAAAACAACTTTAATAGATTTAACTGTAGTGAGTGGAACAAGACATGCAGCAAGACATGATGATCATGGTCATTTAGGAATAAAAAGCACGTATAAACCAAGCAAGCAAGATACTATTAGTGTCAATGTAATAGAATAAACTAACTTATAGAAATATGAAAAATAATTTTTTTTTATTGATGCTTTTATTACTTTTTTTCCAATGTAATAGCAGTTCTAAAAATAATAGTAACCTTCAAGGAAATCATAATAAACGTTATAACAATACAGAATCATCGTATGAAAAAATAAAAACGGCTATTAAGTCTAAAGATACAATTATTGTTAAACTAGAAAATTTGAAGGTGATTGTGGAAGTAGATGAAGATGAAAAAGAAGATTTTAATATAGAATATAATGAATTAATAGGACTAAATAAAGCTGGTAAAGTCTATGAAAAAAGAGATACTATTCGCATTAATAGTGAATATAACGACATAACTGGCATATCCAATTTGAATAATAAAAAACTTATTATTAAGGGAATCGATAATGTTAAAGAATTAAACGTTACGTTTTCATATTCCATAGGAATAGGTTATGCTTTTGATGCTTTAAATGATGAAGTACCCGCTCTAATTAATGAATATATATATATAATAAAAGAACCTATTATTCTTGATCTATTGCAAAGCAATGAATTAATTGTGAAAAGTGAAAAAGATTATGAATTTAAGATTATGGAAAAATATTTTAATGAAATCAAACAAAAAATTTACACTAATAAAAAAGAGTTATATTCAAAGTTAATGAATGACAAATCCTCTACATACTACAAAGATGAATATTATCGAAATTCAATGCAAGCATTTTTGAATAAGAAAGAGAGTGATTTTAATTCTTTGAAAGAGTTAGACGCTTTTATACAAGTTGCAGATGTAGTTATTCAGTTTAAAGGAAAAACAAAGGATGGTAAAGAGTTTACAGAATATCTAGGAGGGTAACATGAAAAATAGATTTCTTAAATTCGCAACGAAGTTTTTTTAGGCTAACCACCTGTACCCGTAAAGCACATTTTTTGGCACAATTAGCGACAGAAAGCAAGTTTACCAGTATGGAAGAAGGGTTTACCTATAACTGGGAGTCCTTAAAGGAAACTTTTGGTAATTTTGGTACTGCTTATGATAGCAATAATTCTAAGGCAAAAGAGTGGGGCTATGGTCATAATGGTAAAACCAAAGCCGAAGTTACAGAAACCGATAAACGTAACAGCTATTATACCCTATGGCGACGAAGTAAAAATCACTAATAAAAATGGCAATTGGTATACTGTTGAAGGGTATGAAGGTGTCAGCCATAAGGATAATTTCTCAGAATAAAGCACCATTGATAAAAGTAGTATTACCACGGGTGCCATAGCAGCTTGCGATATTCCCGTCAAAGCAAAACAACTAATAGGATATACCGGTTTAAAGCAAAGTAGGACAAATAAGGATTATTATGTATGTCACCACGAAATATTTATGGCTGCCAATAACGATGAAAAGATCAAAGAATTTCTAAACGATAGTTTTGATATATATTCTGAAGAAGAAAACCCTTTGGATAAAAAGAAATACTATAAGCTGCCAAAAGACACCAAACTTCACAAAACTTTAAAAGTACCCAATAACCCTACCATAAAAGCAAAAACACCCGTAAAGGTAATTGCCAAAAAAGGAAAATTTTGTAAAGTAAAAATCCTTGACAAGGTAGAACGTACTGTTGAGAAAGGTGCGTTATTTGTAAATGCAACACAATCAAAAGGTAAAAAAATAGTGTATGACATTGTAAATTTTGACTATATCTCTAAAATATTTGATGGTATTGTTTCTAAAAAAGATACCCTTACCCACGTATCTAATGTAAAAAATACGTTGGTAAAAGTGCGGTTCGAGCCCAAAGAACAAACTATCGATTATGATTTTTGGATTCCCGTTTCTGACTTATCAAAGAATTATGAATTTAAAACTGAAAGTAAACAAACAAAAGTTTTTAAGAGTATTAGAAATGTCGAAAGTGTTACAAACTATGTAATGAGCCCTAAAAAGGAATCTGAAAAATTCAAATGGCCCGTGTTCAGTTTTATCCGTGATGTGTTGGGTGCTGAGGATGATGACAACAACCCAAAAGAAGTAGGGCGAAAAAATATTACTAAAAAAACATATAATAAAGAAATTGAAAAAAAAGTACCGGGTGTTGTAGAACGCAGTTTAATGAAGACTACAGATGGAAAATTGATAAAATGGACAAAATATGACCCCAAAGAACCTAGGGACCATTATCCTGTAAACCCTAAAAATACCCCAAAATTTAATGAGATAAATGCAGCATTTAATGGGAAATTAAGTCTGACAGAAGTATCTCGTTTATTTTCCAATGGTTCTTTTTACTGTAATAAAAATGGTATTAAAGGAGATAAAAATTCTCTATATAGAGGATTAACATATATATACAAAGAAAAAGAAGAAGCACCTATAGTTCCCAATATTATACACGAAGATGAAAATGCAATACAAGCCATACTTCCTGTAGAGGTGTATAAAAAATTTGAAATCAGTGAAACCAATTATAAAATCTTACCTATAGACAATACAGGCAAAGACCCTATAGTTCACGAAGAGGTAGATACCCTTTTTGCTTTTTTCAAAAATAAACTGCCCAATGTATCCGGTTTTGAACTAAAATGGAGAGGGGCTTGTAATGAAAAAGGAGAAAAGCTATTATCAACCAATCCAGCAGCCACCCATAGAATTGTAGAGTTTGATATACAAGATTTTAACGAAAAACAAGAAATACAAAGTCATAGGTTACAAGGAGGCTATACCCCAAAAGTTGGGGATGAAGTAGGTCTGGTCAAAGATGTAAAAGATATTTGGCTGGCAAGGCCAGAAAATAAGGAAGATGTGGACTTTCTGCTAGAAAAACCAACGGTAATAAAGCTCACTAACGAAAAAGATATTATATTAGGGGAAGAAAATGGAGATTTTCATTACAAACAGGTAGAGACCCATAACCTATACCTTGGCAACGAAAATGAAAATAAACAAAAAGGTTGGGTAAAAAGTAGTGAATTAAAGAAAGATCAATTCTTTAGCCCTTATAATTGGGGGCAGTTTGGTTTTAATGTATTAGATGGTGGTGATGAATATATTTATGAAATAAAGGACTCCCAGGATTTTACCAAGACCAAGAGTGCTTTTGTAAAGAAAATTTGGGAAAACTTCAACATAATGGATTATGTGATAAACGCAGACGAGGTTAGGTTTGCGCTGGGTATGAACGAGGTGCGCTACGAAATGGGCAGAATAGTTGCCAAGCACAAAAATGAATGGAGTTATTCCTATGAAGAAATAAAAGCCGATGTAGAAAAGTTTTATAATGCACAAATCAACTTTGCCAAAAAAAATAAACGTGAGCAAAGCGTAATTGATGAAATGGAAGACCTAAAACAAGAATATCTTGGTAACTTAGAGCAACAGGTAACAGATTTGATGTTTTGGAACGATGCTGCTAATGCAACCTACAATCCAGAATCTCCCAAAATAGAGGAGCCAAAATCCAATAAAAGAGATTTTGGAATTACCGATGAGGACAGGGCGATGAATGAAGGACCCGCAACAACTACTTGTGAACCTACAACTACTAGTGAACCTACAACTACGGTATCAAAACCAGCGGATACAAAACAGGAAAAATCGAAACAACCAGAACGTATCTTCCCTGCTAATAGTACCGTATATCACTTTCATCCTATTGCTTTTATTAATCAAATGAAATTGATGTTTGGAAGTGGAAATTGTACGCAATGTGAAGCAGAATTTACATACGAACAAATAAAAGAAATATTTCCTGCTGCTGCCAAAAATGAAACTCTTGCAAAACAGCTTGTTGATGAACTAAATCTGGTAAGAGAAAAATATAGTATTGATACCTGCCAGAAAAAAGCACACCTGATTGCGCAATTTGGGGCAGAAACTAATTTTAGTGCATTGGTTGAAAATGTTGGCGGGTACTCGAAAAAAACACTTAGAACATTTTCTTATTTTAAAAAACATCCTAATGAGGTTGAACAATATGTTGGTAATGCAAAAGAAGTAGCAAAACGAATTTATGGTAAACGAGCTGATCTAGGAAATAACACCATGGAAGATGGTTATACCTACATAGGAAGAGGTCTGATACAACTAACGGGTAAAGCTAATTATGAAAGGGTTAACAAAGAATTTAAAAAAGCATTCCCCAATCAGGGAGACTTAATAGCCAATCCAGAATTATTAGAACAACCTAAGTACGCAGTCATGTCTGCCATGAGTTATTGGATTAATGGTGGTTTAGATACACTGGCTAATGATGGAGGGTATGAGAATGTAGATAAAATCACTAAATTTATAAACAGGTATACTGATACTTACGTAAAAAGGAAAAATGCTTTTGTAGACGCATATTATGCCTTTAAGTTATTTAATTGTGAACTGCTAACTGATGAAAATAGTTCTAAACCAGACCCTAACCTTAAAATAGCAGAGGGATTGGCATGGGCAGAAAGCTTGGCTATTACAGAAACACAGCTAAAAGCGAATCCTAATACTCCTTATATTGTTAAATATAAAATGGAATCAGGCTCTGAAGGTCACCTAAGAACGGAACAAACCGAAGCAGGAAAATCAAAAATGGATTGTTCAGAATTGGTATGTAGATACCTTCAAAAAACAGAATGGAGTACAGATGTGAAATACATTACCTCCAGAGGTTTTGTTGCTTATGCAGCACAGCACTCTGATAAATTTTTGGTAAATGATGGCGATCCGCAGGCAGGAGATGTATTTGCTTGGAAAGGTCATACCGGTATTGTAAAAAGTTATGACCCTACTACTAAAAAATTAACAACCATAGAATCCATAAGCGAATTCGATAACGCCTGGCATAAAGGAATTACGTTTAAGGGTATTGTGATGTGGGAATATGAGAAAGACAAAGGTCATCTAAAAAGTAAAGGCTCAAAAATAGTACGCTACTATACTCCAAAAAAACACCATACAGAATCTTAGAAAACATGAAGTATTTAATTATAGTGATATTTGTATCATTTTTTTCTTGCAAAGGAAAAGTTGATAAATCAATTGAAGTATCTTCTATCGATTCTTTTGAACTCTTAGCAAACAAAGAGCTACAATCGAAATCATTGGAAGAATTACGTTTCATACGAAATGAAGTTTATGCACGTAAAGGGCATGTCTTTAAAGATAAAAGCCTAAATGATCACTATGCTAGTAAAAAGTGGTATACGCCTAAGGCTAACGCTAAAATAGTTTTATCTACTACAGAAGAAGAGTATGTAAAAAAAATAAAAGATTTAGAAAAAAGCATTACAGAAAATCAATCTCTTCTTACATTACCAACAGTCAACTTAGAAAAAGAAAGAAAATCTTATGAAAACAAAGGCTTTAAAATTGTAGAAGAAGTAAAAGGTCTATATAATAATGATTTGATTACCGATGTTGTTTGGGTTATCAACAAAATGACAAGACCCAAAGAGGGAGGAACTGCCAAAATGGAATATTGGCTCCAAGTATTTTTAGGAACATCTGTTGACACAGAATATAAATCACTTTTTAAATCTGATAAGGTAATACCTTGTAATAATTGCTATAATTGGCAAAACAAATCTGATCATTCCTATTATGATATAAACCTAAAAAACAAAAAAATAAGCTTTTACACTAATCAATGGACTCAAGATGTTGGCTCGGATATAAAGTTTGATTTTGAATTTGTTAATGGGTCAATGATTTTGAATCAAATAAAAAAGAAACAAGTACTTTTTAAAGAAAATGAACGAGAAGAAGAAGAAACAATCAAACCTTCCAAAACAGTCCGTTTACAAAATTTTAATGTTTATGATTGGAAATATGTAGATCCTGGTATGTTGTCTGGGTAAAAGTATGAAAACCGATGACTTAGCGATTTGTTTTTCATCATATCCTGCTAATAAAATATCATTCTACATGAAACCCAAAAGTTTTGTAGTTACACATGAAATGGAAGAAGAAAATTTACCTTTGATCAACGTAAATAATCCTCAAGAAACTTATGCTTCACTTAGATAAAACTGATATATGAAACATATACATTTGATCTCATTTTGTATTATTATACTGTATTCTTGTAAAGGTTTTAATCAAAAAGAAAATATTGATATTACCGATAAAAATACAGAAGTCTCAACATTTAAGTATAGTTTAGAAGTTGTAAAATATGAACCTAATGAAGAACTCGACTATTGTAGAAAGAATGTCTTCAAGATTAAACAAAACGATCAATACTTAGACAGTATTAAAACTAAAATAGAATATGGTTGTTGTCAAGTCGAAAACAAACTAACTCTTTTTGATAACTCTTTCGAAATTACAGATTTAAATAATGATGGTCATAAAGAAGTATCTTTTGTTTATATGTATATGTGTAGAGGGGATGTTTCTTCTGATAATTTAAAAGCTGTTCTATATGACACCCAAGAAAAGAAAATTCATACTATTGATGGATATACATTAAATCAAGCATTTAGGCAAGCATCTGATACAACTGGAACAATCGAAAAAGTAAGCAATAATTTTCCTAAATCTTTTTTAACTTATTTAAAAAAACAGTGGTATTCTTATTCTTTTGATGAACGAATACCTAAACATAGTTCCAAAAACAAAATACAAGTAATCAATCTAAAAGAGAAGATTAAAATTGAAAGAGAGAAAACAAAAAACTTAAATAAACATATTAAAAAAGCTGTTTTGTCTTCTCCAAACATTGAAGTGACACTTTTAGACGGTAAGGTTCTTAATTATAATGAACCTGTATTTTATACAGATGAATATAGCATTGATGTGATAGACAATCACAGTATAGAGTTAATGAATAGAGATTCTAGATCGGATACTAAAATTGAATCTTTTTGGTATTTTGACCCTAAAAAAGAAACGTTAATACTTTATAAAATTAAAGGATCATTTTTGCTAGAAGATAGTAAAAAAACATGTGTTCTAAATAATATTAATTATGATATTAAAGGCTTTAATCCTGATGAAATTATAGAAATCCTTAGAGAGAACAGTGATTGTATTGAAAAGCCTTTTTAATATATTTAGCTACCGCTAGTTTGTAACTAGTGGCGGTAAGAGTAAGCGATACAATATATAGTATTAATCCACAGCAGTATTGTTATAAAACAATGTTTAATCGATAAAAAAGAGTAACTACAGGGTGTCTGAGAACAAAAATAGATTTAATATAATTAACACGGTATTTAACCCTGATTATGAAATAGTTATAGATTTTAGCGATAAAAGTCTTACCGAAAAGCAGCGTTTATTGGCTAATATTTCTAAATTAGGAAAGAGCTGTGTAGCCGAAAAACAGTCTACTCCTTTTATTAGAATTAAAGACGTCCACAGTAATCAGATTCTATTTAATGATCGGTTGGCCATAACATGGAACCAAGAAATCAGTAAGGATATTAACCCAACATATTTTATAGATTTGATCTATCTTTCTGATAATGATACGATGCTTTATTCTTGTCTTTATAAAAATCTTCCAAACTCCAATTTATTTTTTGATACCCTGTATTTTGATTACAAAGTAAAAGACAAGTCTTTAGAACTATATCGCAATATGCTATCATACATCATAAACAAAAATAAAGACAATATTAAGGCGACTATTGGAGATCAAATTCACATTTTCGGTTTAGTCCATGATATACAACTATCTGCCAAAAAATGGGATATTACAGTACTTTAGCCTACAACTTAGGCAAACGTAAAAAACGATGTAATCCCTAGTACTAGTTTATAACTAGTGACGGTATGAGTAAGAAAATAAGTAATCCACAGGCGGGGGACGTGTTTGCGTGGAAAGGGCATACAGGAATCGTAAAAAGTTATGACCCTGCTACCAAAAAAATAACAACCATAGAATCCATAAGCGAATCCGATAACGCCTGGCATAAAGGAATTACGTTTAAGGGGGGTTGTTATGTGGGAATATGAGAAGGACAAAGGACACTTAAAGAGTAAAGACTTTAAAACAGTACGCTACTATACCCCAAAAAAACATCATACAGAATCCTAGAAAATATGAAGTATCTAATTATAGCAATATTTATATCATTTTTTTCTTGTAAAGAAAAAGTTAACACGTCAATTAAAACATCCCCTACGGATTCTTTTGAACTCTTAGCAGATAACGAGCTACAATCGAAATCATTGGAAGAACTACGTTTTATCAGAAACGAAGTTTTTGCGCGCAAGGGGCATGTTTTTAAAGACCAAGAATTACAAAACTACTATTCCAGTAAAAAATGGTACAGCCCCAATCCGGAAACTAAAGTACAATTAACCTCCGAAGAAGAAAGCTATATCAATAAAATTAAGAGTTTAGAAACGACAATAAAAACCAAAAAATCATTAGACCCCCTACAAACAGTTGACTTAAAAAAAGAAAGGGGAGTTTATGAAAAAAACGATTTTTATATCAACACTGAATTAAAAGGATTTTTCAATGACGATAACTTCGAAGATATAATATGGATAGTTGATATTAGTACAGATAATAGTTTAGGAGGTAATACGAAAGAAGAATATAGGCTTCAAATATTTTTAGGAACTGAAATAAGTAATAAGTACATAAAATATTTAAAATCAGATTCAGTAATCCCTTGTAACAATTGTGATAATTGGGAAAATGAATCAGAATATTCTTTTTCTAATGTAAAACTAGAAAATAAAGCATTCCATTTTTCAACAATGCAATTATATCGTGGTTCAGGTACGCAAGGATTTAGCCAAAAAAACACATTTATTTTTAATTTCGATAATGACAATATAATCTTGAGTAAAGTGATAAAAAATTATCAAAATTATGACACAAACAAAAAGAAACAGAATACAGTAATACAGAAAGACAAGATAAATTTACAAGATTTTAATGTTTACGATTGGAAGTATGTAGATCCTGGCATGTTGTCTGGATAAAAAAATCTGAGTAAGTGACAACAATACATGATTAATCCCTCGCTGCTCCTAGTATGGCTACCGCTAGTTTGTAACTAGTGGCGGTATGAGTAAGCAATATAATATATAAGTAATCCACAGCAGTAGTGTTATAAAACGATGTTTAATCGATAAAAAAAGAGTAACTACAGGGTGTCTGAGAACAAAAATAGATTTGATATAATTAACACGGTATTTAACCCTGATTATGAAATAGTTATAGATTTTAGCGATAAAAGTCTTACCGAAAAGCAGCGTTTATTGGCTAATATTTCTAAATTAGGAAAGAGTTGTGTAGCCAAAAAACAGTCTACTCCTTTTGTTAGAATTAAAGACGTCCACAGTAATCAGATTCTATTTAATGATCGGTTGGCCATAATATGGAACCAAGAAATCAGTAAGGATATTAACCCAACATATTTTATAGATTTGATCTACCTTTCGGATAGTGATACGATGCTTTATTCTTGTCTCTATAAAAATCTTCCAAACTCCAATTTATTTTTTGATACCCTGTATTTTGATTACAAAGTAAAAGACAAGTCTTTAGAACTATATCGCAATATGCTATCATACATCATAAACAAAAATAAAGACAATATTAAGGCGACTATTGGAGATCAAATTCACATTTTCGGTTTAGTCCATGATATACAACTATCTGCCAAAAAATGGGATATTACAGTACTTTAGCCTACAACTTAGGCAAACGTAAAAAACGATGTAATCCCTAGTACTAGTTTATAACTAGTGGCGGTATGAGTAAGTAGTAACAGTATAGTAAATCTAAATCCATACTATTTTGGTTAATAAATAATCAAATTAAAGGTACTAACTCCAAAGGAGAAGTAGCCAATTTTTCAATAATAAAAAGCTTTAATTTTTGGCATTAAATTGATTACATTTGTATTCTAATAAAAATTAAATGAGTTCAAAAAAAGGAAAAGTTCAAGAAGCAATTGATGAGAAGTTGTTGAATGAAAGAAAAGTGTTTTTGTGGGGAATGGTAGATGATGATTCTGCAAAACACGTTATAGATCGTTTGTTATACCTAGATTTACAAAATAATGATGAAATACAATTAGTAATCAATAGTCCAGGGGGGTATGTAACTTCAGGTTTTGCAATTTATGACACTATAAAATCCTTAAAAAGTCCCGTTTCTACAGTTTGCTCTGGTTTAGCAGCTTCTATGGGTTCTATTTTGTTGTCTGTGGGTGCTAAGGGTAGACGCTTTATTCAGCCGCATGCGCAAGTTATGATTCACCAACCAAGTGGCGGCGCAAGAGGACAAGCTTCTAATATAGAAATACAAGCAAAAGAGATTATTAAAACAAGAGAGCTTAGTGCAAGAATTTTGGCAAATAACTGTGGTCAAAAATTTGATAAAGTAATGAAAGATTTTGATCGAGATTATTGGATGAATGCAGAAGAATCAATCGCCTATGGAATAGTAGACGGAATTTTAGAATAAGATTAAATTTAGATGAAAAAAGTCCTTCATAATAAAGATAAAATTATGAAGGACTTTTTTATAGAGACGATTAATAGTTGATATTTTAGAATACGAGTAGAATTAGTAATTTGGGTCATAAGTTTTGTGAACTTAGCATTCAATTACATAAGCATTAACAAAATATGTCACAACCTTTAAAAAATATTGCCATAGTTGGCTCAGGATTAGTAGGCTCTTTATTGGCTATTTATTTAAGGAAAATGGGTCATAAGGTTACTGTTTTTGATAGACGACCAGATATACGTACTGTTGAATTTTCAGGTCGTTCCATAAACCTTGCAATGAGTAATAGGGGTTGGAATGCTTTAAAACAAGTTGGTCTAGAAGATGAAATAAAAAAAATAGCTATTCCTTTGTATCAGCGCGCAATGCATGTAAATAATAAGCCTGTGTATTTTCAAAAATATGGACAAGATAATGAGGCTATTTGGTCTACTTCAAGAGGACTTTTAAATAGAAAAATGGTTGATTTGGCAGAAGCTGAAGGCACAGAGTTTCGTTTTTCTGAAAAAGTATGGGATGTAGATTTACCAGGAGCAAAAATATATACAGGGGAAACAGAGAAAGGTATTTGGGAAGAGTATAAATTTGATTGTATTTTTGGTTGCGATGGTGCTTTTTCTAGAGTAAGGCATAAGATGCAGAGGCGTAGCAGGTTTGATTATTCTCAAGAATTTATTAAAGTAGGCTATAAAGAATTATCAATTTTACCAGATAAAGATGGAGCACATAAATTAGATAAAAACTCTTTTCATATTTGGCCTAGAGGAGAATTTATGTTAATTGCTATGCCTAATATAGATGGTAGTTTTACATGTACACTTTTTATGCCTTTTGAAGGCGAAAATTCTTTTGAAACCATAAAAACAAAAGAGAATGCAAGAAACTTTTTTTCTACCTATTTCCCTAATGTAATGCCAGATATAGATAACTTGATAGAAGATTTTTTTAAGAATCCTACAAGTGCTATGGTAACAACAAAATGTTATCCTTGGACGTATTGGGACAAGGTAGCTTTGGTTGGTGATTCTGCACATGCAATTGTACCTTTTTATGGGCAAGGAATGAATGCTGGTTTTGAAGATATATATGTGTTGTTTAACTTAATGAAAAAATATGGAGATGATTGGGAAAGTGTATTTCTAGCTTATCAGAAAGAGCGTAAACCTAATGCAGATGCAATTGCAGAGTTAAGCTACAGAAATTTTATTGAGATGAGTTGTAAAACAGCTGATTCTAAATTCTTGCTACAAAAGAAAATAGAAAAAAAGTTTGCAGCGGAGTACCCAGACAAATGGTTGCCAGTATATGCAAGGGTTACTTTTTCAGATAATCCATATAAAGATGCTTTAGCAATTGGGGATCAACAAGAAAAAATAATGCAACAAATTATGAAAATACCTGATATTGAAGAAATTTGGGATAGCCAAGAAGTAACAGATAAAATCATAAATCTATTAAACTAAAAAAGATTGCTATATAGCAATCTTTTTTAGTTTAATAGAGATGTTTTCTTATAATTTAGAAAACATTTTTTGCATTCTTTCCATTTCTTCATCTGCTAATGCTGGATCTACCAATATCCTACCACTATGCTCATCTGTAATTATTTTTTTGCGAGCAGCAATTTCTACTTGTACCTGTGGTGGTATAGTAAAGAAAGAACCTCCAGAAGCACCTCTTTCAATAGGTACTACCGCTAAGCCATTTTTTACGTTAAGTCTAATTTTTTTATAAGCCTTAACTAAGCGTTCTTCAATTTGATTTTGAAATTCTTCAGATTTTTTAATCAATTCTTTTTCTTCTTTTTCTGTCTCAGCCAAGATTTCATTTAACTCACTTTTTTTATGTTTTAAGTGTGCTTCTTTAGCAGACAAACGCTCTTTAGTATCAGAAATAACCTGTTTTTTCTGTTCTATTTGAGCTTTAAATTCTTTAATGTTTTTTTCAGCTAATTGGATTTCTAATTCTTGAAATTCAACTTCCTTTGATAAAGAATTGAATTCACGACTGTTTCTAACATTTTTTTGTTGTTCAGCATATTTTTTAATTAAGGCTTTTGCTTCCTCAATTAAATTCTTTTTTGCGCCTATTTCAAAATTAACTGTTTCTACATCAGTCTTTAATTTGTCCAATCTGGTTTTAAGTCCTAAGACTTCATCTGCCAAATCTTCAACTTCCAACGGGAGTTCCCCTCTAACGTTTCTTATCTCGTCTACTCTAGAATCAATTAATTGCAGGTCATATAATGCTCTTAATTTTTCTTCTACCGTTGTTTCTTTCTTCTTTGCCATATTTTAAAAATACTTGATAGGATTTGTAATGCTCTCTGATAAAGAGATTGCAAAATTAGGGATTTTTTTTGTAAGTATCTCAACTAAAAGATTTTTTGTAAATTGCTCTGTTTCAAAGTGTCCAATATCTGCTACTATTATTTTTCCTTCGGCTTCATAAAATTGATGATATTTAAGGTCAGATGTAATAAAAATATCAGCATTTACAGCTTTTGCAGCATTTATAGCAAATGAACCACTGCCACCTAAAACAGCAATTTTTTTTATTTTTTTATCTAATAATTGAGAGTGTCTAATACAAGATACTTTCATTATATCTTTTAAATGGGTTAAAAAATCCATTTCATTCATTGCTTTTGCAAGTTCGCCAACCATACCCATCCCTATATTTTGGTTGGTATTTTCTAGTGTTGTAACCTCATAGGCTACCTCTTCATAGGAATGATTGTTTAAAAGTGTTTCTATGATTTTATGTTCTTTAGCTTTTTCAAAAGTCATATTTAATTGTACTTCTTCCTCATAATGGGTTTTCCCTATTTTTCCTATTGTTGGATTGGCATTTTCTTTAGCATTAAAGCTGCCAATACCTTCAGTGGAGAAACTACAATTACTGTAATTTCCTATAGTCCCAGCACCAGCTGAAAATAATACTTCTTTTAATTTTTGAGCCTCTTTCTTGGGAACATACGTTGTTAGTTTTTTTATGGTTCCCTTCTGTGGAATCAATATTTTTGTATTTGTAATACCTAAGACTTCACATATTTTTGCATTAACTCCCATATGGCTATTATCAAGAGCAGTATGCATACTATATATAGAAATATTGTTCTTTATAGCTTTTAAAACCACACGTTCTACATAGTTTGACCCAGTTATTTTTTTTAAACCACTAAATATTATTGGATGAAAACTGAGGATAAGATTACAGTTTTTAACAATAGCTTCATCCACAACATTTTCTAATGTGTCTAATGTAGCGAGAACGCCAGTCACGTGCATTGAATTATCTCCAATTAGCAGCCCAACATTATCAAAACCTTCAGCATAATCTAAAGGAGCAAACTCTTCTATGATATTAGTAATTTCTTTAACAGTCATTTTTAATGGCTTTAATGGTTTTCAAAGATAAAATATTATATTTTCGTTCCTTATGCAATTACTTAGAAAAATATTGTTTCCTTTTTCATTACTATATGGTTTTGTAGTATACCTACGAAATTATTTGTTTGATGTAGGTGTTTTTAAATCAAAATCTTTTAGTACACCAACTATTTGCGTCGGTAATTTGAGTGCAGGAGGTACAGGAAAAACACCAATGATAGAATTTTTGATATATGCTTTGCAAGATAAATACAGGGTTGCTGTGCTTAGCAGGGGTTATGGTAGGAAATCTAAAGGTTTCTTGTTAGCAAATAACAACTCTACAGTAGAACAGTTAGGAGATGAACCTTATCAAATATATAATAAATTTACAGGAATAGTTTTGGCTGTAGATGCAGACAGGAGAAATGGTTTAGTTGTTTTAGAAAAGGAAGTAAAACCAGATATTATTTTGTTAGATGATGCTTTTCAGCATAGAAAAGTAAAACCAACTTTTAATATATTACTAACGTCTTATGATAATCTTTATGTGAAGGATTGGTATCTGCCAGCAGGTAATTTACGTGATGCTAAGAATCAGTCTAAAAGAGCTCATATAATAATAGTTACAAAGTGTCCTGATGCTATTAATGAGAATGATCAAAAAATAGTTGAAAAACAATTGAAAATTGAAAAAGGGCAAGAATTATTTTTTTCTAAGTTGGTGTATGAGAATGAATTAAAAGGAAACAAGCAAATGTTAACATTGAAAGAAATAAAAGGCAAGACCGTTACACTTGTTACTGGCATTGCTAACCCTAAACCTTTAATAAGTTTTTTGCAAAATAAACATATAGTGGTTGAGCATCTTCAATTTAAGGATCATCATTTTTTTACAGAAGCCGAAATAGAGAAAATTAACTCAAAACAATTGGTTATAACTACAGAAAAGGATTATGTAAGGTTAAAAGGAAAAGTATGTAATATGTTTTATGTAGAGGTAAAACATAAAATATTAAACAATGGAAAAAGTACCTTGTTAAAATCTGTTGAGGATAAAATTGGCTAAGTTTTTTTATTAAAAATATTTTCACCTATTTTTTGATAAAAATAATCTGGTTTAAAAGGTTTGGTAACAATATCATTACAACCAGCAGCATAAAAATTTTCTACACTATCATCCAAAGAAATTGCAGTAAGTGCTATAATGGGTATTTTTTTATTGAATTTACGAATCTCTATAGTTGCCTCTACGCCACTAATACCTGGCATATGAATATCCATTAAAATGGCATCGTAAGTATTTGTTTTTACTAATTCAATAGCTTCCATTCCATTATTAGCAATATCGCTTGTCATTTCTTTTTTTGAAAGCATCTTTTTAGTAATGACTTGGTTTATCTTATTGTCTTCTACAATTAATAAGTGTAAGCCCTTGTAAGAAAATTCTACAGGTGTAATCTCAACAGATAAATCATCTTCAGTAGCGTTCATACACTTTAAATCTATTTCAAAGCTAAAAATGGATCCTTTTCCTTTTTTACTTTCTAGGTGAATTGTACTTCCAAATAGCCCTAATAGACTTTTTACAATTGTTAAACCTAAACCAGTTCCTCCATATTCTCTGTTTATTTGAACTGATCCTTGCTCAAAACTATCAAAAATACTCTCTTGTAATTCTTCTGAAATACCAATACCAGTATCTTTTACTTCAAAGTATATGGTAGAAATATCATCTACTTTTTTTAATTGATTAACTGTCACAGTTACTTCACCGTTTTTAGTGAATTTTATAGCATTTCCTAAAAGATTTATTAAAATCTGAGATATTTTAATAGGATCTCCCATATGAGATTTTGGTATTCTATTATCATAATTAAGTGTAAGTCTAGTGTTATTAGCTTTGGCACTTTGCTGAAGAGAATCAATTACTTCATATAATGTTTTTCTTAGGCTAAACTCTATTTGCAGTGTTTCTAATTTTTGTGCATCAATTTTATTTACTTGAAGAATATCATTTATAAAATTTAATAAATAATCTCCAGAAAATTTTAATGATTTAAGATGATCTTTTTGACTGTCAGTAGGGTTTTCTTCCAATAATAAATTTGTTAAACCAGTTACAGCATATAAAGGTGTGCGTAATTCATGGCTAACAGTGGATAAAAAATTAGTTTTTGCTTCCATAGCTTGTACGGCTTCGTCTTTGGCAATCTCTAGTTCATCATTGGTTTTTTGTAAAAGGGTATTGGTTCTTATTTTAATTTGGTTGTTTCTGTATAAGGAAATAGCTAGTAAGGAGATAATGGCTAAAATTGCAAAAGCAACTATGCTTGTACTTTCAGATCTGTTTTTAGATTCCTCTAGGTTAATATTTGTTTGTTCTAATCGCTTATTGTCTGCTTCAAGTCTTTCTATATGAACATCATCAGCTGTTCTTTCTTCTGCTTTTACTTTTTTTATATTGTAGAGTGAATCTTTTATTTTTGTTAAATTTTTATTGTAAAGTAAAGAGGATTTGTAGTTACCAATCTTTTCATAGGTTTTAGTAAGCAAAGTATTGGCTTCTAGTACTTGTTTTATAAAAGCATTCTTCTTAGCTATTTTTAGTGCTTCTAAGGAATTTTTAATACTTTCTTTTGGGTTGTCTATGTTGTTTATTTTTGCTAACCCTAAGTACCCCATAGTTGCTAAATAGTCTTTTTCATAAATGTCAGAATTAACAATCAATGCATTATAAAAAGAAGAAGCTTTGGTGTAGTTCGTTTTTTGAAAGTTGATGTCTGCTTCTGTAAGCGTCATACGGTTTAATAAGTTCCTATCATTATTGAGTTGTCTAGCATAGGATAACTTCTGCTCTGCCTGAAAATTATTATTCTCTAAATAAAGATATACAGCTTCTATATATGTGTTTTCACTAGATCCATATGGGTAAGCTATGTTTTTTAACAGCACTTTAGTTCTTTCCCAATAAAACTTAGACCTATTAAGGTTGCCAAGCTTTAGGTATAATAATGAATATTGATGAAAACAATCTATCTGTCCCTTTTCATCTTCATTCTTTTCTGCTATTTCTGTTGCTTTTAGGATAGCTTTAAGAGCTGCGTCTATTTTGTTTTGATTTTTGTACTTTCTTGATAGGGAAAAATAATAATCCATATCTTTTCGAGATTCGGTTATCTCTTGTGCATATATGTTACAAAACATAAAGAGGCTATAAATAGCAACAAGAAGGTTCTTTAATTTTATATGTTTAGTATTAATTTTCAAATATATTTTTTAGTGGTCAATAAATTTATGAGGTCAACTAATCTGCTACTGTAGCCAGATTCATTATCATACCATCCAATAACTTTTACCATTTTTCCAATTACAGAAGTCATCTGAGAATCAAACGTACAAGAATAACAACTATTGTTCACATCTATGGAAACTATTGGATCTTCAGTGTACAACATTACTTCTTTTAAACTGGTATTGGCATATTTCTTAAATGCACTATTTATTTCAGAAATAGATGTCTCTTTCTTTACATTAAATGTAATATCTGTTAAAGATCCATTTGCTACAGGAACTCTAATGCCACAGCCACCAATTACATTTGCTAAATCAGGAAATATTTTGGTTAAAGCTCTAGCAGCTCCTGTAGTTGTAGGTATTATAGATTGTCCGGCAGCTCTTGCCCTACGCAAATCTTTATGTGGTTGGTCATGTAAACTCTGGTCTGTGGTGTAGGAGTGTATTGTGGTAATATATGCTTGCTCTATGCCACAGACATCTTGTATGACTTTAACCATAGGAGCAGCATTATTTGTAGTGCAAGAGGCATTAGATATAATATTGTCATCCTTAGTAATATCAGAATGGTTAATTCCATAGACAATCATTTTTATAGAATTGTCTACTGGCGGAACAGATAAAATAACTTTTTTAGCACCATTTTTTAAATGAAAATTTAAATCTTTTTTTGTTTTAAATTTCCCTGAAGATTCTATTACAATATCTGTGTTAGTAGCCTTCCAATTTATGTTTTTTGGAGAAGAATAATTGGTTAATGTAATGGATTTATCATTTACTATAATGGTGCTTTCCGTACTAGAAACCTCTTCTTTAAAAACACCATGAATACTGTCGTACTTTAATAAATGTGCCAATGTTTGCGCATTTGCCAAATCATTAATAGCAACTACATTTATGTGGGGGTATTGCTGTAATAGTCTAAAAAGTGTACGACCAATTCTACCAAAACCGTTTATGCCTATATTTATTTTTTTCATTTTAATACGAAAAAATAATGCTTAAATAAGTTAATATACCAATAAACTGTATATATATTAATAAAGCTTATCTGTTTAGTTAATATGTTTATGTGCTTTGTATGATGATCGGACTAGTGCACCACTTTCTACATGTCTAAAGCCCATTTCTAAACCTAAATCTTCATACTTTTTAAATTGATCTGGTAAAATAAATTGTTTAACAGGGAGATGTTTTTTTGAAGGTTGAAGATATTGCCCAATTGTAACGATGTCTACATTAGCTTTTCTTAAGTCTTCCATTGTTTGTATAACTTCCTCTTCTTGCTCGCCTAAACCAAGCATTATTCCAGATTTAGTTCTTCTGGCTCCATTATCTTTTAAGTAGCGTAATACATCTAGGCTTCTTTCATATTTTGCTTGTATGCGTACTTCTCTAGTAAGCCTCTTTACAGTCTCCATATTATGAGAAACTACTTCAGGAGCAACGGTAATGATTCTATCTAAATGAGTACTTATCCCTTGAAAATCAGGAATTAATGTTTCTAGGGTTGTTTCTGGATTCATTCTTCTTATTGCTTTAACGGTTTCTGACCATATTATGGATCCCATATCTTTAAGGTCATCCCTGTCTACAGATGTAATTACAGCATGTTTAATACTCATTATTTTAATAGAGCGTGCCACCTTTTCTGGTTCTTCCCAATCTACGTTTTCAGGTCTTCCAGTTTTTACACCACAAAAGCCACATGATCTTGTGCATACATTACCAAGTATCATAAAAGTAGCAGTACCTTCTCCCCAACACTCTCCCATATTAGGACAGCTTCCAGATGTGCAAATTGTATTTAAATTGTATTTGTCAACCAGACCTCTTAGCTGAGTGTACTTCTTGCCAGTTGGTAGTTTTACACGTAACCATTTTGGTTTTCCTTTTGGTGGATGGACGTTTTCTACGGTATTAGTACTCATAAAAATATTTTGTACAAATATACGAACAAAATAGTGTATGAATTAGAGAGAAAGGATCAAGATTTGTCTTTAGTTTTTATAATTCCTGAGAGTAATTTTTTAGCGCGTAGTAGTTTAACTTTTACATTGCTAATTGGTTCATTTAACTCTTTTGAAATTTCAGCATAACTAAGTTCATTAAAATACCTAAGATTTATTATTTTTTGATAATTAGGTTTTAATTTTTTAATGTCTTGTAAAAGAGTTGCTAAATTTTGTTCTGTGATTAATATGTCTTCAATACTGGGTGTATCATCTAATACTTTTTTTACGGCATCATTACCATAATTTATATTTTCTAATATATTCCTTTTACGTTTTCTAAATAAATCTATATGTAGATTTTTGGCAATTGTAATTAACCAAGTTTTAAAATTAAAATTAGAGTTATAAGAATCTATCTTGTCAAAAGCTTTGGAAAAAGTTTGTATGGTAATATCCTCAGCGTCGTTCTCATTTTCTGTCCTAACAAGTAAAAAGCCATAAACATCATTCCAAAAAGCATCTAGTAGCATACTAAAAGCAATTTGCTTGCCTGCTTTAGCTTTTTCTAAAATAATTAGAAGTTCTTCTTCAGATATTTTCATAAAAAAAGGCAAATTTTATTTTGCCTATTATATTTCTGTTGTAGCTTCCATTTTACAATCTTGTTCTTCGGGGAGTTTGCCGCACATACCACAAGCCTCACCATCTTTATTAAGGAAAGGACTTTGACTAGCGCAAGTGCCTGCAAATTTCCCATCTTTTTTTGCCCATATTTTAATTGCAATACCTGCAAAAGCAATAGCTAGAATACCTATAGTTAAAAAGAATAGTAACATATCTATATTTTTTACAAAGATAGCAAATAATGATTTAATTGGTAAGCATTATTGTTAATTGCAATAGCTGATGTTGGCAACAATATTTTCTATTGTTGGACTTTTATTACCTCCTTTGGGTTCAATTGTAATGTAACCAACTGCATTCTCTCCATAGGGTAGTGCCATTAACTTGTTTTTATCGTTTATGTCATTAATAATTCCTATATTAATCATCTTTCCATCTACTTCAGCCCACATTTGTAAACATTGATTTTCTGGTAGGTTAGGTATATTCCTAACATTTATATATGATAGTTTTTTTACAGGATTTATGTATGCTACAGCTTTTAATTCTTTGGCTTTAAGGTTTCCTTTAACACTGTACTTTTTTGTTCTTGGATTATTTAGAACAATAAATTGATTTCTAACATCTTCCAATTGTTGTTTCATATTATCCTCAATAGTCTTCATTTTATTGTTGACAATCGTATTCTCTTCTTTAAGTGATTTGTTTTGGTTCCAAAAGAAAAAAGAAGCTGTGGCAAAAAGAAAAGCAACACAGCAAGCAGCAGCAATATATTTATAAAACTTACTTTGTTCTTTATTTTCTGCCTTAACTTTATTTAGAATTTTATTTTTTAAACCATCAGGAGTTTCCATCGCATGGAGTTTTGCAAATGCTTCTAAGTTATCTTGCAGTTCGTCGTAAACTGTACTAACTTCTGGGTATATTGCAATATACCGTTCTACTCTTAGGGATTCTTCCTGAGTTGTGTTGTCTAAAAGATACTTTTCTAAAAGATCTGTTTCTAAAAATTGTTTTATTTTATCAGTCATATCAAAAATATTAAAAAGAAAAACATAGCAATTGCTCCGTAAATTTTCTTTAGTTCCCTAAGTCCTATTTTTAACCTAGACTTTATGGTTCCTAAAGGGATATTCAATTCTTCACTAGCCTCTTGTTGGGTCATTCCTTCAAAAAACAAGGCTTCCAGTACAATTTGATATTTGGACTCTAGCTTGTGTAAATTGTCCTTAACATCCATTAATTCTGGTTTTGTGCTTTCCGTACCTAAATTATATACGTCAGAAACATCCATTTGGATTTCTCTATCTGTCTTTGTGTTAGTACTTCTTAATTTATCTATAGCAGTATTGCGCGTAATTCTAAATAGCCAAGTGAATAATTTTGCTTTGGAAGAGTCATAAGTGTCTGCTTTTTTCCATATTTTAACAAAACTTTCTTGTAAGACATCCTGAGCTAAATCTTCATCTCTGACTACTTTGTTTGCTACTCCAAACAATGTGTCACCATAGTGATCATATAATAATGAAATAGCTTTTTCATTACGATCTTGTAGTAACTCTACAATATGTTTCTCAAGAAGTGTACTCATATGTTCTTGTCACGATATTTTCATATTTTTTTAAGCTGTGGCATCCAATATACTTTTTCTAACGTATATAGACAAAACACAAGATTACAAAAATGATTGCGTTTATAAAAATATTTATAAGTTAAGTGTGCAACTGGTTATTGCCACTTATTTTTGGTTAGTTTGGTTTGGTATAGCCCCTGTAATTTTAATTGCAGGGGTTATTTTATGATGTTAACTTCTGCTTGTATATTAATGTTAAAATTATCTAATACAGATTTTTGTATTTTTCTTGATAGCTCCAAAATTTCTTTTCCTGTAGCATTACCATAGTTTACTAGTACAAGTGCTTGGTTTATATGTACGCCGGCATCACCATCTCTTTTTCCTTTAAATCCACATTGCTCTATGAGCCAACCTGCAGGTATTTTGTAAGTGGCGTCTGATAGTTTATAAAATGGTGCGGCTGGGTTTTTTTCAATGAATTTATCAAAAACTAATTTGTCAACTATTGGATTTTTAAAGAAACTCCCACTATTACCCAATTGCTTAGGGTCTGGAAGTTTACTTTTTCTAATTGTAATTACTGCATTAGAAATATCTTTGATGGTTGGTTGATTTATTTTGTTTTTTGCGAGCTCAGATTCTATTGAACCATAAGATATTTTAAGTAAATGATTTTTTTTGGACAATTTTAAAACTATAGAGGTAATTATAAATTTGTTTTTTCCCTCATTTTTAAAAAAGGAATCTCTATAGTTAAATTTACAATCTTCTTTGGTAAAATTGTGTAACTCTCCACTAAGTGTATGCAAAGCTTTACAACTAACAAAATTATCTTTTAGTTCTACACCATACGCACCAATATTTTGAATAGGAGCAGTACCCACATTTCCAGGAATTAGCGACATATTTTCTAATCCTCCATACTCATTATTTACGCACCATAAAACAAGTTCATGCCAATTTTCACCCGCCATAACCTTAAGCCAAATGAAATCATCATCTTCCTTTATGATTTCTTTTCCCTTGATATTAATGTGAATTACAAGAGCATCAATATCACTGGTAAATAATATATTACTACCGCCACTAATAATAAATCTATTTGAATATTCATTTAAGTTAAAAACATACTTAAGCTCTTTTAAAGTATTTACTTCGCAAAAGAATTTGGCTTTAACGTCAATTCCAAATGTATTATAGTTTTTTAATGATATGTTTTTAAGAATTTTCATTAATCTTTATATACTGCTAATGCTTCTTTTAATATTTTAACTGCTCTAGTTAGACTTTCTTTGTCTAGAACATAAGCAATGCGAATTTGATTTTTACCTAAGCCTTCTGTCGCATAGAATCCAGCAGCTGGTGCAACCATAACGGTTTCTCTATTTATACTAAAATCTTCTAAGAGCCATTGAGCAAATTTATCAGCATCTTTCACTGGTAATTCTACAATACAATAAAAAGCTCCTTGAGGTTTGGCAACACGAACTCCATTAACTTTCTCTAGTTCAGAAATTAGAATATTTCTTCTTTCTACATATTCTTCAATTACATCTGTAAAATAACTGGCCGGTGTTTCTAAAGCTGCTTCGCTGGCAATTTGAGCATAGGTTGGTGGAGATAATCGTGCTTGTGCAAATTTAAGTGCAGTTTGTATGACTTCTTTGTTTTTTGAGACAAGACAGCCTATGCGAGCTCCACACATACTATATCGTTTAGATACAGAGTCTACAATGATTGCGTGTTCTTCTATCCCTTTTTCTTGCAAAATGGAATAATGCTCTTTACCATCATAAGTAAACTCCCTGTATACTTCATCAGCGATTAAGAACAAGTTATGTTTTTTAACAATGCTAGCTAACTTTTTTATCTCTTCTTTGCTGTATAAATATCCAGTTGGATTGCCAGGGTTACATATTAGAATTGCTTTAGTTTTTGGCGTAATCAACTTTTCGAATTCTTCAATTGGGGGAAGGGCAAAGTTATCTTCAATCCTTGATACAACAGGAACTACATTTACACCAGCAGCAGTAGCAAAACCATTGTAGTTAGCATAAAATGGTTCTGGTATTATTATTTCGTCTTCTGCGTCTGCAATACTACCCATTACAAAAGACAAAGCTTCAGACCCACCTGTAGTTACAATTATTTCTTGTGCGGTAACCTCTATTTGTTGTTTTTTATAGTAAGCAGCTATTTTTTCTCTGTAAATTTCAGAACCTTCAGTTCTGCTATAGGCTATAACTTCTAAGGAATTGTTTTTAACAGCATCTAATGCTACTTTAGGGGTTTTAATATCTGGTTGACCTATGTTTAGGTGAATGACGCTGATTCCCTTTTTTTTTGCGTTTTCTGCATATGGTACCAACTTACGAATTGGTGACTCAGGCATTGCTAGCCCTTTTGTTGAAATTGATGGCATAAAAAAATGTTTTGACAAAAATGAGAAATACTAGTGTAGAAAACAACTCATAATGACTTATTTTTTATGGGTTTAATACTGTTTTTTAAGGTGTTTATGATTTTTTTTGTAACTTTAAGAGATTGCCCCCAATAAATAAATTTGATGATAAAGAGAATCTTGTTTGTTATATTGCTTTTCCCGCTTATCTCTGGAGCGCAAACTTTTGAGTTGCCAGAAGTAAAAAGGTATGAAAAAATAAGTTTTAAGCTTATAAATAATCTTATTGTTGTTCCTGTAAAAGTTAATGGAACTGCACTTTCATTTATTCTGGATTCTGGAGTAAGCAAGCCCATATTGTTTAATTTGTCTCAAGACTCTATTGATTTGAAAAATGTTTCGGAAATAAAACTGAAAGGTTTAGGAGAAGGGGAATCTGTAAAAGCATTGAGCTCTATGGATAATGTTTTTGAACTAAAGTCGATAAAAAACAATAGCCAACAAATTTATGTTGTATTGGATAAAGAGCTAAATTTCTCTCCTAAGTTAGGAATTCCAGTGCACGGTATTATTGGTTATGATTTCTTTAAAAATTTTATTGTTGAGGTTAATTATGGGTCTAAATTCTTAAAAGTATATAATCCTGATAGATACAAATATAAATCAGGAAAAAATATTGAAACACTTAAATTTAAGGTTACAAATAAGAAGGCATATGTAACAGCTAAAGCAATTATAAATGAGGATAAAGAAATACCTGTAAAATTATTGTTAGACACAGGAAGTAGTGATGCCGTTTGGCTCTTTGAAAATGAAGAGGCAGGAATTGCTGTGCCTAATTTAAATTTTAGTGATTTTTTGGGTAAAGGACTAAGTGGGAATATATATGGGCGTCGTACAAAAATAAATCAGTTAAACTTAGGTATGTATAAAATTAAAAATACCAAAACAGCATTTCCAGATAGCTCTTCAATAAAAGGGTTAAAAAAAATGGGTGCTAGAAATGGAAGTATAGGAGGGGAGGTATTAAAAAGGTTTAATTGGGTTATTGATTATCCAAATGAGAAAATTAGTTTAAAAAGGAATAGCAATTATAAAAAACCCTTTTGGTTTAATACTAGTGGTATAGGATTGCAGCATAGTGGTATGCGTTATGTTGGTGAGAAGGCTGTGGATAAAGAAAAAACGCTAGGGATTTATAATAAAAAAATGATCTCCACGAATAATACAGTTCATTTTGATAATGAAATAGTAATTAGTTTAGTGCCTCAAATTGTAATTTCAGACATAAGGGATGATAGTCCTGCAAAATTAGCAGGGTTAAAGGTAGGTGATGTTATTTTAGCTGTCAACAAAAAAGATGCACATAATTATAAACTACAAGAACTTACTCTTATGGTAGATGATGTGCCTGGTAAGAAAGTTAGTATATTGATAGAGAGAAGAGGGGAAAGGTTATTGTTTAACCTCAGAATCAAAAAAATATTTTAAATAAAAAGCGCTCCATCAGGGAGCGCTTTAAATATATAATAATATATTATTTATTATTGTATTGCTACTTTAGCCTCTATAAGCTCACCTTTTATTTTTAAAACTTTAGTAGGTGTTTCAGCATTAGATATAACAGTTATTGCTTTTCTAATTGGACCAACGGGTCTTTTAGTGTCATACTTTACTTCAATAATACCAGTTTTGCCAGGCATTATAGGTTCTTCTGGCTTTTTAGGTATTGTGCAGCCACAGCTAGAGTTTACCTTGCTTATTATTAAAGGGGCATTGCCTGTATTAGTAAATTCAAAAATTCTAACGCCATTGCTTCCTCTTTCAACTTTACCATAATCTACAGTTTCAGTTTTAAATTCAATTTTAGCCTTCTTTTCTTGAGCATTCAGGTTAAATGCAAGTAGGCTTACAAATAATATTAATACTATTTTTTTCATCATTTTGGGTTTTGATTAAAGTCAAATATACAATTTTCAATTCAACCTATAAAATTCTTTGTGTTATGTGATAACGTTACTTATTTTTGTTTCGTATTCAATGTACTTAAAATATCCCTTAATTTTCTCTAATTTTGCGGATTTTATCATCTAAATAAAAGTATTTATTAACAGTTAAGCAAAAATTATACCAAAAGAATGGAAATAGCATCTAAATACAATTCACAAAATTCTGAAAACCGTTGGTATAACTATTGGTTAGAGCATAAATATTTTCATTCTACTCCAGATGATAGAGAGCCCTATACTATTGTAATTCCACCGCCAAATGTTACTGGAGTTTTACATATGGGACATATGTTAAATAATACAATACAAGATGTTTTAATACGTAGAGCCCGTTTGCAAGGTAAAAATGCTTGTTGGGTTCCAGGTACAGACCACGCATCTATTGCTACCGAAGCAAAAGTCGTTGCAAAGTTAAAAGAACAAGGTATAAATAAAGCAGATTTATCTAGAGAAGAGTTTTTAAAACACGCTTGGGATTGGACAGAAGATTACGGAGGTGTTATTTTAGATCAGCTTAAAAAATTAGGCTGTTCTTGTGACTGGGAGCGTACTTCTTTTACAATGGATGACCATATGTCTAAATCTGTAATAAAAGTATTTGTAGATCTTTATAATAAGGGTAAAATATACAGAGGTTACCGTATGGTAAACTGGGATCCAGAGGCACAAACTACTTTGTCTGACGAAGAGGTAATATATGAAGAAAAACAAGGAAACCTTTATTATATAAAATATAAAATAGAAGGTTCTAATGATACATTAACCATTGCAACCACTCGCCCTGAAACTATTTTTGGAGATACTGCAATATGTATAAACCCTAATGATGAACGTTTTACACATTTAAAAGGTAAAAAAGCAATAGTGCCTATAGCAAATAGAGTTATACCTATTATAGAAGATGAGTATGTAGATATTGAGTTTGGTACAGGATGTTTAAAAGTTACACCAGCACATGATGTAAATGATAAAAATCTTGGAGATAAACATAACCTAGATGTTATAGACATATTTAATGCAGATGCAAGCTTAAATAGTTTTGGTTTACACTATCAAGGTAAAGATAGATTTCTTGTGCGTAAAGAAATTTCTAAAGAGTTAGAGGAAAAAGGTTTTTTAATTAAGACGGAACAACATTTAAATAAAGTTGGTACATCAGAGCGTACTAAGGCAGTTATAGAACCAAGATTATCAGATCAGTGGTTTTTAAAGATGGAAGAGTTGGCTAAGCCAGCCATAGAAGCTGTTCTTGGTGAGAATGCTGAGGTTAAATTGTTTCCTAAAAAGTTTGAAAACACATACCGTCACTGGATGGAAAATATCCGTGATTGGAATATTTCTCGTCAATTATGGTGGGGACAACAAATACCTGCTTATTATTTTGGTGATGGTGCTGATGATTTTGTTGTAGCAGAAAACAAAGAAAATGCTTTAAAATTAGCTCAAGAAAAATCAGGAAACACTACCTTAAAAATGGAAGACCTTCGTCAAGATGAAGATGCATTGGATACTTGGTTCTCTTCTTGGTTGTGGCCAATGAGTGTTTTTAATGGTATTCTAGAACCAGAAAACGAAGAAATTAAATATTATTACCCAACCAATGATTTAGTTACAGGTCCAGACATTTTATTTTTCTGGGTTGCCCGTATGATAGTTGCTGGGTACGAATATAAAAATCAAAAACCTTTTGAGAATGTTTATTTAACCGGTTTAGTTAGGGATAAACAAAGACGTAAAATGTCTAAATCTTTAGGTAATTCCCCAGATGCATTAAAATTAATTGAAGAGTATGGAGCAGATGGTGTTAGAGTAGGGCTTTTATTAAGTTCTGCTGCTGGTAACGATTTAATGTTTGATGAAGCTCTTTGTCAGCAAGGAAAAAACTTTGCTAATAAAATATGGAATGGCTTTAGATTAATAAAAGGTTGGGAAATTGCTGACTTATCACAACCAGAAGCTTCTAAAGTTGGATTAGAGTGGTATAATGCTAAGTTTAATAAAACATTAGTAGAGATTGAAGATCATTTTAGTAAATACCGTATTTCAGATGCTTTAATGTCTATTTATAAATTGGTTTGGGATGATTATAGCTCTTGGTTGCTAGAAATAGTAAAGCCAGCATACCAACAGCCAATAGATAGAACAACATACAATGCCTTAATTTCTGTTTTTGAAGAGAATTTAAAATTATTACATCCATTTATGCCATTCTTAACAGAAGAAGTATGGCAGCATATTACAGACCGTACTCCAGAGCAAGCTTTGGTTATTGCACAATGGCCAATACAACAAAAAGTAGATGAAGCCATTATTTCTAATTTTGATTTTGCTGCTGAGGTTATTTCAGGAATTAGAAATATAAGAAAAGAGAAAAATATTCCTATGAAAGAAGCTTTAGAGTTATCTGTGTTAGATACAGAGAGTGTTTCTAAGGACTGGGATGTAATTATCTCTAAGCTGACTAACGTTTCTTCAATTTCTTACACAGATGTGGCTTTAGACAGTGCTCTTTCCTTTAGAGTTAAATCTAATGAGTATTTTATTCCAATGGTTGGCGCTATTGATATAGAGGCTGAGATAAAAAAAATAGAAGAGGAGTTAAAATACACCAAAGGTTTTTTAATTTCTGTACAAAAAAAATTAAGTAATGAGCGTTTTGTAAGCAATGCTCCAGATAAGGTAATAGAAATAGAACGTAACAAACAAGCTGATGCAGAAGCTAAAATAGAAACATTGGAAAAAAGTCTAAGAGGATTACAATAATCTTTTTAATAATACATACATAAAGTAAAAAGCTACTCTAATTTAGAATAGCTTTTTTTATTTATTATAATTCCTTGTATTGTATGTGTTAAAAGTAAAGAGCAAAGAAGGTAATTTTACTTATTTCTTATTTCTTTATTGACCAATTCTATATAATTTTTCATAGCTTGTTTTGGTCCCTGATTTTTAGCTTGAATTAAAGCATTTGCTTTAAAAGCATTAATAAGTGGTGTTTTACTACCAGGGTTATCAAAGTTTTTGTGTGCTATACGATAATAAGCATAGAGTTTTAAAAGTAAATCTGCTGGAAGTGGATCTGTGTATTTATTAACAAAATTCACAGACTCCAAAAATTTTATATGCAGTTTATCATCTTTCATTAGAGCTTGGCATTGTTGCAATACAGGTTTTAGCTCCAACTACTTTTTGGTTAAGTTTTACAGTTATAGTGCTATCTAGTGGTAAGTATAAATCTACCCTAGATCCAAATTTAATGAAGCCTGCATCATCTCCTTGTTGAACATTGTCGCCAACCTCTGCGTAATTTACAATTCGCTTGGCTAAGGCGCCAGCAATTTGTCTATATAAGATATCCCCAAATTTAGGAGTGTTTATGACCACAGTTGTGCGTTCGTTTTCAGTACTTGCTTTGGGGTGCCATGCAACTAAATATTTTCCGGGATGGTATTTTGAGTATTTTATTACTCCACTAGCTGCATATCTTGTTACATGTACATTAATGGGAGACATAAAAATAGAGACTTGTTTTCGTTTACCTTTAAAGTATTCTGTTTCTTCTACCTCTTCAATTACAACAACTTTTCCATCTACAGGTGCTAAAATATCATTAAAACTTTTTATAGTCTTCCTAGTAGGATTTCTAAAAAATTGTAAAATAAGTATTAAAAATACCAAAGCGCCTACTTGTAATATCCATTTTAACCAGTTTATGTTAATAAATTGTTCAGATAATAAAACAATAGCAATGATTAATATAAATGTAATAGTTATGATTTTTTGTCCCTCTTTATGAAACATAAGAAAATATAATTAAAGTTAAAAATGCAAATGGAGCAGCAAACACAAGGCTATCTAGTCTATCCCAAATACCACCGTGTCCTGGTAATATAGCGCCACTGTCTTTTACATTGGCTTTTCTTTTAAATTTAGATTCTATTAAGTCACCTAAATTTCCAGTTATGACTACAACTGTAGCTAATATTAGCCATTGTATTATAGTTAGGTTTGTTTCGTATTTAGAAATAATATATGCTGCAATTAAGGAAAAAAATAAGCCACCTAAAGATCCTTCTATTGTTTTTTTTGGGGATACAGAAGGAAACAATTTAGTGTGTCCAATACTTTTTCCAACAAAATATGCAAAACTATCATTTACCCAAATTAATATAAATATCCCCATTATTAAAATTTTTTCAAAACCACCACTTCTATATGGAATCATAGTTAAAAAAATACAACCACCACCAAGAAAAAAAAGACCAATTAGGAATTTTTCAATAGGATTAAAAATGTATTCTCTTTTTAAAAACAAAAATAATAATAAGAATATATTTGTTATAAGTGTAAGAATTAATAGGGAGTTAATAATCCACTCATCTTCAATAAGATAAATATAGCTCCACCAAAGCGCTAAATAGGCAACAAAAATATAATAACCTTTAAGTTTAACAATGCGTTTATATTCAAACAAGCATGCTAAGCCAAATGCCATAAATAAAAAATCGAACGCATCCGAATTTAAAAATACAGCTGATAATAAAAGCACTACATAAATAACGCCAGTGATAGATCTTTTAAAAATTTCTTTCATACTTATAAATCTTCCATCAAGATAAGATATAAGTTTTTAGAGGTGCTACCATAAGACAAAAAATCTTCTTCTTTTATATTAGATCGAAAATGTTTTATGGTAGTTATGTTTGCTGGAATACTTCCTTGATATTTCTTTTTTATGCTTTTTAGCCCATCACCTAATGATGAGGTTAATTGGCTTGTAGTGGCATAAACTATAAAATTGTCTGGTAACTCATTCATCTTTTTTTCCTTTAATTGATTGGATGAAATAAGTATGGATCCGTTTTGAGCTATAAGGTGCTCACAGGTGGTAAAAAAGACAGTACTTTTTTGAATAGATTTTGAAAACTTAATATGTTTAGAAAATTTTTCTTCTAGTTTATGGTCTATTGAAAAAAAAGAACAGTCTTTCCAATTGTTTTCTTCAACAATGTTTTTTAGTGCAAAAGAAACTTCTTCAAAAGAATCGCAGTACAAAAACTTACCACCATTCTTTTTAAAATAAATGGTAAACTTTTCGTCTATTGGCAAATTAAGTTCTGGCATATGAACACCACGATTTTTTTCGGGTATATGAGAACTCTTTTTTTTACCTCCTCCAAAAAGTTTACCAAATATGCTCATTTAAAACTTTAAAAATTATTTTTTATCCTTCTTCAGAATTTGGAGCTTCTTTTTTTGCTTCCTCTATTTCTTCAGCTATATCCTTTTCAAAAAGTCTTTTTCCAAAAATCTTTTCTAAATCATCTTTAAAGATAACTTCTTTTTCCAATAAACGTTCAGCTAACTCAGTAAGTTTATCTTTGTTTTTTTCTAAAAGCTCTACAGCTCTTTTATATTGTTCTTCAATTATGCTAGAAATTTCTTCATCAATTGTACGTGCTGTTTCTTCACTATATGGTTTAGAGAACCCATACTCATTTTGCCCTGAGGAATCATAGTATGTAAGGTTACCTATTTTATTATTTAAGCCATATATGGTTACCATAGCTCTTGCTTGTTTGGTCACTTTTTCTAAGTCACTTAAAGCTCCAGTTGAAATTTGGTTGAAGATTACTTTCTCTGCAGCACGCCCACCTAATGTTGCACACATTTCATCTTGCATTTGTTGTGGACGAACAATTAAACGTTCTTCTGGTAAATACCAAGCTGCTCCTAAAGATTGTCCTCTAGGCACAATGGTTACCTTTACTAGTGGTGCAGCATGTTCAAGCATCCAGCTTACAGTTGCATGGCCAGCTTCATGGAAGGCTATGGTTTTTTTCTCGTCAGGAGTAATTATTTTGTTTTTCTTTTCTAAACCACCAACAATCCTATCTACTGCATCTAAGAAATCTTGTTTGTTAACCGCCTTCTTTTCTTTACGAGCCGCAATTAGAGCTGCTTCATTACAAACATTTGCGATATCTGCACCAGAAAAACCAGGAGTCTGTTTTGCTAAGAAATCTAAGTCAAGTGTTTCAGCAGTTTTAAGTGGTTTAACATGAACTTCAAAAATTTCTCTACGTTCTCTAATGTCTGGTAGGTCTACGTATATTTGCCTGTCAAACCTTCCAGCTCTCATTAATGCTTTATCTAAAACATCTGCACGGTTAGTGGCTGCCAAAACAATAACATTTGTATTGGTTCCAAAACCATCCATTTCTGTTAGTAATTGGTTAAGTGTATTTTCTCTTTCATCATTAGAGCCAGTTATATTGTTTTTTCCACGAGCTCTACCAATGGCATCAATCTCATCTATAAATATAATTGCTGGAGACTTATCTTTGGCTTGTTTAAATAAATCACGTACCCTAGAAGCACCAACGCCAACAAACATTTCAACAAAATCTGATCCAGATAAGGAAAAGAAAGGAACTTTAGCTTCACCAGCAACAGCTTTTGCAAGTAAAGTTTTACCTGTACCTGGAGGCCCTACCAATAATGCTCCTTTAGGTATTTTACCTCCTAAAGAAGTATATTTTTCAGGGTTTCTAAGAAATTCAACAATTTCCTCTACTTCTTCTTTAGCTCCTTCTAAACCTGCAACATCTTTAAAAGAGGTACGCGTATCCGTTTTTTCATCAAAAAGTTTTGCTTTGGATTTTCCAATATTGAATATTTGTCCGCCAGCGCCACCGCCAGCACCACCAGACATCCTGCGCATCATAAAAATCCAAATGCCTATAATTAATATAAATGGTAATAATGTAAATAAAAGGTTTTCAAAAGTATTGGATTCTTTTTCACTATCTATTACGGTATCTACATTGTTTTCTTTTACAGCTTCTTGAATATTATTTACAAATATATCAGTAGATGCATAGTTAACAATATAGCTAGGCGTTTGTCCTGGGTTTAGAGAAAAACTAGGTTTAGAAACAGCCTTATGCTCTTCCTTAGCTAATGCTTCTGGTGTTAAGTAAACTTTTGCATATCCTGCATTAGATATAATCATTACTTTTTTTACATCACCATTTTTAACGTACTCTAATAAATCTGATGTTGTTCTTTTACTTGTAGTGGATAAGCCATCACTATTTAAAAACTGAAACCCAATTATTAATGCTACTAAGATTCCATATATCCACCAAGAGTTAAATTTTGGTTTAGTAGGTTTTGTATTATTGTCTTTTGCCATTTTTATTTTTTACTGGTTATAACTACTTTCTATTGCTGTTACCTTAGCATCTCCCCAAAGACCTTCTATGTCATAAAAATCCCTTATTTGTTTTTGGAAGACGTGAACTACAATGTTAACGTAGTCTAATAAAACCCATTCCGAGTTATCTAATCCTTCTATATGCCATGGCTTGTCTTGTATGGCTTTACTTACTGTTTTTTGGATTGAATTTACAATTGCACTTACATGTGTATTGGAAGTACCGTTACATACTATAAAATAGTCACATACTGTGTTTTCTATATCCCTAAGATCTAGTAAATTTATATCGTGTCCTTTAACTTCTTCTATTCCTTGTAAAATTAAAGCAATTAGCTCATCTGCACTAGCTTTCTTTTTTTGCATTCAAAAATTTTATATTGTACAAAGTTATTGTTTTTTTGTTTTTTTAACTATAGTTTTTAACATAAGATTACATTATATTGAAATAAACTACTTATGCAGATAATCAAACTTAATGCCACCAACTCTACAAACGAACATTTAAAGCGATTGTTGTTGGAGGAAAATATAGAAAATTTTACTGTAGTTGTTGCGGAAAAACAATTGAAGGGTCGGGGTCAAATGGGCGCCGAATGGTTGTCTGAATATGGTAAAAATTTGACTTTTAGTGTTTTATGTAAAAATAATTACCTAGAGGTTAAAGATCAGTTTAGATTAAATATGTGTGTGTCATTGGCTATTTATAAGGCTTTAAGTGGCCTTGGTATTCAAGGATTGTCTGTAAAGTGGCCAAATGACATTTTGTCAGCTAATTCCAAAATATGTGGAATTCTAATAGAAAATATCTTATCTGGCAGAAAAATACAGTCGTCAATTATTGGAATTGGGCTTAACGTTAATCAAGTTTCATTTACGAATCTTCCTAATGTGTCTTCCTTGAAACTATTAAAAGGAGTAACATTTAACTTAGATGAAGTTTTAAACCTTATTCTAGAAAGCCTTAAAAAATGCGTAGTTATAGATTTTTTACAGAATGGTAGTTTAGCTAAGCAGTATGAAGAAGTATTGTTTAGACGTCACAAACCATCTACCTTTAAAAATAGTAATGATGAGTTTTTTATGGGATTTATACAAGGTATTTCCTCTAGTGGAAAACTTATTGTTATGCTAGAGGATAATCTTTTAAAAGAATTTGATTTAAAAGAAATACGTTTGTTATACTAAATGTTTTCTAAGTTTTCAGATAGAGTTTCCATAAATTTTGTAATTGGAGATTTTACCATCATTGCCATCATTGCATTAAATTCACCTTCAAAGCTAAGAGTTACTTCACTTTCATTGTCAGATATTGCATTAATATCTGCTGTTAAAGTAAATGGAAGTTTGTCACTTGCGGCTCCTAGTATTATTTTATCATTAGGATATTGTTCCTTTAACTTTAACATAATTTCTGGCATTCCTTTTAAAGCAAATAGAAATTTTTGATCACTTAATACCTCAAACTTACTTATATTTTCTGGCATTAGCTTTTCAAAATTTTTAATATCAATTAAAAAATTAAAAACTTCTTTATTACTTTTTGCTACTAGTTTTTTTGATGATTCTATGTGCATAATATTAAGGTTTCCAGATAGATGGGTTGCTTTTCCATTGCAACAAAGTGTTTAATTGATCTTCTTTTATGTAATTAGTGTCTGATGCTTGTTGTATTAAATTAGTATAATCACTTAATGTATGTAATTGTAAATTTTCACTTTTAAAATTTTCATCAGCAATAGTAAAACCATACGTAAAAATAGCAACCATTCCCTTAACATTGGCACCTGCTTCTTTAAGTGCCTTTACAGCGTTTAAACTACTTTTTCCTGTGCTAATTAAGTCTTCTATAACTACAACATTTTGATTAAAAGATAGTTGTCCTTCAATTTGATTTTGTCTACCATGCGATTTAGGTTCTGGTCTAACATATATAAAAGGCAGACCTAAATATTCTGCAACAAGCATACCAATACCTATAGCACCAGTAGCAACACCAGCAATAACGTCAGGTTTGCCGTATAACTCTTCTACTTGCTTACCCAATTCTTCTCTTACATAGTTGCGAATCATTGGATATGAGAGAATAATTCTGTTATCACAGTAAATTGGAGATTTCCATCCAGAAGCCCATATAAAAGGATTTTCTGGTTTCAACTTTATTGCATTAATTTGCAATAAAAGTTCGGCTGTTTTTTTAGCAGTATCTTTATTTAAAACCATAGCACAAATGTATAAAGTTTTTGTGAATGAATTGCCCTTGATTTTAACAAATAAACTCTCGGACATTGCAGATAACAAATATTTTTTGTTAAATGAGCAAGCAATTAACGAGGCTATCAAGGCCTTGTCTAAAAATAAATTGCCTAAAGCTTACATATACCATCCTAATAAAGAGGAAATTCTAAAAAAATTCTCTAAAAAAATACCAATTGTTGTAGCTGGTGGGGGTGTTGTGACGAACAAAGATGGTAAGGTTCTTTTTATTTATAGAAATAATAAATGGGATTTGCCTAAGGGTAAAATTGATAAAGGAGAAACAATTGAGGAGTGTGCTATTAGAGAAGTAGAGGAAGAAACTGGAGTACAAGGATTAAAAATTGAAAACATTCTAAAGACAACGTATCATATTTTTAAGCGTAATGGTAAATACAAGCTTAAAGAGGTGCATTGGTTTGCTATGAAGACTTCTTATAAAGGAAAGCTTATAGGTCAGGAAAATGAAGGTATAGAGAAGGTAAAGTGGAAAGGGCCTGATAAAATAGCTAAGGCTTTAGAGAATTCCTATATAAATATTAGGATTTTGTTTGAGTAGGAGTAAGTTACTCTGCTTTTGGATAGAAATTAAAGTTTTAATGCTTATCCGTAAGTTTCCCCAAGATAATTCCATCTATATGACACTGCTGCTATCATCATTCTATCGAATAGGTCATCAAAGTAACGTCTGTTGAATTTATAACAGAATTCATTGAGATAATTCTGTAAAAAGTCATCATCTATTCTGTGGTGCACATCCAAGAACAACCTTTTGGCATTGCTTATAGCAGTATGTACCCATGGTAAGACCTTTACAAGATCCTTTTTGGAGATGACCTTGGACTCGATTTCAAAGTCCTTTTCTAAATCCACATAGCTGTTAGACTTGTCTGCCACTATTTTTGTGTTCTTCTCTACAGATTTTGTGATCTTATCGGTTATGCATTTCTTTTTCAAAGATTCCACAACTTTCATTTTTAAATATCCTACCTTTTTCTGCTTACTATGCTTTTTAGGATCATAGTCATCTCCAGCATCTTTAGATTCAACACTTACTAGGACTGTGGTTTGACGTTGGCTACCCCGTCAACGCTTTAATGGTTCAGATTTATCCATTGTTATAGAGACAGTCTCAAAAAAACCTTCATCCAGTTCTATTTCTTCCTTTAAAATATACTCATCATCCCTGAGTCCCATAACACTTCTTAACTTGTGCATCATCGCCCAGATAGGCTCATAGCGTTTATGACCTAACTGACGCTGGACTTCCTTTGCTGAAAACGACTTCTTGGTACTGGTAAGAAGGTGCATAGCAATGAACCAATACAGAAAAGGCAATTTACTACCGTGCATCACTGTTCCACTTTTCAAAGTAGTACGGTGTTTACATTCCCATTGCTTGCGATATTGTTTCCAATAATGAGAGGTGCAACCACACTTTTTACAAGTAATGCCTTGTTTTATCCTGTAGGATTTAAAAGCTGATTTACAACTTTGCTCATCAGGAAAATACTTTGTGAATTCTAATAATTTCATACCTTAAAATACGAAATATTTACTAGGGAAACTAGCGGGCAAGTATAAAAGTTTTTATTTATTCTAATCTAAATTATAGGAAAAAAAACTTGCAATACAATTGTGTAATACATCAGCTATCATATATGTTTAGGTGATAATATTACGCCTTCTTATTTTTCACTATATAGCAGCCTATGTAAAACAACACATACAGCTAATTTAATTATTTACCATGATCATTGTTTTATCTCTACAGTATTTGACTTCATTAGTGGTATTTGTTATGTCATTAAAAAAGTAAAAAAAATGTATTTATTTTTTTATTTAAGAGTATTTTTCTTATGTTTGATTGTCAAATAATTTGACAATCATTGCTATTTATTATGGTAATGGTATGTTTTAACTTAATAATTTATGTTTTTATAAAAAATTAGAATTGAATCAGATGGAGAACCTACAAGGTGGGAGCCAACCTGTTACCCCCGCTTTTGCATTCACATGTGGTCTTGGGATGGCCACGGCTGTACTCGGATTTGCAGTTTTGGGTCCAGTAGCATTGCTTGGCTTGGCATTATGTTTTAACGGTGATGAAAGCGATAGATAATCATTAAAAATAAAATATGAAAACAATAGACAATTATAATATGGAATTAATAAGAGGTGGAAATGAAGTCGATGATGCTTTTATTGCTGGGTTAACATGTGGCGCTGCAATCTTCATGCCTTCTGTAAATGGTTTTGCGCGTTTATTTGGGCGAGCTATTCCAATTTTATCATGTATAAATTATATAACTTCTCATTGAGAAATGAAGAATAATTAATTATAAGCTGGTTCTAGATTTAGAGCCAGCTTATTAATAAAATTAAAGTATGTATAAAAAGTATGTATAATAAATTTTCAATTTTTTTTTTCAATATTATATTAATCATTGTGGTTTTTAAATCTTCTTATTCAATATATATCAATAATGATTATGGTGTGAAATCAAATTTTATTAATTACCTAATTATTTTCTTTTACTTCTGCTATTTGTTTATGTTGTTAAAAAAAACAATTGAAAGGAAAAATTGATATATGTCAAATAATATTTCTAGTATTCTTTTTCGTCTAAAACTCAAAACTTCTTCTTTTTTTTATGTTTGTTTTTAATTATATTGTTGTTTGATTTTGTGTCTTCAATGTTGTTGAATACAGAAAATTTATTAACAGAATCTCTTGCTCAACAATTAACACAACAACAAATAGAAGAGGTCTTAAATTTTCAACAAAAATGGCAATGGTTAGGATATTTGATAGCACCGTTATTATTGTTGCTAAAAATTTCAATTATAGCGGGCGTATTAGATTTAGGCTGCTTTATTTTTGGAAAGGAAATTAAATATAAAAAGCTCTTTGCTGTTGTTGTTAAAGCTGAGTTTGTCTTTTTACTTGTTATTGTCTGTAAGACTAGTTGGTTCTATTTTTTTAAAACAGACTATACATTAGAAGATCTCCAATTCTTTTATCCTTTTTCTATGTTAAGCATTACAGGCTATGATGGGTTACAGCCTTGGTATATATATCCGTTGCAAGTAGTAAATCTCTTTGAAATTGTGTATTGGATTCTTCTTGCTCTTATGCTAGACAAACTTTTGAGTACAGCAAAAGATAAAAATACAGGCATTAAAATTGTTGCCAGTAGCTATGGAGTTGGCTTGCTTATCTGGGTAGTGGTAATTATGTTTTTTACCTTAAATATGAGTTAAAATAGCTGTTGGCTATTGGGAATTATTGTGGAAATTTACAAATCAAAATCTAAATGAAGAAAAAATTAAAAATAATTATTCCAATTATTGCTTTACTATTGTTGGGGTATTTGGGTTATAAACTTATTACTAAAATACAACAAAAAGAAGAGGTTGCAATTACTTTGCAAACTGTTCCTAACTTTTTTTTTCAAAACTTGGACAAAACAGAATTCTCGAATAAAAATTTGGAGCAAAACAAAGCAACTATCTTTATTTATTTTAATAGCGAATGCGACTATTGCCAGCACGAGGCAGAAAACATTGCAGAAAATCTACACCTTTTTAAAGAAGTACAAATTCTTTTTGTTTCAGCAGAACCCATTATTACCATAAAAGCATTTGCAGAAAATTACAATTTGAACAAATCAAATAGTGTTAAATTCTTATATGATAATACTGATACTTTTGCTACTAAATTTGATGCGAATTCAATTCCTTACATTCTAATTTATAATGTAAATAAAGAATTGGTTAAAAAACAAAAAGGGCAATTAAAAACAACTGCTATTTTAAAGACATTGGAATAATTCTTCATTTTTTAGACTAAAAATCAGTTCGAGTGATTTTCTGTCAGATTGAGCATTGCTGAAATCAAATGTATTTTGATTGAAGGTAGCGAGCAAAGCTCGTCGAAATCAAATAAAATTGTATCGAAAACCTTTTTAATAATAAGTAATTCTCACTGTTACAAAATAGGTTAATTAAAAATTTTCTCAGCTATTATATGAAACCAAGTATTCAAAAAAAGACCCCAAAACAACTCAATAAATCTTTTGTATTGCAACAAGACCAAAGCGACTGCGGTGTAGCTTGCTTACTCTCAGTAATCAATTTTTATGAGGGTAGTGGTTCGCTAGAGAAATTGCGGGAACTTAGCGGTACAACAAAACAAGGGACAACCTTATTAGGGCTATACCAAGCAGCAAACAGTCTTGGTTTTACCGCAGCTGGCAACGAGGCAGGTATACAAGCGGTTATAGATCATAAAGAGCCGTTAATTCTACACGTTCTACTAGAAGAACGTTTACAGCATTATTTGGTTTGCTATGGGTTTAAAGACGGTAAATTTATAATGGGAGACCCTGCAAAGGGAATTGTACATTATACAAAAGAAGAATTAGATACCGTTTGGAAATCCAAAAGTTGTTTAACGCTCACGCCTAACGAGAATTTTGTTGAGGCTACGGAGATAAAATCTAGCAAAAAAGAATGGTTTTTAAACCTTTTACGTGAGGATAAAAAATTATTAAGCTTTAGCGTTTTGTTAGGCTTGGGTATTGCCATTTTAGGAATGGCAATGTCCATATTTTCGCAAAAATTAATAGATGAAATTTTACCATCTAAAGATTTATCAAAATTGATAACTGGGATTATCTTGGTTGCTTTTTTATTACTGGTGCGGGTTATGTTTACCGCCTTGCGCGATTATTTTTTAATACGCCAAACAAAAGACTTTAACAATAGAATTATTGACAGTTTTTATTCTTCCTTGTTATATCTTCCCAAACCATTTTTTGATACCCGTAAAATAGGGGAATTGGTAGCAAGACTAAATGATACCCAAAGGGTGCAAAGAGTTATCTCAATGGTTGCTAGTAGCGTTATCATTAACGCCTTGGTGACTGTGGTTTCTTTAGGCTTTTTGTTTTATTATTCTTGGCAGACGGCTTTAATAGCATTGGTAAGTCTGCCGTTTTACTTTTTATTAATTTATAGTTTTAACAAACGTATTATCAATGCCCAAAAAGAAGTAATGCAAGGCTATGCTTTTAACGAAAGTAATTACATAACCTCTATGCAGGGCATAGCCACCATTAAAAACAATAATAGGCAGGGTGTTTTTAAACAAATAAACCAACTTATTTATGGTAATTATCAAGAAAAAGCATTTTTACTTGGAAAAATCAATGTACGACTATCTGCGATTTCAGGTGTGTTCAGCGTACTTTTTTTAATTGGTATTCTGTCTTTTACGGCGATTAGGGTGTATAATGAAACAATGCTTTTAGGAGAGTTAATGGCTATTTTAGGTATTGCAGGGAGTTTGTTACCGTCCGTTGCAAGTTTGGCGTTGATTAGTATCCCTATAAACGAGGCTAAAGTTGCTTTTAACAGAATGTTTGAGTTTACTTCCATAGACAAGGAACAAAATGGGGAAACCAAGCTATCAAATTTCAATAGTTTGGAAGTAAAAAACTTATCTTTTCGTTTTGCAGGTCGTAGTCAATTACTAAAGGATATTAATTTTCGTTTGGATAAAAATGAATGTATTGCTATTGTAGGAGAAAGCGGTTGTGGTAAAAGTACGCTGGGACAGGTAATTCAAAAATTTTACCCGTTTGAAAATGGAACGATAATCATAAATAACACTGCCAATCTAGCATCATTAGATACAGAAGATTGGAGAAATATTATTGGGGTTATTCCGCAAGAAATTACAATTTTTAACGGTACACTTTTAGATAATATTTTATTGGGCAAAGGGGATAAGCCTGAGAATATTGTAAAATTTTGCCGAGATTATGGTTTTGAACCTTTTATTTCCGATTTACCACAAGGCTACGCCACAATTTTGGGAGAAGAGGGCATAAACTTGTCTGGCGGTCAAAAACAACTTTTAGCATTGATACGCATACTTTATAAAAAACCACAATTACTCCTTTTGGATGAATTTACATCTTCTATGGATAGAAAAACAGAAAGCTTTGTGTTGAATTTGTTGCAAAAACTAAAACAAGAATTGAGCATTGTTTTTATTTCACACAGATTACATTCCTTAAAACATTTGGCAGACAAAATCTATATTATTGAAAATGGGAATTCCAATGTCTTTGGCTCGCACGGGGAATTAATGAAAACAGATAATTTTTACAGTCAGTTTTGGAAAAATTTATTGGATTAAATCTGCAATTAAATCTCCTTTATTTCAAAACCCGATACACAGGATATTGTAAATGTGCTTTTTCATAATGCTCAGATTTTTTGTGCAACCAATCTAGCTGTGCGTACCAATTGTTGGCAAAATTTTCATCTTCAGTTTTTAACTGATCAAAATCTGCTTTAAGCACTGGATTATTTTTTAATAGTTTTGCTGCTACGTCTTCAAAAACATACGGAGAAAAACCTTCTTTTTGTTGTAAAATAGTATCAAAAAAATTCCAATTAAAAAAAGAATCAATTGCTTCTGGTTCTAGAGTTTCTAATAGGTAACGTATACCTCTTTGATTGGTTGATATATAAAAATCACCTTTGCGGAATTGTATGTTTTCAATTGTAGGGGATACTTTTGTGTTGTTATGTGGGTAATGACCTTCGTAAGCATTTTTCCGTGTTTGGTAATTTTCTATTTTGTATGATTCTACTTTAATGATAGTATCCTTTTCCAGTGTTTTGTATTCTATGTTGTTGGCATTTAAAAGAGGCATTATTTTATGCCATCCTTTAGGTATGATGTATGCGCTAGGTATTGTAACACTGTTGGTTACCTTCATATGATTTTTGTAGATGACTTCTCTAGTAAATGGTCTAGTTTTATCATATTTTAAACGCTGTAAGCCCGTAACTTCACTTGGTATTCTATCTGCTTCATACCCTTTAAAGTTTAAAATGGATGTTTGTGTGGTATCTATTGTAAAGTGTAATGGATAAGTTTCGTTTAATTTGTGAGTTACAAAAGCTTCATTACGTAATTCTTTTATTTTTTGTCCATCTCTTTCAGTGATGTCAATCATTTTTTGCAGAAGATAATATGTCCCCATAACTCGTTTTTTATAAGGTTTAAGCATATGTGTTTCTACCATCATACCCAAAGTATTCCATAATGTAGTATAACCTGTGGAATATCTAGGATAGTCCATAAATTGGGAAAACCCTTTTTCAGGAGTACTATTAAAAACATTGACATATGGTGTTATATCCCAATTTATTTTTTCTAATGCCGTTTCTAAAGAAGGCATCATCTCTGTATGTAGATAATTACCCAGTTTACCACCCAGTTTATTGTGTTGGGTAAACAAATGTGTTAATGTATACTGATAATCTGCGCCATTACTAACATGATTGTCTATAAATACATCAGGATTTGTTAAATGAAAGATTGTGGCAAATGTTTTAGCATTTTTAGTGTCACTTTTAATAAAATCTCTATTGAGGTCATAGTTTTGTGCATTGCCTCTAAAACCATAATTTTTTGGACCATTTTGGTTGGTTCTGGAATTGGAGTTTCTATTTAATGCGCCTCCTATATTGTAAATTGGGATAGTAGCTAAAACAGTATTTTTAGGAGTTTTTATTTTTTTTATAGCCAGATCTCTGTATAACAATATTGTGGCGTCTATACCGTCACTTTCTCCAGGGTGTATTCCATTATTTATTAAAATGACGTTTTTTTCTTTGTTTATTTTTTTAAAATTAAAGTCACCGTCTGGGTTGTATGTGACTAAGTGTAATGGAAATCCGCTATCAGTTTCACCTATTGTACGAACATTTATTTCTGGAAATTCTTTTGCCAATTTAATATAAAAACTTATTACCTCTTGGTAGGTTGGTGTTTCTAAACCGTTGCTGGTTTCAAAAAAAGTTTGGAAATCTTTTTCCTTATCTTCTGGGTTTTCACTGCAAGCAGCAAGTAATAATATGCAAAAAAGCCAAATTGTATTTTTCATTTTTTATAACTCTAGATTTTATTTTACCCTAACAGTATGGGGAACTAAGCCTGTGTAGTCGCCATTGTTTCTAATAACATCACGAACAATAGAGGAGCTTATATATGATTTTCCTGATGAGGTTAATAGAAATACGGTTTCTATTTCAGATAACTTTCTATTAGTGTGTGCTATGGCTTTTTCAAACTCAAAATCAGCAGGGTTTCTTAATCCACGAAGTATGAAATTTGCATCTATTTTTTTACAAAAGTCAACTGTTAGTCCTTCATAGGTCATTACCTTTATCTTAGATACGCCTTTATATGCTTTTTTTATAAACTGCATTCTTTCTTCTAAAGTAAACATATATTTTTTATCGGCATTTATGCCAATGGCAATAATGATTTCATCAAAAAGTGTTATACCTCTATTTATAATATCTGTATGACCTAATGTAAGAGGATCAAAAGAACCTGGGAAAATAGCACGTTTCATTTAGCGTAATGTTTTATAATTAGTTTGCTATACAATCTATTAGAGAAATCAGCATATAAAGTTAGCTAAATTATCTTAAAGCTTCAGTAATTGCACTTTCAAATAATTGTGAAAGCGAAATTCCTGCAACGGCTGCTTGTTGCGGTAAAATACTTTCTTCTGTTAGTCCTGGTGTTGTATTCATTTCTAACATATATGGTTCATTACCAACAAAAATAAATTCACTTCTAGAATATCCTTTCATTTTAAGGATTTTGTATATACGTTTGGCCATAAAACTAACTTTTTCTTCTTGCTCTTTTGAAATACGGGCTGGGGTAATCTCTTGAGATTTACCTTCGTATTTAGCCTCATAATCAAAAAAATCATTTTCTGTGGTAATTTCAGTAATTGGTAAAACAATTGGTTTGCCATTGTAGGTAATAACACCAACAGATACCTCTGTGCCATCTAAAAAAGCTTCAATAATAATTTCATCATCAGCTTCATATGCATTTTCTATAGCTTGTACTAAATCTTCTTTTTTATAAACTTTAGATATTCCAAAACTACTACCAGCTTTATTTGCTTTTACAAAACACGGTAAACCAACAGTGTTTATAATTTCGTTTTCATTTACAACATCACCTTTGTTTAAATAATAAGAAGCAGCAGACTTTATGCCATACGGTTTTAATGTACTTAGTAAGTCTCTTTTGTTAAATGTAAGTGCAGCTTGGTAAAAATTGCAGGCAGTTTGTGGTAGGCTAATTAGCTCAAAATAAGCCTGTAAATAACCATCTTCTCCAGGTGTGCCATGAATTGCATTAAAAACACAATCAAATTTTACTTTTTTTCCATTGGTCATAATTGAGAAATCGTTTTTATCAACAGGAAACTCATCTTCATTGTCATTTACATAAATCCATTTATTTTTTAAAATATGAATTTTAAACAAGTTAAATTTCTTGGTATCTAGTTGTTTGTATATAACGTTTCCGCTTTTTAGGGATATTTTATACTCTTTAGAGTAGCCTCCCATAATTATGGCAATATTTTTTTTCATGGTAATTAATAAGGGTCTTTAATTGGTAATAACAAATATCATTTTTTTAAATTAAAGAAAAAAGCATTGGGTTTTATATATTTGCGTTATAATAGTATAGTTATGCGAAATTTTTTCAACTTCTTAAAAAGTAAATCACTTGTAATACAATTAGGACTAGCTTTTTTAACCACCATAGTATTAGTTTTTGGTGTGTTACAATGGTTAAAATCAACAACTAACCATGGGGAGTTTGTAGAGGTGCCTGATTTTTCTAAAATGACAGTTTCTCAAATGAAGCATGAAGTAGATAAAGTAGGGCTTAGATTCCATATTTTGGATTCCGCTAACTATAACCCTAATTATCCTAGGTTTTCAATTATTGAACAAAATCCACCAGCAGGGAATAAAGTAAAAAAGAATAGAAAAATATATTTCACAGTTAACCCATCTGATTACAAAAAGGTATCTGTGCCATACGTAGTACAAAAGACAAAAAGAAATGCGACTTCTATGTTGCGTGCAGTTGGTTTAGATGTACAAAAGGTTACTTATGTAGATAATATTGGTAAAGATATGGTACTTGGTGTTAAATATATGGGTAAAGATATAAAACCAGGGAAAAAACTACCTAAAACATCAAAGGTAGAGTTAATTTGTGGTAATGGTAATCGCTAATTAATAGAGCTAACAGATATATTTATGAGCGAATATTTTGGGTCAGAATCTAATGAAGAAGAACTTTATGAACACCATAAAATAATAGCAACAAAAGGGCAAGAGCCATTACGCATAGATAAATTTTTAATGAATTTTATTGAAAATGCTACAAGAAATCAAATTCAAAAGGCAGCAAAAGATGGTCATATTTGGGTAAATAATGTTGTTGTAAAGCAAAATTATAAAGTAAAACCAGGTGATGATATACGTGTGATGTTTACGCATCCACCATATGAATTTTTGTTGCAAGCAGAAGACATTCCAATAAATGTTGTTTATGAAGATGATGTTCTTATGGTTGTAAATAAACCCGCAGGTATGGTTGTACACCCAGGACATGGTAATTATTCTGGTACTTTAATTAATGCTTTGCTACACCATTGTAAGGATTTGCCTAATAATACAAGTGATAGGCCAGGGCTAGTGCATAGAATAGATAAAGATACTTCTGGGTTATTGGTTGTCGCAAAGACTGAAGCTGCAATGACATTTTTGGCAAAACAATTTTTTGATAAGACATCAGAAAGAGAATATATTGCTATTGTTTGGGGTAATGTAGAGGATGAGGAAGGAACAATAGAAGGTCATTTAGGAAGGCATCCAAAAAACAGATTACAGATGCACGTTTTTCCAGAGGGAGATCAAGGAAAAGAAGCTATTACGCATTATAAAGTTTTAGAGCGTTTAGGATATGTAACTGTCGTTTCTTGTAAATTGGAAACAGGAAGGACACATCAAATAAGGGCACATATGAAATATATTGGACATACACTTTTTAATGATGAACGTTATGGAGGAGAACAAATCTTAAAAGGAACAACTTTTACGAAATACAAGCAGTTTGTAGATAATACTTTTAAAATTTTGCCAAGGCAGGCGTTACACGCTAAAACTTTGGGTTTTGTACACCCAGTAACCAAAGAGTTTATGAGATTTGATTCTGAACTTCCTGAGGATATGTCTAATGCAATTGAAAAATGGAAGCTTTATGCAAAACATTTAGGATAAATATCTATTTTTAATGCAAGTAGTATTTAAAACTCTTTTAGTGGATGAATGTTTTTTATAAAAATCATTCTTAACTTTTATATTAAATTAAATAAAAATGAAGATTGTTATTTCACCCGCAAAGTCTTTGGATTTTGAAACAAAATTACCAACAGAAAAATATACAGAGCCAAACTTTTTAGATGAAGCTAAAAAGTTAAATGAGATTCTTAAAAAGAAATCACCTAAAGCAATATCTGAGTTAATGAGTATTTCTGATAATTTAGCACAATTAAATTGGCAACGTAATCAAGATTTTACAATTCCGTTTACTACAGAAAATGCAAGGCAAGCAGTGTATGCGTTTAATGGTGATGTTTATCAAGGTCTAGACGTTTATTCTTTACCTAATGACAAATTAGATATTTTGCAAGATAAACTAAGAATCTTATCTGGTTTATATGGTGTTTTAAAACCATTAGACTTAATAATGCCTTACCGCTTAGAAATGGGAACAAAAATGTCTGTAGGTAAAAATAAAAATCTGTATGAATTTTGGAAGAAAGATATAACTGCTTATTTAAATGAAGAGTTAAAGCAAGATGATATTTTCTTAAATCTTGCTAGTAACGAGTACTTTAGTGCAGTAGATAAAAAGAATATAAAATCTACTATAGTTACTCCAGTTTTTAAAGATTGGAAGAATGACAAACTAAAAGTAATTAGCTTTTATGCAAAAAAGGCTAGAGGGTCTATGGTACGTTACATTATAGATACAGATGCACAAAGCTTAAATGACATTAAGAATTTTAATACAGACGGTTACGCTTTTAGTAATAAGTATACTCTAAAAGATAATATGCCAGTATTTGTAAGATAATTTTATAAGATGTAAAGAAAGCTAATTTTAAACTCTATTTTTGATATTAAATTTTAAACTCATTCAAGATGCAAAACGGATAAATTATTCTATTTCTTTTTCTCAACATTTATTTTTTCTTCAATAGTTGGTTTCTTTTTCAATTTTCGTTTTCTTCTAGAACCATAAGTTCCATTAATAATTTTTCCTCTTTTAGATTTTTTATCTCCTTTTCCCATAATAGTTTATTATTTCCTTATAAGATAAGGATTTTTAAAAAAATATCAAGTTTATTTTTTATAAATTTTTTGATATTTTTTTAAAAAGCTTAGATTCAAATAGTATTCTTCTTACTTTAGGGGAATGTTATTTTTTTATAATATAATTTTCAACTACTAATTTGTTTTTACACACCCATCCATACAAACCTTTTATATATAAAGAAGCTACTAAGCTTATTGTAGGTACTTTGCCTCCTCCACGTTTTACAACCAAACATTTAAGAGAAAAGGATGTAGATTTCTGTTACGGAAGTAGTGATGGCCAATTATGGCCTATCTTAAACCGTATTTTTAAGCTTGACTTAAAATTTGAAAATACTGAAAGAGCTATTAATCAGCGAAAAGACTTTTTAAAGTCTCGTAAAATAGGTATTTGTGATATTGTAGCAAGTGCAGAGCGCGCTAAGATTGATGCATCAGACATAGGAATGCAGAACATTAAATTAAGAAATATTATTAAATATGTAGAAAAATATAAAAATGTGGATACACTAATATTCACTGGAGGAAATAGTAAAAATGGGCCAGAATATTTTTTTAGGAAACATATAAAAGAACATAACTTAAAACTAAGTGTTATTTCTAATAATGTTCCACGTATACATTCATTTGAATTAAAAGATAGAATAATAAAAACCGTTTCGTTAACAGCACCTTCTGGCGCTGCTAATAGAGCAGTTGGTAGCCTTAAATCATATAAGTTGTTAAAAAACAAAAACCCGAAATTCAATACAATTGATTTTCGAGTAATGCAGTATGCTAATTTTTTTTAAAAAATAGCTAATCTATAAAATAATAGACTAAAATTTTAACCCAGATTTTATGGGCATAAATTTTTATTGATTTTATCTAATGGTTATTTCTTTTTTTGTTGCTTCTTAATAGTATCAGCATCCATATCAAACTTATTTGTTTTTATACCTGTATTCCCAGTTGGGTTTGTAGGGTATGTTTGTTTTACTTTTCTTTTTAATCTTTTATCTTCAATAATTCCCATATCATTTGTTTTTTATGTTCAATCTCAAGATACAGGTATTTTTCTAAAATAGTAGTTAATAGGCTTGTAATCCTTTGTTAATGAGTGTTAAATTAGATTTTAATTATTTGTGCCTAAAGTGTAAAAAGCACTATTACATTCTTTACTTTTTGTTAGTTTTGCAATCTTTAAAACAACCCTATGATTACAGTAGATAATATTGCAGTAGAATTTAGTGGAACAACACTGTTTAGTGGCGTAAATTTTGTTATTAATGAAAATGATAAAATTGCCTTAATGGGTAAAAATGGAGCAGGCAAATCAACAATGATGAAAATTGTTGCTGGAAAGCAAAAAGCAACCAAAGGCAAAGTCAGCTGTCCAAAAGATACTGTAATTGCTTACTTGCCGCAGCACTTATTAACGGAAGATAATAGCACTGTTGTAGAAGAAGCATCCAAAGCTTTTAGCCACGTTTTTACAATGCGAGACCGTATGGAGCACTTAAATACAGCGTTAGAAACTAGGACAGATTATGAGAGCGATGCCTATATGGCAATCATAGAAGAAGTTTCAGAACTTGGGGAGCAATATTATGCTTTAGAGGATGTAAATTATGATGCCGAAGTAGAAAAAGCTTTAAAAGGATTGGGTTTTAAATCAGAAGATTTTACAAGGTTAACAAGTGAGTTTAGTGGTGGTTGGCGTATGCGAATAGAGTTAGCTAAAATTCTATTGCAAAAGCCAGATCTAATTTTGTTAGATGAACCAACAAATCATATAGATATAGAATCTGTAATTTGGTTAGAAGATTTTTTGGTAAACAAAGCCAAAGCAGTTATGGTTATATCTCATGATAGAGCTTTTATAGATAATATTACCAATAGAACTATAGAAGTTACTATGGGTAAAATCTACGATTATAAAGCAAATTACTCTCATTATTTACAATTAAGAGAAGAACGAAGAGCTCACCAAATTAAGGCTTACGAAGAACAGCAGAAGTTTATAGAAGATAATATGCGTTTTATAGAACGATTTAAAGGAACGTATTCCAAAACAAATCAAGTTACCTCTAGGGAGCGTATGTTAGAAAAATTAGAAATCATAGAAATTGATGAGATTGATACTACTGCTTTAAAATTAAAATTTCCATCTACACAGCGTTCAGGAGATTATCCAGTATTGGTTGAAGATTTAACAAAAACATACGGAAATCATACCGTTTTTAAAAATGCGAATATGTCTATTTCTAGAGGCGAAAAAGTATCTTTTGTTGGTAGAAATGGTGAAGGTAAATCTACTATGATTAAATCTATTTTAGGAGAAATAGAGTATGAAGGTAAATGTAGTTTGGGACATAATGTGCAGGTAGGATACTTTGCGCAGAACCAAGCTTCATTATTAGATCCTGAATTGACTATTTTTCAGACAGTAGATGAGGTAGCTAAAGGAGATGTGCGTACACAGATAAAAAATATCTTGGGGCGTTTTATGTTTAAGGGAGATGATGTGGATAAAAAGGTCAGTGTGCTTTCTGGGGGAGAAAAAACTAGGCTAGCTATGGTTAAATTATTATTAGAACCAGTAAACCTTTTAATATTAGATGAACCAACAAACCACTTAGATTTAAAATCCAAGGATGTTTTAAAAGAAGCGTTGTTAAACTTTGATGGAACTCTAATTTTAGTGTCACATGATCGTGATTTTTTACAAGGATTAGCGCAAAAAGTATTCGAATTTAAAGATCAACGTGTTATAGAACACTTTGAGACTATTGATGCTTTCTTAGAACGAAATAGAATAAAAAGTATAAAGGATATTGATTTAAAAAAATAGGATAAAAGGTGTTAGTAAAAAAACCAACACCTTTTTTGTTATCTTATGCTTTTTACAAATTCCCCAATATTATTTACGCCTTTACTAGTTAGGTGTTTAATAAAAGCTGAACCAATAATGGCGCCTTTAGCATCTGTGGTTGCTTGGCTAAATGTTTCTGTATTGCTAATCCCAAATCCTACTATTTGTGGGTTTTTTAAATTCATTGCTGCAATACGTTTAAAATAATTTTGTTGGGTATTTCCAAAGCCAGATTGTGACCCAGTTACGCTTGCAGAACTTACCATATAAATAAATCCGTTAGAAACACTATCAATAAAATTGATGCGTTCATCAGAAGTTTGTGGGGTTATTAAAAATACATTTATAAGCCCGTATTTTTCAAAAATGACTTGGTATTCTTCGTGGTAAACATCTACAGGTAAATCTGGTATTATTAATCCGTCTATTCCAATTTCTTGACATTTTTTGCAGAATGCTTCTACACCATACTGCATCATTGGATTAAAATAACCCATAATAATGAGTGGAATGGAAACAGTTTCTCTAATATTTTTAAGTTGTTTAAAAAGCAAATTGGTGGTCATACCATTCTCTAAGGCCTTTGTAGAACTTGCTTGTATGGTAGGGCCATCTGCCAAAGGATCACTAAAGGGCAATCCAATTTCTATCATATCTACACCATTTTTTTCTAAATCTTGAATGATTTGTACGGTGTTATTTAGATCTGGGTAACCAGCTGTAAAATATATTGAAAGAAGTTTTTTCTCTTCTTGCATTTTTTGATTAATTCTGTTCATCATAGAAAGTATGAAGTGCAAAGTAGATTCAACACTACTTTGTACAAATTTATAAGTTAAAATATTTTATATAATTGTCTAAATCCTTGTCGCCGCGACCAGACAAACTTATAACAACAACATCATCTGGGTTAAACGTTTTGTGCTTGAATATGGCTAATGCATGACTGCTTTCTATGGCTGGTATAATACCTTCCAGTTTGGTTAATTCTAGGCCAGAAGTCATAGCTTCATCATCTGTTGCAGAGTAAAACTCCCCACGGCCAGAGGTATACAAATGAGAATGAAGCGGGCCAACCCCAGGATAATCTAAACCAGCAGAAATAGAGTAAGGCTCCGTAATTTGCCCGTCATTAGTTTGCATTAACAATGTTCTGCAACCGTGTATTATACCTTCTTTACCTAAAGCGGATGTTGCAGCGCTTTCTCCAGAATGTATTCCTTTTCCTGCAGCTTCAACAGCAATGATACCTACTTCTTTTTCGTGTAAAAAATGATAATATGTGCCAGCAGCATTGCTGCCACCTCCAATACAAGCAACTACATAATCTGGATTTTCACGACCTTCTTTTTCTTTTAATTGCCACTTAATTTCTTCAGAAATAACGGATTGAAAACGGGTTACCATATCTGGATATGGATGCGGACCAATAGCTGAGCCAATAATATAATGTGTATCTACAGGATTATTAATCCAATCACGAATAGCTTCATTGGTGGCATCTTTAAGTGTTTTACTGCCTGATGTTGCTGGCCTTACTTCTGCGCCTAACATTTTCATACGAGCTACGTTTGGTGCTTGCCTTGTTATATCTATTTCACCCATATAAACAATACAATCTATACCCATTAAGGCACAAACGGTAGCAGTAGCAACACCATGTTGTCCTGCACCAGTTTCTGCAATGATGCGTTTTTTTCCTAATTTTTTTGCTACTAAAATTTGACCAATAGTATTGTTTACTTTATGTGCGCCAGTATGGTTTAAATCTTCTCTTTTTAAATATACTTTTGTGTTATGTTTTTTAGACAATCTTTTGGCAAAATATAAAGGAGATGGTCTGCCAACATAATCTTTTAAAAGCTGGTCAAATTCCTCCTTAAAAGAAGGTTCTTGCATTATTTTAAGGTAATTTTGACGTAAATTTTCTACGTTAGGATATAACATTTCTGGAATGTAAGCACCGCCAAATGTTCCGTAGTACCCTTTTTCTGTTACATTGTAATTCATTTTTTTTAGTATTAAGTACTTAGTGTGTTGTGCATAGCTTTTTAACTTTAAAAGTTTGTTAGAAAATATGGACTAACTAACTTGTTGCTTTGTACGTACGAGTTCTTTAAATTGTTTTAATCTTTTAATATCTTTTAATCCTGGTTCAGTTTCAAAACTACTATTTACATCTAGTGCAATACAGTATTTTGATGCAGGCGTATTTAAAAATGTAGTTACCTTATCTATATCTTTTAGTCCTATGCCTCCACTTAAAAAATAAGGTTTGGTTGATGGGTAATTTTCTAAAACAGACCAGTTAAATGTATATCCATTACCTCCTGGTAATTTCCCCTTAGTATCAAACAAAAAGAAATCACATACTTTTTCATAAACTTTTAAAACACTAAAATCAAAAGTGTCTTTTATTGAAAATACTTTAATTATTTGTGGTTGCTTTCCTTTAAGTCCAAGGCTAGAATTTCGTAATCCTTTACAAAATTCAATGGTTTCTTTACCATGTAGTTGTACAGCATCTAAACTGTATTGGTTTATTTTATTTACAATATAATCTAATGGAGCATCTACAAAGACACCAACTTTTTTTATCGTAGTTGGTATTTGTCCCATTTTACCTTTAAAGAACCTAGAAGAAGGCTCCCAGAATATAAAGCCTAAATAATCTGGTTGCAGTGTTGCTACTGCCTCCATATTATCTGTATACTTCATACCACAAACTTTCAGTTTCATTTGACTAGAGATTTTATAAAGTTAGTTGCACTTTTTCCGGGGTTATCTGTTTTCATAAAATTCTCACCAATTAAAAAGCCTTGAAAACCATAAGGCTGTAATTCTTTTATTGCCTCAATAGTACTAATACCACTTTCAGATACTTTTACAAAATCATTAGGAATCAATGTAGATAAAGATTTACTGGTATTTAAGCTGACATCAAAAGTTTTTAAATTTCTGTTGTTTACTCCTAGCATATCTAAACTAGGCATAATGGACTTTTGTAATTCTTCTTCATTGTGAACTTCTAATAGGACATCTAAGGCCATGCTTTTGGCAAATTCAGAAAATTGTTTAATTTCTTTTCTAGTAAGTATAGCAGCAATTAATAAAATAACATCTGCGCCATAAGCTTTAGCTTCTAATATTTGGTACTCATCTATAATAAATTCTTTACGTAATAATGGCATTTGTGTAGCTGCTCTAGCAGTTAATAAGTCGTCTAAAGAACCACCAAAGTATTTACCATCTGTTAAAACTGACATACCGCAAACACCAGCATTTTGGTAGCCAGAAGCAACATCTTGTACAGATAAGCTGTTGTTTATTATAGCTTTAGAAGGCGATCTTCTTTTGTGTTCTGCAATAATACCAGAAGTGCTATTTTTTAAGATGTTTGTTAAGGATACTGTTTCTTTGTTGAACAATACTGAAGACTCTAACTGAGATACAGGAATAAGAGATTTTCTTAAAACTACTTCCTTACGTTTGTCTAATACAATTCTTTCTAAAATATCCATTAGGCACTTAGTTTTTGTAATTTCTGTAACGCTTTTAATCCTTTACCGCTTAATAAAGATTCTTTTGCTTTTTCAAACCCTTCTTTTGGACTGCAATTCTCTACTGTGGCAATTGCTATTCCTGCATTGGCACAAACTACATTATTTTGAGGTATTGTTCCTTTGCCATTTAAAATATTCAAGAATATTTTTGCAGAATCTTCAATACTATCTCCACCAACAATATCAGATTGTTTAATTTTTTCAACACCAAAATCGGCTGGTTTTAACATTCCTTCTGATAGGCGAGATATGGTTTTTGTGTTTGCTGTTAAACTAATTTCATCATAGCCATCAAGAGCATGTAAAACAGTAAAGTTCTTATCTGTATTTTGATATAAATAGCCATACATTCTTGCAAGTTCTAAATTAAAAACACCTACCATTTGATTTTTAGGAAAAGCAGGATTCACCATTGGACCTAGCATATTAAAGAATGTTTTTACAGCCAAGTCCCTACGTATAGGAGCAACGTTTTTCATAGCTGGGTGAAATAATGGAGCATGCAATACACATATGCCAGCTTCATCTATGGATTTCTCTAAAAACCCTATATCATTACTAAATTTAATCCCTAAATATTCCATTACATTGCTACTACCACACTTACTTGAAACACCATAATTACCATGTTTGGTAACCTTTATACCTGCACCAGCTGTTACAAAAGAAGCTAGTGTAGAAATGTTGAATGTGTCTTTGCCGTCTCCACCAGTACCACATAAATCAATAGGGTTGTAGGCAGATAAATCTACAGGAAGACATAGTTCTAGTAATGCATTTCTAAAACCTTCTAGTTCTTCAATGCTAATACTACGCATCATATAAACGGTTAAGAAAGCTGCAATCTGACTGGTGTTGTAATCGCCTTTGGCAATATTCACTAATACTTGTTTCGCATCTTCTTTTTCAAGAATATCGTGGTTAATCAACCTATTTAATATTGTTTTCATTTTTTCACTTTCAGTTTTTCACTTTTCACTTTCAGTTTTTCACTTTCAGTTTTTCACTTTCAGTTTTTCACTTTTCA
>CANLIE010000015.1 GCA_947491225.1 uncultured Cellulophaga sp.
ATTGGTGCTGCCTACAGGGTAAATGAAAGTGCTAGTGCTATGGCTATATTTAAAGTATCTAATACTATGAAAATTGGGTATGCTTATGAAACTCCTATTGAAAATTCAATAAGAAATATTGACAATGGAACTCATGAAGTAATGCTTAATTTAAAACTGTAACGGTTAAAATTTATAAAATATAAAAAATCCGAAAACATTGTTATGTTTTCGGATTTTTACTTTTTATAAACTTACATCCTGTTATTTAAAAGTATAACTTGTTTTTACGACTTCTGCTACTCTAAAATAACCGAATGCATAATTTTTAGCATTGGTTGTATTTACACAGTTACCTTTTAGAGCTACGGGAATTGAATTAAAAACATCAACACCAGATGACTGTTCTATTAAAGTACGTATATAATTGTAATATGAATTAGAAATACCTATAAATTCAATATCAACAATATCTTCTGGAACAAATGCTTCTTTTTTATCAGTTTCCTCATCCTCTTCCTTTTCGTATGTAATTTTAATTTCATTACCATTTATGAACTTGTCATCTAAATCTATTAATTCTGGCAATAAATCACCTACTTTCTTAAATTTAAATAAATAAAAATTTTTTTCATCTTTTGGATCCTTAAATGAAACATTCACTTCTAAATCTTCATCACTAGCCCCATCTTCTTTAGATTGACTAAGGTCTGTTATTGATGTAACAGAAATCATTTTTTCTGTTGCAATATACTTTTCATTTAAATAATTTACTTCTAAAGTATAAGAATTATTAAGTACTGGCACAAAACTAGAGGTTGTATATTCTCCATTACCTTGGTCTTCAAATATAAACTCTTCGGCACTATCATTATTAATGACTTTAACTAGAGCACCAGTAACCATATTAGGAATATTAGGTTTAAAATATGGTGTAGATGTACTTAATTTTATTTTTTGATTAGAACCAGATGTTCCTTTTTCCCAATTTAAAGAAGCTTCTATTGTTAATCTTGGATCTGCATCTTTTAAATCCACATCCACTACATCTGTACAAGCAGAAAAAACTAAACCAATTAGTATAAATAAATATTTTATATCTGTTTTCATCATATTAAAATTTAAAATTATAAGTGGCAGAAGGCACTATTCCAAAAATTGCTGTTCTACTAGCCTCATTTATTCCAGTATCTGGATTTTGTGCAAAAGATATGGATGCAGCATTCTTTCTATTATAAATATTATATATACCAAAAACCCATTCTCCCTTCCATTTTTTGTTAGGTTTTCGGTTAGGTGTATAGGTAGCAGAAATATCTAATCTATGATATAGTGGTAATCTATCTGCATTTCTACTAGAATAACTAGCTATTGACAATCCTTCATATTGATATTGTCCATTAGGGTAAGTTACTGGCCTACCTGTTTGAAGAACCAAATTAGAGCCAAATACCCATTTATCATTTAATTTATATGATCCAGTAAGAGAAATGTCATGTGTTCTATCATAAGAAGTATTGTACCATTCTCCGTCATTAATTCCAGGTCCTCCAGCGGCTCCGCCCAAAACCTTTTGCTCAGATTTAGATAATGTATAAGCTAACCATCCTGTAAATTTCCCTTCGTTTTTACGTAATAAAAATTCTAATCCGTATGCTCTTGATGTTCCACTCATTACTTCTGTTTCAATTGTATTATTTCCAATTAAATCAGATCCATCAATATAATCTATTCTATTCGTTACATCTTTATAGTATAGTTCTGTTTCTAATGAGTATACTCTATTTTTAAAATCTTTAAAATAACCTATAGCATATTGATTAGATAATTGTGGCTTTATAAATTTTCCACTTGGTGTCCATACATCTAAAGGTGTTACAGATGCAGTATTAGACAACAAATGTATATATTGAGCTGCTCTTGAATATCCCATTTTAACAGAAGAAGATTCATTTAACTGATATGCTAATGAAGCTCTAGGTTCAAAATTTCCGAAAAATTCTATGGTACTTCCCTTTTTGTAGGCAGTCTCTCCTATTTTTTCACCCCTTTCATATATGCCTAACTTATTATTATAAACCACAGGCAAATTATTAGCATAATCTGCTAAAGACTGTCCGCCCAATCTACTAAAAGCACTATATCTTATACCGTATTGAGCGGTTAATTTATTTGTTAATTTATGTTCTGCATTTATATAAAGTGCACTTTCAAAAGCCTTTTTCTTATCTAGTTTTAGTTCATTAATAGAAGATGTTTCTGTTGTAGGGGCTATTTGTCCTGGGTCAAAACCATAATACAAACCAGATATTCCAAAATCTAGTTTAAAGTTATTACTTACGTAATACTTAAAGTCATACTTTATGTTATAATTCTTTATAGAAGAAATCCAATTAAACTCTGCTAATTTTATAGATAACTCATAATCGTACTTACTATAGATAAGTGATAAGTTAGAGAATAATTTATCATTAAAAATGTGATTCCACCTTAAATTTCCTGATGCATTTCCGTAAGTACTCCCAAACAAATTGGAAAAATTAAAGACATCTCTTCCAAAATATCCTGATAAATACAGTTTATTATTTTTATTTAATTCATAGTTTGTTTTTAGATTTAAATCATAAAATTTAACACTATTTTTATTCCCTGAAGCTTTTAGAAACAAATGTGCATATGACCCTCTCCCTGCAATTAAAAAAGATCCTTTATCATTAAACATTGGCCCTTCTACTGCCAATCTACTAGAAATTAAACCTATACCACCTGTTGCACTAAGATTTTTACTGTTACCATCTTTTTGTCTAACGTCTAAAACTGAAGAAACCCTACCTCCAAAACGTGCTGGCACACCTCCCTTATATAATTTAATATCTTTAATAGCATCTGCATTAAAAACTGAGAAAAAACCAAAAAGGTGAGATGTATTATAAATAATAGCTTCATCTAATAACACTAAATTTTGATCAACAGCTCCTCCCCTTACATTAAATCCGCTAGATCCCTCTCCGTTATTGGTAACTCCTGGCAACATTTGAATAGACTTTATAATGTCTACTTCTCCTAAAACTACTGGCATTTCTTTTATGGTAGATATACTAACCTTAGAAACACTCATTTGTGGAGTTCTAACATCAACACCCTCAGACAAGCCAGACGATACTACTACCTCATCTAATTCTGTAGATTCTTCAACCATTTCTATATCTTTCTTTTGATCTTCCCTTAGTGAAATTTCAAAAGATACATTTGAATAACCCATATATGACGCAACCAATGTATAACTACCTTCTTTAGCTGTAATTGAAAAGAACCCGTATTCATTTGTTGTAACTCCAATTGTTGTATCCATTAAGTAAACTGAAGCCCCAAAAATAGTTTCACCATTAGCAGCATCTTTTATTGTTCCACTAATAGTATACTCTTTTTGGTCTTTACTTGATAAAACAATTAAATTTTCTTTTATTAAATACGTAATTGAACTATCTTTAAATAACCTATTAATTACATTTGTCACATTCTCATTAGTAGCATATATAGTAAATTTTTGATTAACGTTTACTTCTTCATTATTTAAAATAAAATGATGTTTGGTTTGTTCTTCTATTTGCTTTATTATTGTTTTTAATGGTGTGCTTTCTTCATTAATGGTAACCTTATCCTGAGAAAATCCATTGTAGGCCATTAATTGAAATACACATAATAGATATATAAAAATTGATAATTTCATTAGTAGACTGTACTTTTTTCTACTGTCTTTATTAGATAATAAGACAGCAAGTTGTTTTATTTTCATAAATTTGAAAGTTGTTAATTAATTCTGATTGATACAATTAAATTATTGACGCGTTTGTGGGAAAATTGCCGTTTTCCCACTTTTTTTATTTTATTATCCACTCATCTGTTTCTGTTTTATATTCATAATTAAAGTTTTTTGAAATTTTTAAGACCTCTAATATTTCGTTTAAAGGAGTTTCATAATCAAAATACCCTGTAAACCTTGAATTTGAGATTTTGTCATTTGTAAAAGAAATTTTTATATTATGCTGCAAACTTAAATCATACGCTATATCTTGAAATGTTTTGTTTTCAAATTGTATTTTATTGTTCTGACAAGCAATAGTATTTTTATCTATTTCTGATGAAGACCTAACAATTACTCCATTTTTCTTTTCAATCTTAATTTTATCATTGGGTAACATTAATATAGCTTCATTAAAATATTTATTTGATGTTACCTCTACCTTCCCTGTAAGTAAAGTAGTTTCTGTATACAGGCCATTAGAGTAAGATTTAACATTAAAACTTGTTCCTAATGCCTTTACTATTACACTATCTGATGTTTCTACTGTAAAAGGATGGTTTTCGTCTTTTTTTACTTCAAAAAATGCTTCGCCTTCTAAAATAATGGCTCTAGGGTAATTTGTATTAAACGATATTTTGCTAGATGCATTTAAAAATACTAAAGAGCCATCTGGAAGGGTAATTTGTTTTTGCTCGCTGTATGCTGTTTCATAAGTCATTACAGTACTACTGAAAAAAGAAGAATATGTATAAGTAAAAATAACAGCTAGCATTGCTATTACAGCAGCATACTTATAAAAAATATTTAACCTATAAGGTTTCTTGAATTCTACTTTATTAAAAAACTCTTGTTTTGCCTTTTCTATGTCAAGATTAGGTTCATAAGAGATTTGTCCTGTTATGTTATAGAGCTTAACTATCTTTTCATATAACTCATTGTCAAAGTCAGCGGAATTAATCCACATTTTAACCTTATCCTCCGTTTCTTTATCTGCTCTTTTAGATACATACGCCCATATCTCTGCTTCATTAATTATGTGTTTTTTCATAACCAGGTATTTAACTACTATAAGACGCATGCCAAGTTGCTATACCCTATTTTTTTTTATAAATAACTTTTAAGCATATTACTAAAAGCATTTAATGCTTTAGAAATATGAGCCTCTACGGTTTTTATAGAAATGTTTTTTTTTGAAGCAATCTCGCTATAAGTTAATCCTTTATCTCTTGATAACTTAAAAATTTCAGCTGTTTTAGGAGGTAATGATGTGTAGACTAAATCAATTTCTTTAATTAACTCCCAATCATTATTCATTTCTGTTTCTAAACTAATAGTTTTTGTATAAAGATTAGTATACTTTTCTCTAGCTTGTACTCTTCTGTAATGATCAATAACTTTATTTTTTAACGTAACTATTAAAAACGATTCTAATGTTCTATCATTACAATTAATTTCCTCTATTTTCTCCCAAAGCTTAATATACGTTTCCTGTACTAATTCATTAGATACAACACTATCCCGCGTTAGTTTCATTGCGTAATTAAAAAGCCTTTTATAATGCTTATCAAATAATGCTGAGAATTTTTCTTTATGGGATAACTTCATTAATTAATATTTCTCAGCTATAATAAAGAGTTTTTCATTAAAATTAGAGATAAAATTAAATAAAAAACATAATTAACAGTATTTGTTAAGTTCATTATAACATTTATTAAAATACTTAGAAAAATTAATTAAATGTATGACTTTTCAATAAATCTACCAATTGTTTTGGGTTAGATAAATAAATAGTTCTTTCCTTAAAATGTTCAGTTTCAAGATTAATGGGGTTGCCTGTAACTATTAATTTTGTTGTAGTTTGCTTTAGTATATTTTCTATTTTATTTTTTATCTTATCTGGAACAGTAGTTACAAACATAGTTAATAGAAAATCAGGAGAAATTATTTTTTGTATTGCTTCAATATTATCTATAGGAACATTCTGCCCTAAATAATAGGTGTTCCAACCTAGTTCTTTTGCAATATACTGGGCTAATAGTAAACCAATTTCATGATGTTCATACTCTGGCAAAAATAATATAATTTTGGGAGCATCTTCTGCTGGTAATGGTAAAGAATTAATTCCTGCTATTACCTTCTGTCTAATTAAATTTGAAATAAAATGTTCTTGAACTGGCATTATCTTGTTTACACCCCATAAAACACCTATTTGATTCAAAAAAGGATAAATTAAATCTGTTACAGCAGCCAATATGCCTTTATTTTCTATATGACTGTTTATTATTTTATTAAATTCTCTCTCATTCATTTCTATGAGACTGAGCGTTAGAACCGTTAATTCATCTCCTGCTACAGGCTTTAACAATACTTCTGTAACACTAGAGTGTATTTCGTCTTGGGACATTTTATCTATCCTAGATATCTTATATCCATTACGTTGTAAAATACTTATATTGAGCAACTTTCGTAAAAGAGCATCTGGATATACTCTTATATTAGTATCCGTTCGCTTTGGTCTTACAAAGCTATATCTACTCTCCCATTTACGTAGTGTATGTGCATTAATACCTGTAAGCGTTGAGACTTGCGCCATTGAATAACTACTCATTTCTTCAAATTAATAGTAACAAAAATACTTTAAAAAAAAGTAAAAACATATTTTTGTCTACTTTTTTAATAAAATAATTAGACAATAAAATTATTTTTATATATTTGTCTAACATTTAATAATAAAAGTTAGACATTATGAAAATTAAAAATTATTTACCAGCGTTGATTTTATTTGTCTTTGCATTCACATCTTGTGGTAATGATGACGAATCTAATTATGAAGTTGCTACAATGAACATTGTAGAATTGGCTTCAAAAACAGAAAGCCTAAGTACATTAGTAGCAACACTATCAAAATCAGATGAAAATCCAAATTCTGCTCTTGTTGGAGCATTAAGTGGTAATGGCCCTTTTACTGTATTTGCTCCTACAAATGATGCTTTTACTTCTCTATTTGAAAATTTAGACAATTATTCTTCTCTAGATGATTTTAATTCAGAAGAGAAAAAAGTACTACTTGCTACAATACTTAAATACCACGTTATATCTGGTACTGCCTTACCATCTAGCGAATTATCTAATGGACAAGAAATAACTACAATTCTTGGAGATAAGCTAACCATAAAATTAGATGATGCAGTATTTATTGATGATGCAACTGATATAGATGCACAAGTTGTTAATGCAGATATAAAAGCTACCAACGGAATAGTACATATTATAAATAAAGTACTTTTACCACAATCTGTAATAGATGCAATTAACTTAGGAACATTGGTAGACATAGTTGTAGATAGTGAAACACTTACAATTCTTGAAGCTGCAGTGATAAAGGCTGGTTTAGTAGACACACTAAATTCTGATGGTCCTTTTACTGTATTTGCACCAACTGATGCTGCATTTGTTTCATTATTGGATAATTTAGGAGACAATTATAATTCCTTGGATGATTTTGATACTGAAGTAGAAATACAGTTATTAAAAGATATTTTATTGTATCACGTACTACCTGCTAAGGTTTTATCTACAGACTTAGCTGCTGGTGAAGTTGGTACCGCTTTAGCAGACAATTCTATAGAGGTTGTAAACAATGATGGAACCTTTGTTATTGCTGATGCTTCTGATAGTAATGCAAACATTTCTGCTGTAAATATTATGGCTTCTAATGGTGTTGCACACGTAATAGATAAAGTATTATTACCACAAGCTGCTGTAGATTTTATAGCATCACAACAACCTACAATAGTAGAATTAGCGATAGCAACAAATGATTTATCATTACTAGTTGGCGCATTACAACAAGCAGATGCTGGTTTGGTAGACTTATTAGGCACAGATGGTCCTTTTACTGTATTTGCGCCTACAAACGATGCTTTTGCAGCCCTATTAAACGATTTAGGTGATGAATACAATAGCTTAACAGATTTTGACACTGAAGATGAAAAAGAGATGTTAACTAAAATTTTAAAATACCATGTCATAGCTGGTACTACCGCTTACTCTACAGACTTATCTAATGAACAAAAGATAACTACTGCACAAGGAGAAGATATAACAGTTAATTTAACTGGAGGTGTTTTTATACAGGATGCTACCGATACAGACGCAGCTGTAACAACTGCAGATATAGTAGCAAAAAATGGTGTTGTACATATTATAGACAAGGTATTATTACCACAAGAAATAATAGATGCCTTACAGCCTAACATTGTAGAACTTGCTATTGCTACAGACGATTTATCTTTATTAGTTAGTGCTTTACAACAAGCAGATGCTGGCTTAGTAGAATTACTAGGAACTGAAGGTCCTTTTACTGTATTTGCACCTACTAATGATGCTTTTACAGCTCTATTAAACGATTTAGGTGCTGAATATAATAGCCTAGCAGATTTTGACACTACAGAAGAAAAAACATTACTAGCAAACATACTTAAATATCATGTCGTTTCTGGTGCAGCTGTAAAATCTACAGATTTATCAGATGGACAAATAATTGGAACAGCTCTTGAACAAAATATTACTATTAACCTAACAGGTGGTGTATTTATTACTGATGCTAATAATAATGATGCAATGGTAAAAACTGCAGATCTTGAGGCTAGTAATGGTATTATACATATCATTGACAAGGTATTATTACCAAGTATTCATTAAATTAATTGACATTTTGGTTGGTTTGATTAATTAATTGATTTATGTTACCGGTGGTTTATAAAAATCACCGGTTTTTAATTAAGTTTAAAAAAACATATATTGTACTACAATACCTACTTATTATAATTTATGAAAAAAATAATCATTATAGGATCAGGCTTTTCTTCACTATCAGCTAGTTGCTATTTGGCAAAGTTTGGTTATGATGTAACCATATTAGAAAAAAATACTGAAATTGGAGGTAGAGCCAGACAATTAAAATCCAATGGTTTTATTTTTGATATTGGGCCAACTTTCTATTGGATGCCAGATGTGTTTGATAAATTCTTTGGAGATTTCAACAAAAAAACAAGTGACTATTATAAACTGAATAGACTAGACCCTGCATATCAAATCTATTTTGGAAAAAATGATTCTCTTTCCATATCAGAAGATTTTAATGAGATAAAAGATACTTTCGAAAAAATTGAGCCAGGTAGTGGTAAACAGTTAGAACGTTTTATAAGTAAAGCCAGAATAAATTATGAAATTGCTATTAAAAAGCTAGTTTACAATCCTGGAGAAAATATTTTTGAAATTATAAACAAAAAAACCATAACCAAACTATATGAGTTTATTTTAACAATAAAAAAACAAGTATCTGGTTATGTAAAAAACCCAAAATTACGTAAGGTCTTAGAATTTCCTGTCCTTTTTTTAGGTGCAAAACCTAGTAATACTCCATCCTTTTACAACTTTATGAATTATGCTGATTTAAAGTTAGGTACTTGGCATCCTGAAGGTGGAATGTATGAAGTAGTTAAAGGAATGCAAAGCTTAGCAGAAAGTTTAGGTGTTAAAATAATTACGGATAGTCCTGTAACAAAAATAAATGTCAAAAATAATATTGTTAATGGTGTAGAAACAGTAAACAATTATTATGATTGTGATATTTTACTAAGCGGAGCAGATTATCATCACACGGAAACATTACTTCCTATACGTTATAAACAATATTCAGAAGAGTATTGGAATAAAAAAATATTTGCCCCTTCTGCCCTATTGTTTTTTGTAGGTTTTAATAAAAAAATAAATGCAGTAAACCATCATACATTATTTTTTGATACAGATTTTGAAGAGCATGCAAAAACTATATACGACACTAAAGAATGGCCTAAAAAACCATTGTTCTACGCTAGTTTTCCTAGTAAAACAGATACAACTAGTGCACCTAAAGGTAAAGAGTCTGCCATATTTTTAGTTCCAATTGCTCCAGATATTGAAGATACAGAAGAGTTAAGAGAGCATTATTTTAAGCAAATAATAGAAAGAGTAGAAAAACTTACAGACCAAAGCATAAAAGAAAATATACTATTTAAAAAGTCTTATTGTGTAGATAATTTTAAAGATGACTACAACTCTTATAAAGGCAATGCTTATGGTTTAGCAAATACCTTATTGCAAACTCATATATTAAGACCTAAATTAAAAAGTAAAAAAGTAGATAATTTATATTTCAGCGGACAATTAACAGTTCCAGGACCTGGTGTGCCACCATCATTAATCTCTGGTAAAGTAGTAAGTGAACTAATTTTAAAACACAGTAAATTATGAAAGCTCTGTTTGACTCTTCTAGCGTTAATTGTAGTAAGTTAATTACTAAAACCTATAGTACTTCATTCTCTTTAGGTATTAAACTTTTTGCCCCATCTATAAGACCAGCAATTTATTCTATTTATGGTTTTGTTAGATATGCAGATGAAATTGTGGATACTTTTCACAACTACGACCAAGAAGCATTACTGAACGAGTTTGAAGAAGAATATAGAAAATCGCTTAACAGAAAAATTAGCTTAAACCCTATTATTAATTCTTTTCAGGAAATAGTATTAAAATATGATTTGCATGAATACGTAGATGCCTTTTTAATAAGTATGCGCTACGATCTTGATAAAACTGAATATAATACAAAAGAAGAATACAATGATTATATCTATGGTTCTGCAGATGTAGTAGGGCTTATGTGTTTACGCGTATTTGTAAATAACAATAATGAAAAATTTAATCATTTAAAAAAATCTGCAAAATACTTAGGTTCTGCCTTTCAGAAGGTAAATTTTTTAAGAGACATAAAAGATGATATAAACGAATTAGGTAGGTCTTATTTTCCTGAGTTAGAAACAAACACACTAACCAAAAATGCTAAAGAAAGTATTTTACAAGATATTGAAAATGATTTTTCTGAAGCGTACAAAGGGATTGTTCAATTGCCTTTAGAAAGTAGGTTAGGTGTTTATGTAGCGTATAAGTATTATTTAAACTTATTGAAAAAATTAAAAAAAGCAGATTCAAATATCATAATGAATAAAAGGATAAGAATTTCAAACCCTTTAAAATTCTTTATATTAACAAAAGCCTATATTAGATATAAATTCAATATCATTTAAAACAAAATAATGTAATTTTATAGCTGTTATCTTGCTATAAATAATAAATAAATGAAACTATTTTTTTTTATATTAATCAACTTTATCAATATAAACACAGATTGTTCTAGTTTAGAAGAAGTAAGAGATAAATATCATACTATAAAAACCCATAAAGATCTAAAAGCATTCTTAAGTTATACAGAAAATAATGATTGTGATAAAATAACACCTTATTTGGCCTCTTGTATAATGCAAAAAGCAGAATATACAATATGGCCATTTAAAAAACTATCGTATTTTAATGTAGGAAAAAGACAATTAGAAAATTACATAAAAGAAAACCCTTTTAATATAGAAGCTAGATATGTTAGGTTTTTGATTCAGAATAAAACACCTGCTTTTTTAGGCTATAAAAATAAAATTGAAATTGATAAAAAATTTATTGAAGCCAATATTACAAATGCAGATTTACCAAAAAATTATAAAAAAATAATACTACTAAACATAAAAAAAATAACCAATAAAAAATGAAAATAGTACTATTCATAGGAATAACGATTACTACTTTTTCTGTTATGGAAGTAGTAACGTGGCTAACCCACAAATATGTAATGCATGGCTTTTTATGGTATTTGCACGAAGATCATCACCAACCAAAATACCCACATCTTTTTGAGAAAAATGATTTATTCTTTGTCATTTTTGCTATACCCAGCATTGCTCTATTTTATTTTGGGGTTCACCCAGAATTAAACTTTTTATTTTTTATTGGGCTTGGTATATTACTTTACGGAATTGCATATTTTTTAGTTCATGATGTACTTATACACCAAAGATTTAAGTGGTTTAAAAAAACAAAAAATAAATATTTAATTGGCTTACGTAAAGCCCATAAAGTACACCACAAACATTTAGGAAAAGCACGCGGCGAGTGTTTTGGAATGTTATTTGTTCCAAAAAAATATCATAAAATCTAATAATTCAATGAAAGGATTCTATTATTTATTTATAAATATTGCCTGTTTTAGCGTACCTTTTATTGCAAGCTTCTATGCTAAACATGCTTTTTATAAAAAATGGAGTTCGTTTTTTAAAGCGAATTTAATAGTTTCACTTTTTTTTTTAATCTGGGATTTCTGGTTTACAGAGATAGGTGTCTGGGGCTTTAATTCAGATTACCTTTGTGGCATTTACATAGGAAATTTGCCCCTTGAAGAAGTCTTGTTCTTTATCTGTATTCCCTATGCATGTGTTTTTACCTATTTTGCACTAAAATACCTAGTAAAAAACAATCCCTTAAAACAAATTGAAAAATATATTACAATAGTTTTAATGTTACTCAGTTTAGTCGTGGCATATAGTTTTTATGATAGATTATATACGTTATGTACAGCGCTTACAACAGTTCTATTTTTATCATATTTAAAATATAATAAGGTTAATTTGTCCTATCATTATTTAACATATTTAATAATACTACCGTTTTTTTTTATAAGTAATGGCATACTAACAGGAAGTTTATTAGAAAATCCAATAGTATGGTATAATAATGCAGAAAACCTGAATATTAGAATTGCTACAATACCAGTAGAAGATAGTTTTTATGGTCTTATGCTTATTTTGATGAACATAGAATTATTTCGCTTTTTTAATAAGCAAAAATTTAAAAAAGATTAATTTTTAATTCCATCTTTATAAGCTTCAAGTGCTCTTTTTCTTGCTGATTTATGATCTACTATAGGGTGTGGATAATCAAAAGTGTCTAATTCTGGAATCCATTCTTTTACATATTCAAAATCTTTATCAAACTTTTTTAATTGGGTTATGGGGTTAAAAATTCTAAAATAAGGTGCAGCATCGCAACCTGTACCAGCTGCCCATTGCCAATTACCATTATTAGATGATAATTCATAATCTAATAGTTTTTTAGCAAAATAAACTTCTCCCCACCGCCAGTCTATTAATAAGTGTTTGCATAAAAACCCAGCCGTTATCATCCTAACTCTATTATGCATATAACCTGTTTTGTTTAATTGTCGCATACCCGCATCTACCATTGGATAACCCGTTTCTCCTTTACACCACTTATCAAATTCTTCTTTGTTATTTCTCCATTTTATACCATTATATTTAGATTTAAAATTTTGAGTTACTACATACGGATAATGATATAATATCTGCTTAAAAAATTCCCTCCATATTAACTCACTTAAAAAAACACTTTCTTTATTTTTTAAATTGTTTATTATTTGTCGAATACTTACAGTACCAAATCGCAAATGCGGACCTAGATAGCTTCCAACATCTTTAGAAGGAAAATCTCTTTTTTCTCCATAATCATCCAAGTGCTTAAAATCATATTCTTTGACCTTTATATTAGTTTCTACAAACCCTAATGTAGATAAGCTAGGGAAATCAGATTTTAACTTAACTAACTTATTAGTAAAATCGTACGTATTTACATTTAGTCCTTGCTCTGCAAATTTAGATAACCATCTATTTTTATATGGTGTATATATAGTATAAGGCTTACCATCTCCTTTAAGGATTTCCCCTTCTTCAAAAATCACATCATCTTTACTCTTATGAACCTTTATCCCTTTTTCCAATAAAAAAGTCTCTATTTCCTCATCTCTATTTCTTGCATACGGTTCATAATCTTTATTAAAGAAAACATCACTTATGTTATATTTTTTCAATAATTCTCTCCAAACTTTTTTTGGTGATCCGTGCAGGCATAATATTCCGCTATTAAAAGTTTTAAGTTTATTATTTATACTAGATAACTCACTATAAATAAATGTTACTCTAGCATCATTATCATCCAATTCATTTAAAATATTGGTGTCAAAAATAAAAATCGGCAATACTAGATTTCCTGAATTCAATGCATTATAAATTGCTGTATTGTCCTCTAATCTTAAATCTCTTCTAAACCAAAAAATAGATATTTCTTTACTCATAAAGTGCATTTTAGCATAGTATCAAAAATAAGGTGTATTACATAAAGTATCTATTTTATAAATGATTATTCTATAAAAATAACAGTCAAAATATCAAATTAAAAAGTCTATATATTAATCCCACATTGTTATATTTGCACCGTACTTATAATTTTTGGCCACGTGGCGGAATTGGTAGACGTGCTACCTTGAGGGGGTAGTGTTCTTACGAACGTGCTGGTTCGACTCCAGTCGTGGTCACAAAAGCCGTTTTATTCATAAATGAAACGGTTTTTTCTTTTAAATAATTTCTAAAAGTTTATTATCTACAAAATTTAAGTTGTATTATAATTTACCATTTTTAAAATCTTTCAAAAACAGAACTGGTTATACAGTGATGGGCTAGAATTTAGATTATACTATAGTAAATTTAGTCTGCAAAATCATCTCTGAAAAACAAATTCAACAAATCATAATCGTTTTCATTTAAACAGATACTCCTAAACTAGGACTCATTCATTTAGCAACCTATCTAATAGTTCTCTGGTCTTATCACTATTCCAGTTTTTGGCTCCGGTTTCTGATACTATTATTTTGCCTTTTTTATCTATTATATATGTAGCCGGTATTACATCAGAATCCAATTTAGATGGCACTTTAGAATTTGAATAACTTATAGTAAAATCATATTTGTTTTTACTCATATATGATGAAACACTACTAACTTTATCTTGCGCTACAAAAACAAAATCTACCTTATCTTTATAATCGGTATATAACTTTTGTAAACTAGGCATTTCTGCAACACAGGGCGGACACCAAGTTGCCCAAAAATTAACCAATACTACTTTATTCTTTTTTGATTCAAAATTAAAAATATTTCTATTTTCATCTATCAATTCCCAATTGTAATTTGTTAATAGAATTTGCTCGTCTTCGTTTATAACAGATGCACTAAAAGAGAAAATTTTATTAACAAATACTTTTACATGAAAGCCAATTGGTGTAAATAGTATGACTATTAAGAGTGCATAAAAAATAATATTTGTTATTTTTTTTCTGTTAAAAACCATTACTATTCTACTATAAGTTGATCAATTATATGATATACGTTATCATTATCCCAACTAGAAATCCCTTCTTCATAGATAACTATATTGCCTTTTTTATCTATTACATAGCTAGATGGTACTTCTTTTGTATTTACAGCGTGTTTAGCGTCTATAATTAAATAAGTAACAGGAAACGTAAACTTTTTCTTAGCCATAAAATCTTCAACAACCTCTTTTTCTTCATTTGTTATAATGTAAAAATCTATTTTTCCTTTATAATCGTTATAAAAATTTTGAATGGACTTCAGTTCAGCTTCACAAGTTTCTATCCAAGAAGCCCAATTGTTTATAAATATCACATTTCCTTTAGATTCCGAAAAATTAAATAGCTTGTGGTTTTCATCTTTTAAAGTCCAATCATAATCCTCCACTTTTAACTGATTATTTTTGTCTATAAGACTTGGTGAAAATGCAAATAATTTATGTAAGGTAATTTTACTTATATGACCTAATGGTGTAACAAAAAAAGATATAACCAAAAGTATTAATAATACATTAAAAAACGTTTTCTTCTTCATTTTTACAATTTAGCTTCTTTTTAAAAACAGGAATATAACTTATACAACTCCTTTGTAGTAATTCTCTTTTTATTGTTATTCTTTACTTGTATAAAAAATGATTTAGCATTAGTAGTGCATATAATTAGTTATCTATAACAAATACACTATTTACTCTACAACAAACTATTTCATTCTATCTAATTAGCTTTTTATACTTAATACGTTTTGGCATTAAATCTCTTCCTAAGCGTTTCTTTTTGTTCTCTTCATAATCTGAAAAAGAGCCTTCAAAAAAGTATACTTGTGAATCTCCCTCAAAAGCTAATATGTGTGTACAAATACGATCTAAAAACCATCTATCATGAGAAATAACTACAGCACAACCTGCAAAACTATCTAAACCTTCTTCTAATGCTCTTAATGTATTCACATCTAAGTCGTTTGTAGGTTCATCTAAAAGCAATACGTTACCTTCTTCTTTTAATGTCATAGCTAAGTGTAACCGGTTACGCTCACCACCAGATAACATACTTACCTTTTTATTTTGTTCACTACCAGAAAAGTTAAACCTACTTAAATAAGCTCTAGAGTTTACTTGCTTACCTCCCATCATAACCAACTCTTGCTCATCACTAAAGTTTTGCCAAATAGTTTTTTCTGGGTCTATATTTGAGTGACTCTGATCTACGTATGCAATTTTAGCAGTATCGCCAACAGAAAATTCTCCTTTATCTGGAGTTTCCTCTCCCATTATCATTTTAAAAATTGTAGTTTTACCTGCACCGTTTGGTCCAATAATACCTACGATACCTGCTTGTGGTAAGTTAAAATTTAAATCTTCATAAAGTAACTTATCATCAAAAGCTTTACTTACTCCTTTTGCTTCTATTACATTTGTTCCCAAACGTGGTCCATTGGGAATATATATCTCTAATTTTTCATCAAGTTGTTTTTGATCTTGACTCATCAATTTATCATAATTCTTTAAACGAGCTTTTTGTTTTGTTTGCCTTCCTTTAGTACCCTGACGCACCCATTCTAGCTCTCGCTCTAATGTTTTTTGACGTTTAGATGCTGTTTTACTCTCATCTGCCATACGCTTAGATTTTTGGTCTAACCAGCTAGAGTAGTTTCCTTTCCAAGGAATACCTTCTCCCCTATCCAATTCTAGAATCCAACCTGCAACATTATCTAAAAAGTATCTATCATGTGTTACTGCAATAACAGTACCTTTGTATTGTGCTAAATGATGCTCTAACCAATGTACAGATTCTGCATCTAAATGGTTGGTAGGCTCATCTAATAATAAAATTTCTGGCTCTTGTAACAGCAGTCTACATAAAGCCACTCTTCTACGCTCACCGCCAGATAATACACTTATTTTCTTATCACCTTCTGGAGTACGTAATGCATCCATAGCAATTTCTAATTTAGTATCTAACTCCCAAGCATTACTAGCGTCTATCTCGTCTTGTAAAACAGCTTGTCTAGCCATTAACTTATCCATTTTATCTGCATCAGAATACACTTCTTCTAAGCCAAACATATCGTTTATCTTATTGTATTCATCTAAAATAGCTACTGTTTCTGCAACCCCTTCCTTTACAATTTCTAATACAGTTTTATCCTCATCTAACTTTGGTTCTTGTTCTAAATACCCTACGTTATATCCTGGAGAAAAAACCACATCACCTTGGTAGTTTTTATCTAAACCAGCAATAATTTTTAATAGGGTTGACTTACCAGAACCATTTAGTCCTAGAATACCAATTTTGGCACCGTAAAAGAAACTTAAATATATATTTTTAAGAACAGGAGTATTAGCCGTTTTATAGGTTTTGGTTACTCCAGACATTGAAAAAATGACTTTTTTATCGTCAGACATCGTAATTATTAATTAAAAAGTTAAAACTAAAATTTAAAGTTTTGTAATTCAGTTATATATGTAAATTATTATACTCTTCCTTTAAGTGCATTAAAAACCCATGCTATAGCAAAAAAACCTATACCTACGGCAGCAAATCCCCACCCAGCTACTTCATCATACCTAAAAGCACCAAGTGATATTAATGCTAGACCTACTACTATCATAATAAAGGTTGCCCAGGCTAAAACTGTATTTTTATTCATCTCGTTATTTTGTTGGTTTATTTAAGCATCAAATATCGTAATTTTAAAGGTAATACACCTAATAAATTAAGCTTCAAAAGGAAATACTATACCTTATTTTATTTATTAATCCTATTAAATCTATACTATTTAAACGTGTCCATAACCTACTTTTCTTCTTTCTCTTCTAATACAAAATCACTAACCTATTAAATTTTATGAACATATACTGCTTCAATTTTAGAAGCTCTAAAAATATTCTTTATTTCTATTCTTTACTACAACCTATTTTCTGTTTTATTGTATGTTTAAATCTTTAAAAATGTGGTATTGCAATATATACTATATCTACCTGTTTCCATTTAAAAAACTTATGTATATTCAGCATTGTGCTGTTTTGCACAACTATTGGTTTTTTCTGAATATCTAGGAGCCACAAATACTAATTTCATATCTTCTATTAAACTTAAATCCTTGGCAAATTTCTATGCTATTTTACCTAGTCTTATCTATTTATCAACTTATTTTTTAATCATATAATTATTACTATTTTCATAGTATATAAAAGTTAATCAATATCATATATATTATTCAGCTTATCTTTATACTCAAAAGTAATATAATAACAATGGACATAAATTTCAATAAGAACGAAGATCACAATAAAATCCTTTTATCAGATTTAAAACATAAACTGGTTAGAGTAAAATTAGGTGGTGGCAAAAGTAAAATTGAAAAACAACATGCTAAGGGTAAAATGACTGCCAGAGAGCGTATAGAATACCTTTTAGACGATAAGGCTGACGTTATAGAAATAGCTGCTTTTGCAGGTGAGGGTATGTACAAAGAACACGGAGGTTGCCCTTCTGGTGGTGTTGTGGTTAAAATGGGATATATACAAGGCAAACAATGTATTGTTGTTGCTAATGATGCTACTGTTAAAGCTGGTGCGTGGTTCCCAATTACTGGAAAGAAAAATTTAAGAGCACAAGAAATTGCAATAGAAAATAAATTACCAATCATATACTTGGTAGATAGCGCTGGTGTATACTTACCAATGCAAGACGAAATTTTTCCAGATAAAGAACATTTTGGTCGTATTTTTAGAAATAATGCCATAATGAGTAGTATGGGTATTACCCAAATTTCTGCTATTATGGGAAGCTGTGTTGCTGGAGGTGCTTACTTACCAATTATGAGTGATGAGGCAATAATTGTTGATAAAACTGGAAGTATATTTTTAGCAGGCAGTTACCTTGTTAAAGCTGCCATTGGAGAAAGTATAGACAATGAAACTTTAGGTGGCGCAACAACTCATTGTGAAATTTCTGGAGTTACAGATTATAAAGCTATAGATGATGCTGATGCTTTAGACAAGATAAAAAATATTATAAGTAAAATTGGTGAGTACGATAAAGCTGGTTTTAATAGAATTGAAGCTAAAAAACCTAAAGAAAATCCAAAGGATATTTATGGCATTTTACCAAAATCTAGAAGTGATCAATATGATATGCTTGAAATTATTAAGCGTCTGGTTGATGACTCAGATTTTGAAGAATACAAACAGGGGTACGGTAAAACTATACTTACCGGTTATGCGCGTATTAACGGCTGGGCTGTTGGTATTGTTGCAAACCAACGTAAATTAGTTAAAACTAAAAAAGGGGAAATGCAATTTGGTGGTGTTATTTATAATGATAGCGCAGACAAAGCAACCCGCTTTATTGCCAACTGTAACCAAAAGAAAATTCCGCTGGTATTTTTACAAGATGTTACTGGTTTTATGGTAGGTAGTAAAAGTGAGCATAGCGGTATAATTAAAGATGGTGCTAAAATGGTAAATGCTGTTAGCAACTCTGTTGTTCCTAAGTTTACTATTGTTATTGGTAACAGTTATGGTGCTGGTAACTATGCTATGTGCGGTAAAGCGTACGACCCTAGATTAATTGCTGCTTGGCCAAGTGCTGAACTTGCTGTAATGAGTGGTAATTCTGCGGCAAAAGTTTTAATGCAGATTGAAAAAGCTTCTCTTCTTAAAAAAGGAGAAGAAATAGACGAGAAAAAAGAAAAGGAATTGTTTGATAAGGTGAAAGCTAGATACGATAAGCAAATATCACCATATTATGCTGCTTCGCGTATATGGACAGATGGTGTAATAGATCCTTTAGACACTAGAAAATGGATTTCTATGGGTATTGAAGCTGCTAACCATGCTCCTATTGAAAAACCATTTAATTTAGGTGTTTTACAGGTTTAACTAATTTTTTATATTAAAATTAAATCCTAGCCAAACATATACATTACTATTGTATTTATAAGATTTGATATGTTTAAATTTTAAATTTTTGTATGTCCTTAAAGTGTCATAAATTCAAAACGAACGTCATTCAGAACTTATTTCAGAATCGTATAATACTTTAAATAAATACAATAATGTGAGGCTCTGAAATAAATTCAGGGTAACGTGTTAACCGCATGACTAAATACGGGCATTTAATTAAATTTTATTAAATAATTCGTTTTCAATTGTTATGTTATTTTAATTTATTAGTAACGTATGAATAATATTAAGTAAACATCCCTTCTATATTTTTTCTATTTTTTTGCTAAAAATATTCTTATGATAAATACCAACTTAATTTTTAGTAGATTACTATTAACCTCGTTATTAATTTTTAGTTCTTGTACTAATGATGATAATAATTCTGATGAAACATACAATCCACCAACACTTAACAACAAAGGTGTTACTTTACCATTTACTGTTTTAAATAAAACTGCAGATGGTGTAGAAGTTAGAAACGGAGGATTTGGATCGGCAGCTACTGCTCACCCAACCAATAGCGGTGAATTTTATGCACTTACAGATCGTGGTGCTAATGTTAAAATATCTGGAGGTAAAATTTTCCCAACTCCTAATTATACCCCTAGAATAGGGCACTTTAAACTTGATGAAAATGGAAAGGTGACAAAAATTTCTGAGATTTTGCTAAAAAATCCTTCTGGAACTCCTATTAGCGGACGTCCAAATCCTGAAGGAATGGGAGCTACAGGTGAAATTCCTTATGATATGCAAAAGAACATTTTACCTACAGATGATTACGGATTAGATAGCGAAGGTTTAGTAGCTCTAAAAGATGGGACTTTTTGGATTTCTGATGAGTATGGACCCCATATTGTTCATATTGATAATACTGGAAAACAAATAGAACGTATCAGTCCAAAAAACATTAACACTGGTAATCGTAAAATTCCTGCAGTTTTTGAACGTAGATGGGCAAATAGAGGAATGGAAGGTTTGACTATTACTCCAGATGAAAAAACCCTTGTAGGCATAATGCAATCTACTTTATATAACCCTTCTAAAGAAGAAGTAGAAGATTTTACTATTACTAGAATTGTAACTTTTGACTTGGCTACTGGAAAAACAAAGCAATACTTATATCGCCAAGAAAAAGCCAAAAACTCCAATTCAGAAATTACTGCTTTAAGTTCTACTGAGTTTTTGGTGATTGAAAGAGATGGGTTGTTTAGCGGAAATGGAAAACCAGTGCAGAAACATATTTATAGAATTAATACCAAAGATGCTACAGATATTTCTGGCAATGATTTTGACTCGTTGGATGGTATGTTGGTAAACGGAAAAACTATAGAACAGAATACTTGGGCAGAAATAGAAAAGGCTGGCATAAAACCTGTTACCAAATCGCTAGCAGTAGATGTAGTTACTGCCTTAGGAGATTATCCTCATGAAAAGCTAGAGGGTATATGGTTAATAAACAGTAATACATTAGGTATTTTAAATGATGATGATTTTGCAGTGTCTACAGGAGAAAACAGTTCTGTTATTCAAAAAATTCTACCAGGTACTACTGATAGAGTTGATGCTAACACACTTTATATTGTAAACTACAAATAAAAATTAAAAGGCTTGGGTACTATAATCCAAGCCTTTAAACCCATTTTATGTAGTAGAAAATCTATTACATCTTGTAACATCTTTTAACTTTATTACTAAATTCTACTGCATAAAGCGGGTTAAAACATATTATTGTTTATAAAACTTTATAAACTACTTTTTATTGATTTCACTAAACGTACAAATTCTGATCTGTACCCTTGTTTATCTTCTCCTCTGCCTTGCTCTGCCAAATTAATTACTTGATTAAAATTAGTATTATTAGTAAACTGAGATTTACGCAATTTTAATCCAAATAAAGCAACAGCTGAGGCAAATTTAAAATCTGTAGACATTTCTGTTTCCTCATTTTTTTGTATGTGCACCATTTCTATACTCTTATCTCCGTCTGGCTTTTTATATCTAAACTTAACCGTAAATAACTCATCTGTATAATTGCCTACTGCTTCTGGTTTTGTATACTTTAAAGGCGATACTTCTTTTACATAATCACTTTTTACACCAACAAGAACAATCTCGTAAAGAGCTGTAACTTTATGTCCGCTTCCCAATTCACCTGCATCTTTAGTATCATCTATAAAATCTTCATCTTGTAACAATCTGTTTTCATAACCAATTAAACGGTATGCTTGTACTTTTTCAGGATTAAATTCAACTTGAATTTTTACATCTTTTGCTATAGTGTATAATGTACCACCAAATTCTTTACCAAATACTTTTTGAGCCTCTTGCATATTATCTATATACGCATGATTACCGTTACCTTTATCTGCCAATATTTCTAACTTAGAATCTTTATAATTCCCCATACCAAAACCTAAAACAGACAGGAATACTCCAGATTCTCTCTTTTCTTCTATTAATTTTACCATATCATCATTACTAGATGCTCCAACATTAAAATCTCCATCTGTAGCAAGTATTACTCTATTGTTACCATTCTTTTTAATGTTCTTTTCTGCTAACTTATAAGCTAACTTAATACCTTGACCACCTGCTGTAGAACCACCTGCTTCTAATTTAGATAAAGCATTTATTATTTTTTCTTTTTGATGTCCGCTAGTTGGTGGCAAAACAACACCAGCCGCACCTGCATAAACTACAATAGAAACTTTATCTTTTTCTCTAAGTTGATGTACCAATAATTTAAAAGCAGATACTAAAAGTGGTAACTTATTTTGACTATTCATAGAACCAGAAACATCTATTAAAAAAGTTAAATTAGAGGCTGGTAATTCTTCATTTAAATACTCTTTTCCTTGCAAACCAATACGAACTAATTTTGTTTGAGTATTCCAAGGAGTTTTAGCTAAGTCTGTTGTTATAGAAAATGGATGTTCACCTATTGGCTGCGGATAATCATAATCAAAATAATTTACCATTTCTTCAACCTTAACAGCATCAAAAGGAATATCTTCTCCGTTATTTATCATTCTTCTAATATTACTATAGCCTGCTTTATCAACATCTATAGAGAACGTAGAAAGAGGATCTAGTGTAACTTTTTTAAATTGATTTTCTGATAACTTTGTATATTCTTCATCATAGTTAATGGTATTTTTATATCCTTTGGTTGTAATAATTACACATCCATTTTTACCAGCTTTACCAAACAAAACACTAGCTTTAGGAGATTTAAAGACCTCCATAGATTTAATTTTTGATGGTTTAATTTTATAAATAGCTCTATATCCCTCTTCTGCAGGAACACCGTTTACAATATATAGTGGTTCATTACCTGTATTGATTGAAGAAGCCCCTCTTATTTTTATTGGTTTAGATGTTTTTTTTGTACCCTTCATAATCTGTGCACCAGTAGCATTACCCGCTAACTGACTTACAATATTGTTTTGTATTTTCTCTCTCTTTGTAATCTTTCTAACATTATTACCTGTGTATGCTATCTCTGAAGAAGAACCGTAAGCCATAACAACCACTTCTTGCAAAGTAGCACTATCTTCTTCTAAAACTACATCTATTTTAGTCTTGCCTTTTACTATAACTTCTTTAAGTTTATAGCCTAAATATGAGTATTTTAGTATATCTCCTTTTTTGGCCTTTATAGAATAAAAACCATCTAAATCTGTTGTTGTGCCATTTATTTTCCCTTTAACTATTACTTTTACGCCAACTAAAGGACCACCTGCATCTGTAACTACACCTGTAATTGTTAGTTCTTGCGCATTAATTTGTAGACTACAAATAATAATACATATTGTAAATAGAAGTTTCTTCATAATGATTGGTTTTAAAAGTTTAGAACAAACCTACAATACAGTCATTAATAGAAAAATGTGGAATTAGGGAAGTGTACTTTTGAGTGAGTGAAGTTACTTTTTTAGCAATTTTACAGTTTTAATACGTTGAATTTTGCCAGATTCGGTACGTGCAAACTCTGTAATATAATAAACTTCTTTAGGAATTTCATAAGAAGTAAACATTGAAGACTCTCTAAGTGTAGTTGTAATATCTTTATTTATTTGTTTACCTTCTATGAACAAAACAATTTTGTTTTCTAAAATAGTATCTGGCATACTTGTTACAAAAAAATCACCAGTTATAAAATCTAATAATTTAGTTTCTATTTGTTCTGGGCTTAATTTAATTCCGCCTGAATTAATGATATTATCAAACCTACCCAACCATTTAAATTCAGTTTTAGAAACTAGTTCTACAATGTCATTTGTTATAATAATATCTCTAGAAACTTTGGGACAATCTATAACTAAACAATTACGACTATCTAAGGAAAATATTACATTTGGTAATGCTTTAAAAATAGATGCGTTTATCTGTTTTACAGCTATATGGGTAATAGTTTCTGTCATCCCATAGGTTTCAAACAACTGTGTTGATACCCCTTTTAATTTCTCTTTTAAATCTAAAGAAACTACGGCACCACCAATTATAAGTGTATCTATAAAGTGTAACTTTTCTATACAATTATAAACCTGCATAGGAACCATTGCAGAGAATTTATATTGTTTATCTATTCCTACTAAAGGGTTAGAACTAGGATCTACATAGTCTAATTCTAACCCCAGAACTAATGCTCTAACCAACATCATTTTACCAGCAATGTAACCCGCAGGCAAACACAAAAGTGCTGTATTCCCTTCTTTTAAATTAAAAAAAGAACCTGTTGCATTAGCAGAGTTTACCATCTGCTCTTTTTCTAAAGTTATTGGTTTTGGAGTACCTGTAGAGCCAGATGTATGTACAACTATAGTTGATGAATTAGATAACCACTCTTGTAAAAACAAACCTATGGCATTTTCAAAATTGTCCTTTTTAATCAATTCTGAAGCAAATACTTCTAGGCTTTCATTTGAAAAAGAAACACCGTTAAGCTTAAACTTTGGATGAATAATTTTAAAATACATTATCTGTAAGCTGTTCAGGAGTCAATTCTTCTTTTTTTAAAACTTTTCCTGTTAGCTTTTCTTTCCAATTTTTCCATTTGTATTTTTTAGCAAAAATAAAGGTTAATAGTGGGTAGATTACCAAAACAGGCACAAAAACATCCCACCCCAATTCTGGCTTACTAATATCTAAATAAATAGAGTCTGTTTGAAAAACCGTCCAATCTGCTGTTACTAGTAAAGCACCAATTAAATTATTTGCTGCATGAAAACCTAGAGCCAACTCCAAACCTTCATCCATTAAAGTAATTATACCTAAAAAGAAACCTGTACCAATGTAATACACCATAATACCATAACCTAATGTTTCTACTTCTGGATTAGCCATATGCATAACACCAAACAAAACAGATGTTATAATTAATGGTATTAATCTATTACCAGCCAAGAGTCCTAAACCTTGCATCATATGTCCTCTAAAAAGATATTCTTCAAAACTTGTTTGTAAAGGGACTAACAACAAACTTATAATTGCCAAAATAATGAACGGTCTTAGTTTAAAGTTGAAAACAAAATCGTCTGGAGATAACACAAAACTGATAGCAAATAATATCACAGTTAATAAACCCCAAAAGGCAAAAGAAAATCCAATTCGTTTAAAATCTATTTTTTTTCTAGCAGTAGTTAAAGATGTTATAGATTGTCTATGGACTATTTTTGTCCATCCAAAAACTATAAATAAACCAACTGCTAATTGAAGTAGGTTAAATGCAAAAACAGTATTTCTACCCCATTGTTCTATTAATTGATCCATCATTTGATCTACAGAGATAGGAGAATATTTTACTGCAATATAATTAAATACTATTAAAAGAATAAAACCTATAGGGAGTATAAAATACTTCCACAACCCTTTAGTTTTTCCTTTATACCCTTGCTCTATATACATAAACTATCTATTAAATTTTCTTGCCAATCTTGGCTTTTATTATAACGTATTGCGCCATTACTAACCTCTAAAGGGCTTTTAAAATTATTGGTATATAAACTACCTGTACCTAAACCTTGTGGCATATCATTTTTCAAACCAAACGTCCATTGTGCTATTGCGTTTAAACCTACATTGCTTTCTAATGCGCTGGTAATCCACCATCCAATATCATATTTTTCTGCAATGGAAATCCACTCGTTACACCCCTTAAAACCACCTACTAAACTAGGCTTTAAAATAATATACTGCGGCTGTATGGTTTGTATTAATTCTTCCTTTTTTGTTACATTAAATATACCAATTAATTCTTCGTCTAACGCAATAGGTATTGGTGCAACACCACACAAATTCTTCATCTGTGCATAATTCCCCTGTTTAATAGGCTGTTCTATAGAATGTAAATCTAATTCTGCTAGTATTTTCAACTTATCTAAAGCATCTTCTTTAAACGCTCCGTTAGCATCTACCCGCAATTCTATTTCTTCTTTTTTGTATTTGGCTCTAATCGATTTTAAAAGCGATATTTCTTTATCAAAGTCTATGGCGCCAATTTTCATTTTAATACAACTGAAACGTTCTTCTATTTTTTGTTGTATTTGCTGGTGCATAAAAGGCTCTTCTCCCATCCAAATAAGTCCATTTATAGCAATAGTAGCTTCGCTATTTGAAAAATTGTTTTTAAATAAGATAAAAGGGTTTTCTGATGCTATTGATAAGAATGCCTGTTCTAAGCCAAACTGTATACTAGGAAACTCTATTAAATGATTTAAAAGCACATCTAACCCTAAATAGATGTTGTTACAAGCCCATTTTAGCTTTTCTTCATAATTTGGAACATCATCTATGCTTAAGCCTCTTAATATGCCACACTCTCCTATACCAACTTTATCGTTTTTTTTTAAAATAATAAACCAAGTCTCTTTTTGTGTAAGCAAACCTCTAGAGGTACCGCTAGGTCTTTTAAAGTCTAATATATATTTTTTGTAAACTGCTTTCATTACAGCCAAATTATACTGTAAGTGATGCGCTTATTGGTAATAAATGTAGTTGCTTGCCAGCTGCTTTAAACTTTTTCTTAGCTAGCTCTTTATCTATTTCTATATAACCAAAAGTATTAAAATGATACCCTAAAATGGTATTACAGTCAATAAAATCAGATGCAATAATGGCATCTTCTACTCCCATAGTAAAATTATCTCCAATTGGTAGAATAGCCAAATCTAATGTTGTAAACATAGGTATAAGCTTCATATCCATTGTTAAAGCTGTATCACCTGCTATATAGATACTTTTATCTTTAGTAGTTACTACAAAACCTCCTGGCAATCCTCCATTAGATCCATCTTCAAAAGTTGATGTATGTATAGCGTTTACATATTTTAAAGTTCCAAAATCAAAAGACCAACTACCTCCATGATTCATAGGGTGTACTTTTAAGCCTTTGTTTTCGTAATACATAGCAATTTCATAATTACTTACAATTATAGCATTGGTTCTTTTTGCTATATCTTCTACATCTAAAACGTGATCTTGGTGTGCGTGTGTAACCAGTATGTAATCTGGAATTAAAGAATCTTTATCTACTATATTAGTATTCTTTGGGTTTCCTGATATAAAAGGATCAACCAAAATAGATTTACCCGCAACCTCTAACAATAATGTTGCGTGACCAAGGAATGTGATTTTCATAGTATTAAATTTTAGTTCAAATTTATCTAAAATTGAACCAAAAACGAACACCTTCTGTAGTTTTATCTATATTGAGTGTGGATTGTAACTGATTTACTAAACGATTCATTAAACGAATTCCCATAGAAGACTTTGTTCTTTCATCTGTGTCTTCAGGTAAACCAATACCATTATCTGTATATTCAAAAAATCCTCCAGTTTCTGTATTTCGTAAATGAATATAAATTTTTCCATCATCATCATTATCAGGAAATGCATATTTAAATGAGTTAGAAACCAATTCATTTAATATTAAACCAAAAGGAATAGCTCTGTCAATATCCAACTCTACTGCCTCTGCGTCTATTGTTATTGTTATATTGTGCCCTCCCTTTTTAAATACAGACTGTACGCTATTAACTAAGCTTTCTATATAACCTTGCATTTCAATAACAGATAAGTCATCATTCTGATACAGTTTTTGATGAATTAAAGCCATTGCCTTAACCCTACTTTTGCCTTCTTCCAAAGCCATAATTGCAGATTTACTTTTTGTATTCTTTGTTTGTAGACTTAGTAAACTAGATACCATTTGTAGATTATTTTTAACTCTGTGGTGTATTTCTTTTAACAAAGAATCCTTTTCTGTCAACTGACTTTCAATAATAAAATTCTGCTTTGCAATTACTCTTTGATTTTTAATACTTTTAATATAGGCAAAAACAAGTCCACCTAGTCCCAATAATGTAAAAATTAATGATATTAAAATTAAGCTCATACGCTCATCACTTGCTTGAGCTTCTATTTTAGCATTTTCTAATTCCATACGTTTTTCATCCAGCATATCTTCAGAGTTTTCTAACTCTTTTTCAAAAACTGTAGCAAGTTGCTGCTGCTTAATCAATGTTTCATTAACCCTAATAGAATCATTTGCTTTTATATATTTGTTTTGATAATAAAACGCCGTTTGGTAGTCATTCTTTTTTTGAAAATAACTAGCTAGTAATTGATTTTTTCTAAGAATGTTTTCTTGTTTTATTACTTTTAAATCGTTAATCAATTTTAATACTTCATTTGTTTTATTTGTCTGCAAATAGCAATTTGCAAGATCTAAAGTATTTTCTATATATTCTTGAGAGTATTTCTCAACATTATTTTCTTTTATTCTAACTAAGCTAGATTCTAATAACGAAATGGCATCTTTATATTCCTTTAATAACATATGGCACTTTCCTATGTTACCTTCAATAACACCCTTTAAAAGCTCTCCTTTTATTAATTCATCTTCGGTTTTATGCCTTGTAACTGTATCTAAATAGGTGTTAACATATTTTCTAGCTTCTTTATACTTTTCTAAAGCTACTTGTGATGATTTATCTAGTCTTAAAAAATTTCCAATAGTATTATTGTATAATGCTTGCTCATAATAATCCTGTTCCCCAATAGAATTACTCATCTCTCTTATATACTCATTTCTTGCCTTTTGATAAAGTCCTTGATTTGCGTATATATCATAAAATGAAACTTTGTTTATTAAACCAAGTTCTTTTTTTTCTTTTCGTATGTTTATCTGTTTTTCATATAATTTTAATTGCGAATAATTCTCGTCAATTATATCAAACAATGCAATTTTAATATCTTTATTTAATTTATCCTTATCTATATAAAGTTCATTGGTAATTGCTATACTTTTATCATATTCAACAACATCTTGATAGATATGAGCCTGAATAATTTTATAATGTTGTATAGAATTATCATCCTGTGTAGCTCTTGCTTTAACAATCAGAGAGTCAATCCTACTTAACCATTCATAACTTGAGTTCTCCTTATACTTATTAGAAGTCTTAAAGAAATATTTAAATTGTTCTTCTACTGATGAAAGCTTAACAAAGCTATCTAACACACTTTCTTGTAATTTAATTTCTTGTCCTTCAACATTAGTAACAGTTAAAAGAAATATTCCTAAAAATATTTTATACAACATAGTATTCTTTAAAGCATTAACAACTATAGTAATCATATAATATTTGTGTTAATAAAACCACCTTCCAAAAGGTCAATATAATCAAGACATCTTACAAAACATAATTAAAATCAATATTTGTAAAATTAATGGCAAGTTATGATTTTATTAATAATTATATATTGAAGTGGTTTAAACTTTTTAAAATTTGCTTTAAAAATGTTCTTTTTTACTCAATTTTTGCCTTTTTTTATTTCGTAACACTGCTATAAAATGCAAAAACATATCAATTAAATCAAAAAGTTTTAACCATTCTATTCTAAATTTTATTGTAAAACAACATATTAAATCATATATAATAAAAACAAAACCCTATGTGAAAATTACTTGCAAAGGGTTTTGTTACGAGAACACTATATGAAAATGAAAAATTTAATTCTTATTTATAGCTCTAAAGTATAATCTACTTAGCTAGACCTAAAATATATGTTGTGAAATTAATTGGATATGTTGTATAGCATCTAAATAAGTATTTTACTTAAAAAAAAATCCCTATTCACTAATAATGAATAGGGACTCAATATCTAATTGTTAAATTAATTATGAGTTCATAGAGGAAATAATAAATTCTTTAAATTCTTTTGAAATAGGAATCAATTTATCATTAATCATAACATCTTTAGAATTTACTGCACCTATATGATCTACATTTACAATGTAAGATTTATGTGCTCTATAAAACTTATCTTTGGGCAATTTCTCTAAATAATCTTTTAAAGGGGATCTTACTAAAAACTTTTTGTCTACTGTATTAACTTCTAAGTAAACGTTATCTGCTTTAATAAATTGAATATCAGTAAAGTTAATTCTATAATATAAATGCTGTTTCTTTACAAAAATTGAATCTTTCAATACTGAGTTAGACAATGGTTTATCCACATCGTCTTCACTAAGTCCTTGCTTATCCAAATAATTAAAATTTGATAATGCAATTTCTATTGATGTATAAAGGTCTTGCTGTTCAAAAGGTTTTACTAAGTATCCATTGGGTTTTACTACTTTAGCTTTTTCTACTGTAGCCCTGTCTGAATTTGATGTTACAAAAATAAATGGGATATTATAGCTTTCTCGTATATATTTCCCTAAATCTATCCCTGTTTTATCAGAAGCTAAAATTATATCTATAAGTACTAAATCTACTTCTGTATTTCTTAAAACTTCTTCAGCTTGCTCGTATACAATAACATTACCTACAATCTCATAGCCAATTTCTTCTAACATAGATTGCATATCATCGGCTATGATAACGTTATCTTCTACAATTAATATTCTAATGGGTTTTTCCAATTTGTTTTGGTTTTAGGATGGACTTTATCTATGCTAATTTACAAAAAAATATTAAAACTAAAATAAAACAAAACAGCAAATAAAAATGTACTCAATGCCACAACCTTTAACTCTGGATCCATAGTTACTGAGTTTTTCATTTTTATAGTACGCCTTAGATGTATTAATATTGGAATATATGACAATAGCCATATAAAATTGTAAATTACCCAATAATTATAAATTGTAAATATAAAAGTGCATATAAAACTGAATAATAATAATAAATAATGATATGTTTTACCATTTGTAAAACCCATTTTAACTACCAAAGTATTTTTATTGGATTTTCTATCTGATTCAATATCTCTAAGATTATTTAAATTTAATACTGCTACACTTAATAACCCAACTGTAGATGCTGGCAGAATAGCCTCTAAAAAAAAAACCTTAGTAATTAGAAACATTGAGCCTAAAACACCAACTATACCAAAAAACGTAAAGACAAAAATATCTCCTAAACCTCTGTAGCCGTATGCAGATTTCCCTACAGTATATTTTATGGCTGCCCAAATTGATATAATACCAAGCACTAAAAATACAATAACATTGACTATGTTTCCTGAAACAAATGATTTAAGAACTAATACCACAACAAAAATAATAGATACTATAATAGATATTAAAATTCCTCTTTTTAATTCTTTTCTAGATAAAGCTCCTGATTGGTATGCCCTCTCAGGGCCAATTCTTTCATCATTATCTGTACCTTTAACCCCATCACCATAATCATTGGCAAAATTAGATGTGATTTGAAAACAGATAGTTGTTGCTAATGCAATTATAAATATTAAAACATCTGTATAACCATACATAGAAGCAAGACCATAACCAACTATAATTCCGGAAACAGATAAAGGTAGGGTTCTTAACCTGGCTGCATTAATCCAAGCTTTTAATTTCATTCTAATTAGGATCCTCTATTTTAATACGCTTGCCATCTTTATATGATGCAACAAAAGCATCATTAAAACCCATTTTTACCAATTGTACCCTAAATAGCCTAGCTTCTTCTATAGTTTCAAAATTACCTATGGAATATGAATAAAAAGGGTTATTTTTAACAAACAAGGTATTTGTAAGCGACTTAGAAGATAGGGTTACATTATTATCTACAAATGTTTGTATTTGTACGGAATAAATTTTTTCTTTCTCTAGTATACTTTTTGCTAAATAAAAATCACTAACTAAACTAAGCTCTTTATTTTGTTCTTTTAAATTATCTATTCTAGATTTAATCACATCTAAACTATCAATAGACACTAATATATTATTTGAATTTGTTTCATAGGCTTGTGTTCTTGTAGATAAACCTACTGTAAATGATGTAAATGTCAAGGTGCCAATAAAAAATATAGTAGTAATGATTCCTAAAACATTACGTTGTATTTTATTCTTTTTTATTTCCTTATTCTTAATTTTAACTTGGTCTAACAAACGCTCATTCATTTGTTGAGCTTTGTCAATATCCTTATGCAGTTCTAATAAATCTGCTTCTTCTATAAATGGCATTTAGTTTGAATTATTAGGGTTTATATAGACATTTTTATAATTAATCATTTAATTGCAATGTAAACTTTTTTATAATAATAAAAAATGATATATTAAAAATATTCAACATTAAGTAAGAATACCTTTACAAAACTCATTATCAGTTGATTAAATTATATAAATACCATCCTCTTTAATTTCTATTTTTCTTTCTCTGTATAAGGTGCCAACTGCTTTCTTAAAAGCTTTTTTACTCATTTGCAATTTAGCTTTTATATCATCTGGGTTAGATTTGTCATGTAAATTTAAGAACCCTCCTTCTTCCTGTATCTTTCTATAAATTAGGTTAGCAAATGGTTCTAAACTTAAATGTCCTAATGGTTGTAGAGAAATATCTATCTTATTGTCTGGTCGTATGCTTTTAACGTAACCTATTTGCTTATCGCCAATAGATATATCTTTAAAAACTTCGTTAGAATACACTAAACCTTTGTGTAAGTTATTAAGTATGACTTCCCACCCTAAATCTGTTTTTCTGGTAAAAATTAAATTAACCTCATTACCATTCTTTACAGTTAAATTATCATTGTCTAAAAACTTATCTAACTTGTTAGATGCAACTAAACGATCTGTTTGTTCATCTAAATAACAATAAACTACATACCATTGACCATCTACCATTTTAGTTCTTTGTTCTCTAAACGGAACCAATAAATGCTTTTCTAGTCCCCATTCCATAAAAGCACCAAAATTATTAACCTCAGCTACTCTTAGCAAATTAAAATCATTTCTAACAATATGTGGTTTTAATGTAGTAGCTACAGGTCTTTCATCATAATCTAAATAACAGAATACAGTGAGCATATCCCCTATTTCAAAATTTTCAGGAACATATTTATTAGGCAATAAAACATCATTACCTTCACTATCTCCTAAATACAAACCAACACTAGTATCTCTTAGTATTTCTAGTGTATTATATTTACCTAACTCCATTTTATAATTTATGTCACAAAAATACTGCAAAAAAAAGAGGTTGCCTTATTTATAGACAACCTCTTTTTTATATTCTAAAAGATTTTATTTATTGTATACAGACTCTTTACCAAAATGTTTAGCCAACTTATAGTAAACAACTGCTCTATACTTATTTTTGTTTGATGAGCCATAAGCATCCATAACTTTTTTTACACCCTCCATTAATTTTGGAGAATCGCTCATTCCTAATTTTTTAATTAAAAAATTTTTCTTTACAGTTTCTAACTCAGCTTCATCTGAACCAGAGACTAGTGAAGAATCTTTATTATATATAGATGGACCTAGACCTATAGTCACTTTTGTTAATAAATCCATATCTACAGATTCTCCAAATTTATCTTTTATATCAGCTTCATACTTTGTTATTAAATCATCTCTTTGGCTCATAATTTTAATGTTCTTTATTGATAAGTTAATGTTAATAATGCTTCTAAGATATAAAATCAAAATAACTAAGCAAAATTTTATTGTTTAAAATTCTTGGTGTTCTTATCTCTAATAACCTTGCTTTATGTGATTTATTATAAAATTCTTGTAAATGATTACTTAAGACATTCTCATCCTCCGCTAACAAATAATCAACATTATATAATCTACATATATGTGATACATTGAGATTATGAGTTGTTTCAAAAAAAGTTTTATAATTTTCTGTTTCTTCTTGACCTGGTAAAATTCTAAATATACCTCCCCCAGAATTATTTATTAATATAATCCTAAAATTAGGTTTTATATAATTATTCCATAAAGCGTTACTATCATACAAAAAGCTTAAATCTCCTGTAATTAATACTACTGGTTTTTTATTGTAGATAGATGCACCTATAGCTGTTGATGTACTCCCATCTATTCCGCTTGTTCCTCTATTACAGAAAACTTTTAAAGAACTATTGAGTGGGAATAGTTGAGCGTAACGTACAGTAGAGCTATTGGATAATTGAACTTGATAACCATCTGGAATATTCTTTAATATATTAGAAAAAGCCAGCATATCTGAAAACGGAATCTTAGTCAAATACTCTTCTCTCTTTTTTTCATAAGTTAATTTAACAAAAGACCAATAATCATAATAGCCACTATCCTTTGATTTTATCTTATTAAAAAAAATGTTGAAAAAATTATTTACTTGTATTTTAAAATGATGAGTTAAACAAAAAAAAGTATCATACGCTTTTTTAACATCTATATGCCAATGTTGCTTTGGACTATAGTTGCGTAAAAAACTTTTTATCTTTTTAGATACTATTTGATCTCCAAACGTTAATAAAATGTCTGGCTGTAGTGCTTTAAAAAGTTCTTCTTTATTTTTAGATTTTTCAATTGGTACAAGAATACTATCTATACTACTAAAAAAGCTAGGATGATGGATATTAGATGTTGTTTCTGTAAAAACAATTACTGATTTATCCTCTGCTATTTCATCTAAAAACTGTTGCTCTACAGTGTTTGGTTTATTAACACCTACAAGTATCATTTTCCTTTCTGCCTTGTTCCAAATATCCGTAAACTTGTCTAAGTTAAGTGAACTGCTTCTATTTATAGCATCTCTATCAAGAAAAGAAGGAAAAACAGTTAACTCTTCTTGTGTTTCATATAAGGGTTCTTCAAAAGGAACATTAATATGTACTGGGCATTTTTCTTGAAGGGAAAATTGTATAGCTTGTTCTAATTCTTTATTATTGAATAACTGTATTTTTTTTTGAGTAGCTTCTATTGAATCATTACTTGACAATAATTCCTTTCCAAATTTTTTAATGGTTTGCGTTGCATGTGAAACATCTTGTTTTAAATTAGCTTCATAACCAATATGATTATTAAAAACACTCTTCTGACGAATGGTTTGCCCATCTCCTATATCAATCCTATAACTAGGTCTATCCGCAGAAATAACAACTAAAGGTATATCACTATAAAATGCTTCTGCCACAGCAGGATAATAATTAAGTAATGCACTACCAGATGTACAAACAACAACAACTCCTTCTCCTATGTTTTGTGCAATTCCCACTGCAAAAAAAGCTGCACAGCGTTCATCTACTATGCTATAACATTTAAAGTAAGAATCTTGCGTAAAACCAATGGTAAGTGGAGCATTCCTTGAACCTGGTGAAATAACTATATTTTTAATTCCTTTTTCTTTACAATATAGTACAACTGATTGGGCACTGGGTATACTAGAGTATCTCAAATTCAATGATGATTTATAGTTAATTCTACTTTTCAAAAATACTAAGGAAACATTTGCCTTCCCAATTATTTTAAAACTATACGTAAAATAGTGCCACTTTTTGCAATGGTTTCATTCCATTCTTTCTCTGGATTAGAGTCTATTGTAATACCGCCCCCTACATATATTATTACCTTAGAATCAATAATTTCTGCACAACGCAAATTTGCATATACACTAGTAGCCTTCTTAATGGTCATATAAGCCCTGTTTTCTGTGTTACGCTTTGTTTTATTTCTATATGTTTCCTCTGTAAAATTAAGCTCTCCTATAAAACCAGTATAAAACTTTCTATCATAGCCCTCGTTATTTACTATAAATGTTTTAGCTTCTTTTTTTGGCAGACCACATGTTGCTGGTGTTGGGTGCAATGCTAATAAAATATCTTTTAAATTATTGGTCATAAGACCACTGATCTTTGTTTGTAAATGCCATAGTTTACCTGCTTTAACAGACTCTATTTCACCTACATTAAAATTATTGACTTTATTCTTTAGGGAATTTTGTATATACTGGGTCACTACATTTTGTTCATTATACTCTTTCTCTCCCCATATAGGAGTCTTACCCTCTTTATAAACTTGTGTCCCTGCTAAAGAAGATGTTTCTATTTTTTGGTTTGTTGCTTTAAGTAAAACTTCTGGTGTAGCACCCATCCACATACCTACTTTAGGATGGTACCATAAGTAGCAAAAAGCACTGGCATACTCAGCTAACAATTGTTTAAATAAATGTAATGGTTCTTTTATACATTCTACTTCTATTTTTCTAGATAATACAACTTTTTCTAATGTTCCGCTTTTAATCTTATTAATTGCTTTTTTTACTATGCCAATATGAAAATCCTTATCACTCTTAATAGAGAGTTTATCAAATGGTACTATTTCTTCTCTTTTTAGTGTATCTTCTTTTTTATAATTAGTAACCAAAACGGTATCCAAAGGAATTAAGATTGAAGCATTAGTAACATCAAATGGTGTAAGTACAAAACCTGTTTCTTTATAGTCTTCTACAAAGTGTAAATCATCATTATTTTGTAATATAGCTTTAACAATACTCTCTTTAGGCTTTCTATAAACCACAAATGGCTTTTTTGTAGCAAGTTGCCCTTTTATTTGCTCAAAAAAATGATTCATTTTTATCTTTTTCTTGGCAATGAAATGGTCGTTAATTTACATAAAGATAGTAAACCACCCTCTTCATCAGTTATCTTAATTTCCCATAATTGCGTAGTTCTACCTTTATGAATTATCATTGCTTTTGCAAATACAAAGCCAGCTCTAATACTCTTAATATGATTTGCTGTAATTTCAATACCACGCACGTAGTACTCTTCTCCATTTAAAAACACATAAGATGCAGCGCTACCAATACTCTCTGCTAAAGCTGCTGTAGCTCCACCATGTAAGATGCCATCTGGTTGATGAACCCTAGGCGTAACTGGCATCTTACCAACCAAAAAATTTTCTCCTACTTCTATATATTCAATCTCTAATGTTTCCATTAATGTATTCTTAGAATTCTCATTACAAATGCGAAGTATTTTTTCTTGAAATTCGTTCATCTATTAAGTTTTTGTAAAAATAATCAATCCAAATACAACAAAAGCTATAAACCTGAGTTAGGCGTAAGAAAATCACGTCAATTCTAGTGATTTGATGAAAGAAGATTGCATCTAAAATTGTGATTTTCTATATAAAAGACTATTCTTAACACAGTTTTTCTCCATTTCATTCTGAAAAACAAATCGAATTGACGCTTTTTATAACATTTTAGTTTAGGTCTAACTCAGGTTTATATGTAAAATACTGAACAACAATTACCTTATACAAAAACAAAGCTCCCCTGAAATAAATTCAGAGGAGCTTTGTTTTAATGATAAGAGATTCTAAAAACAAGTTCTGAGTAGTCTATATACCCATCTCGATCTTTTTCATCAATTCTAATATATTTTTTTACTCAACAATCACTTTTCTAAGAGAATTTCCATAAGTTGTTTTCAATAAAACCAAGTACATTCCTGATGGCTTCCCAGAAATGTCAAAAGGAACGGTGTACGTCATCTCTCCTTTTCCGCTCTTAGAACTTATTAAAGAATTACTAGCAAAACTATATACTTCAATAGCAACGTCCCCAGGTTTTGTAAGCTTTAAATCTACTGAAAACTTTCCGCTTGTAGGATTTGGGTACACTATAAATTCTTCTACCCTATCTATATCGTTGTCTGTCTCTTCTACTATATCATCGTTTTTTTCCAATACCAATACTTTTTTAGTCTCCTTCTTGGTAAGACAATTACTATAAGATGTAATTATGCTTATTTCATACTCACCTGGAGCATCAAACATCATTTCTATTTTGTCTCTATCCTGCTCTAGTATCACAGCACCATCAGGAGAAACCCATTCCACTTTGTCTGGCGCAGGATAACTAATATCCACAGCAACAACGGTCTCACCTACAAACACTTGGCTAGACATAGCAAATTCTGCACTTATCTCTTCATCGCTGGTACTTACAGACAAGGTTCCTGTTGCGGAACAACCAGTTGCCGTTCTTACAACAACACTATAAATACCAGATTTGGCAATCTTAACTATAGGAGCTTCACTAAAAAAACCATTATCAGAACTCCATTCATACGTTGCGCCAGAATCCCCTATTGTTGCATCCAATTCTAATTCCTGATTTAAACAAATAACCTTGTCCTCTCCAAGGTTTATTTCAATAGGTAAAGGTCCTTCAACATTTATTTTTACTGTATTTGATTCACAGTTGTTTTGGTTTCTTACTTTAACGTCATAAGCTCCTTTTTCAAGTTCTTTAATAACATTACCTTCCAAAGGAAACCAACCTTGCAAACCTTGGTGGGTATATTCATATATAATACCGCCTGCAAGTGAAAGACTTATGCTACCATCTTTAGAATTTGAACAACTAGTATCTGTAATGGTTGAACTTAATATTTCTACAGGAGAAACGTTTGCTATGATTACTTCTGTACTTACAACTGTATTTGGATATTCAAAACCTCCCAAATCGGTAGCTATGACATATAACTCATAACTACCTGGAGACAGACCATCAAGAACTATTTCATTCTTATTCGTAGTCCCTTTTTTTACCTCTTCTAAGCCTTTCTTAAGCACATAGGTAAAGTTTGCTGTTGCAAAACCTGAAAGAGTTACGCCCACTGTGGCAGAGGCATTGTTGCCATCCATACAATCTACTCCTTGAATTAATGGGGTTTGGAGCTCAGGTACGGGGGGACTATTGACTGTAATTGCATCTGAGGTCTTGGTACATCCATCTGCATCTGTAATCGATATCTTATATGTACCCTTAGACAGATTTGTAAACTCTACGCTTTTCCGCAAATCGTTTATGTTCATTACAGGAGCATCTACATTAACAAAAACCGATGTTTGCACATCTTGTTTAGACAGCACAAAGTTATATGCAGGACTTCCTCCATCATATTCTATACGAATGCTTCCGCCTTTAGTGTTGGTTACATCAACTAAACTCGGGTTTAAAAATTGTAAGGCAGGTGGAACTCCAAAAATAACGTATTCCGTAGATTTCCCTATACATGCACCAACACTATAAATAGCTCTAACTTGTATACGCTGTTCTGTATTCTTTGGAGGAATAGCTAAAGGATTAGATGCTTCTTTCCAATTTACTCCGTTATCCGTACTAAATTCATAACTATAAGTACCTGAAGGGTTTAAATTATTGCCGCCTATTGCCTTTAAATCTAGTGTGGCATTACTGCCGCAACTACTTTGAGTCAACTTTGTGTTGGCTGTATCTATTACCACTTGGGTAGGCGCTTCTATGGTAAATTGTGGGGTGATTTCTCCACTTTTAACAATTACCGTGACACCGTCCGTATCAAATTTAATTTCTTGATAAACAATAAAGTAATCTGCACGGGGAAGAACAGTGTTTCCATCAGGAGAAAAATTGCCATCCAAGAGACTATACCTACCTTTAAACTCACTGTCTAGAACTACATCTGCATTACCATAAGCTTGAACTCCTGTTATGGCGGTGCTATTCAAATCAGGATCCGTTAGCTTATCGGCAGGAAAAAGGGCAGGATCTCCTTGATATATATAGTAACGCATCTTGTAACCTCCAGCCACGTCTACGTCATTACTAAAGGTAAGGGTAACACTACCATCAGTAGAATCAAAACATGTTTCATTGGTAGTAGAAGTTCCCTTCCATTTTGGAGAACATCCTATGATGTCATAGGTCACTGGGGTTAAGTACTCATCTGGTTTAAAAGCACTTCCGTTACTAGGAGGAACAACTCCTGTCCTAAATTGGATACTGGTATTGGTTAGAATAGGCGTATTTACTCTTTCGCTCAGTTCTTTCAAGGTAAATTTGATTAAACGCTTTTCTTGGTATGACTCTGGAAATGACTCCCAACCTTTACCTGCAATTTTATATTGCCAATGATAGCCATTCTTTAACGTAATCTCTTGCTCTAGACATACTGTACTTTCTTCCAATGTAGGCTGTGGAAGATGCACTAAGTAAACTCTATTACTTCCTATACAATTAGCAAATGCACCACTTACTCTATATTCATTATTAAAATCTGCTCTTTTTATAAGTTTTCTAACTATATTAGCATCCCTAACATAACCTGGATCATCACAATTATTACCACGAGGGTCTGGATTGTTAAATCTATAAATATCCGCATAAAATGATAGTGAAACCTCATCAAATGAGTTATCAGGAATCGGATAAAAATCTAAATCTAACCATAAAGGAGGGGGTACAGAATCACTATATTTTCTAGAATAATTATGACTACCTATACTACTTTCAACTCCATTTTTAAAATAATAAGAAGAAAATGAAATACTCTGATTAGAATTATCCATTTGGTTACCAATAGGATGAGTCTGACGTGCGGTCTCAAACAATAAACCATATTCGTATTGTTGTGCATATGCCAAACATGTTATGCATGTAAAAAGGAGAAACATTATTTTTTTCATAACTAATATGTTAAGTTTATTTTTTTAATAATGGAAGTTTTCCCTCCATTTCGTATTAATTGCAGACCATAGACATATTCTGTGTTTATCTCAAGACCAACATCTGTATAACCTGTGTTCTTTTTGTTAAAAATCTTGTACAATTGAAGAGCTTTTCCGTTAATACTCCTATATAGTCTGTACTCTAAGACGTCTTCTTTCTTAATCTTCCATGAAAGTTTTATAAAACGTAGTTCTCTATCTACAATTCCAGAAAACCTAATATCATCTTCTTTTAATACAGTACCATCCCAAACCACAGTAGTAGGGTTACTAGGATTACTTTCTAATCCTGTTGAATCCTTAGCTACTATGGTATATGCATATACGTCTCTTAAAAGTTCTTTTGTATCCAAGAACGAAGTATCTTTCTTTATATTGGATTCATTTATTTTCTCCCATCCTTTTTCTTCTTCAGTACCTTTTTTTCTATAAACAATATGTGACATTACATCTTGGCTGCTACTAGGAATCCAATACAGTTGTATCCCTTTTTCCGTTACTTTATATTTTGTGAGCACTGGGGGTGATGGGGGTATAACATCTGGTTTGCGAACCACCAAGATTTCTGAAAATTTTGATCTATTATACCGTTGATCTTCTGCCTGAAACTTATAGTATATTTTCCTGTTTAGGTCTGCCACGGGAACTGTGTCTATATAGGTTTCATTTTTAAAAGACTCCTTGGTAACCTCAGTAAACTCTAATTTTGGGTTGTTAGACTTAAAAATCCTATAACCCCGCATATCTTCTTCTATATTTTTTGTCCAACTAAGTTTTACTACCCCTGTTGTGTCCATAACTCCTGTTGCTCCTGTTGGAGGTGCCGGAGGCACGGAGTCAATAGGTTGCACTAGTGATGGGTATGACTCACTTTCAATACCATTTTTTCCAATGGCTACTATGGTAAAGTAATTAGATACTCCCAATCCTTCATATTCTGTTTTTCTATCAGTAACCGGTATATTATCTTTTACTGTAACAAATGGTCCTTTGTTGGTATCTGCTTTCCGTAATTGAAACTTAGAAATAAGCCTATTGCCTTCTTCTTTAAATTCCCAAAAAAGAATTACTTTGTTTTCTTTGGGAATTTCCTTTTGGTATATTCTGGGTACAAACCCAAGACTTTCTTCTGCTCTACCTGTAAGCGGTTCAGAGCTTGGTCCTCTTTCTCCAAAAGCAGTTTTTCCTGTGACTCTATAAAAGTAGGGTTCATTGTTGGGAATAGAATCCATATAAAAAATGGAAATGTCCTTGGAATTCTTTGGTTGCTGGGCATTAAAAATAGGTTGCCCGTTTAATTGTTCATACGTTTTATTATCTTTAGATCGCTCTACTATGTAGTTAGAATATAAGCTTTGCAACAAACCAAAATTCCAACTCAGGTTTACATGTCTATCTCCAAAAACACCCATAAGTCCAATAGGTTTTGGCAACTCTTCATACATATCAGGACTTGCATAGACCGTACCTTTCTCTATTTCTAATTTTTTTTCTTCTGGTACAGCCACAGATATGGTATAAAGGTATTTTTCTCCTTTTTTAACCAATGTATCCTCATATCCCCAGCCAGCTAATTTTGCGGCTTCATAATTTTGTTCTGCGGCTACCAGTGCAAATGTAAAACGTTGTTCTAACTCGTCGTTTACAGCAAAAACCCCACCCATTTTACTGCCGGGCACAGTGGTTTCAAAACTATCACCAAACAGAGATTGCGCTATAACAGCAGCGTACTGGTCTTTTGTTGCCAATGCCTCCCATTCTTCTAATGGTCTAGGTTTTAAAGGCACAGATACGAGTTGCTCTCTTTCTATAGGAACTACAGCTACGTCATTACGTGAAATAGTGGCTCTTTCTATTAAAAAACCATACTCGTTTGCTTTTTTCCAGTCCAAGGGCTGGTCAACTGCCCAACGAAGCATTACTTTATTAGGTAAGGAACGAGCAATTACTTTCACGGCTGGTGATTCTTGCCCCCACATCATAACTCCTATTAAAAATAGGAATACAGACATATGATTTTTTCTACTATTTTTCATGAAATCATTGTAATTCATTTATTATTTTTTTACCTATATCATTTATTCTTATACCTAATTTTATATCCTTTTTGATATAGTTTTCCTGGGGTCTGATAAATTAATTGAGCATCATAATTACCAAGTGGTAATGGAGGAAAAACATCAAGAAGGTACTTATAATTCTCGTATTTTTCTGTATTTCCATCACTATCGCCATAACGTCTTAAAAATTCCCTTCTTAGGTACATTAAATCTTTTTTGTATTGATAAGGCATATTGTATACAAATGGAATTCTGTTTTTTACCCATGAAGAACTGGCATTGTTTTCTATGTTAGTTAAATACTCATTACCTATGTAAAAAGAACGTACAGGAGGTACCCCTAAAACATCTACTTTACGATCAAACCTAATATTTCCATCAAGTGGATAGCTTTCATAAAGCAAAGGGTATATCTTTATTTTATAATAACGGTCGTTTAATATGGCCTGAGGGTATATTAAAGGTTGTGATCCTGTGTATTTGTCCCCTAATATTTCCATCTTATCAAAATATTCATAATCTTCCACTTTTACAGATAAGGAATGTACATCTGCATATACGAAATTGGTAAGACTATTTGTAATCTTTATGCTCCTTACCTTATCTTTAAAAGAAGGATGCACACTGGTCTTAAAATTATATTCTAGTATGGATTTTGGAGCTCCATTAGACAGAGTTACTTTTGAAGCTTTTTTATTAGAAATAGATGAACTAGCTGATGTATTCATGTTTTCTTGCTTTCCTGATGATGGATTAAACCAATTTGTGTTTCCACCTTCTTCTTCACCTTTTAAAATTTCTGTGCTTTGCTCTACAACTATTTCAGTTTGTATGTCTGCTCCAGGAGGAAAAACTACTAAATTAATTCCATATTGCGTGCTCAATGCCATCTCTTTGGGAACATCGTAAAAAATAGTTCCTTTAGATTGGTCATAGTATAAATTAGTCCGTATTCCTTGTCCGCTGCTTGGAGATATAAACTCTGCTCGCATTTCATATTCTCCTTTAAAAAGATAATTCTGTTCCGTTTTTAACTTAACATAACCTTTATTATATTCTTCTGGATAAAAACTTTGTTGTCCTATTACTGGATATGTATAAACAATGTTTTCTAGTGGAATATGGTCAGGAGCAATATCTGTGGTAAAGGATATTTCTTTTCTCTCTAATACAGGCTTACCATCTTCCATAACAGTCAGGTACGCTCCTCCTATTTTTTCATCAAAACTTACCTCTACTACTACCTTTACCTCTTTTTCAGATGGTAAGGTTTCTTTAGGCTTAAAGGTAACTGCATCATTGGTATCATTCCATTCCAAGCTACCTTTTAATTCCTTTCCTTCAGATGTTACGGTAAAAGTTTTTAACTGTAATTTAAAAGTTTTCGTAGCTCCATCTGTATCTACTCTAAAATCTTTGTTTGCAGCATAATTAAAAACCACTTGGGGAGCTGTAAATACAGATACATCATCTTTTTTATCATTTGGTGTTATATCTGATATTATAGGAACGCCCACACTTTGAGCAATTCCTTCAAACTTACATTCTTCACCCATTTCAACTTTTAGGCGCATTCTACCAGAAACAAGCCCTCCTAATATTCTATAATACATCCCTACATAACCCGTAAAATATACTGGGTTAGGGAATTGTCCTCTTAAATTTGCTGCAACACCTGCTTCTGCAATAACAAATTTACCTTTTATAAACGTCAAATTTACTTTAACTCCAAATTCACCATATAGATATGCGTATACTTGCCCCATAGAGTACCACCCATCATTACCCACAGGTCCTGATCTACCTTTACATTTTGTATTCTTGTAATGTGCATGCATTACATCAAACCCAGCACCAAGTTCCACATTTGCATAGAATATTAGATAATCAAACCCATAACCATAGGCAAAGTTCATACCAAACGCAAAGCCTTTTCCTTTGGTTAATTGATTTTCTTTTCGGTTGCCATTAAGAATATCATCTCCCAATATTTTAACCACCATAGGATGTGGGTTTAGTTGTGTTGGCAAGTCTGTTCCTGTCATAAAATAACCACCTACTCGTAATTGAACACCTATGGAAAACAAAAGATCAATACGTTTTTGAGGTGTACCTATGTAGATGTGCCAATCAGTAGGAGAACTATACAAGCTTGCATAACCAGCTAAATTGTTATCTCCGCCTCCTTTTACTCCTTTAAGATCCATATAGAGTTCAAACTCTCCTTTAAACGTGTCGTTCTTAAAATCTTTTTCTATACCTACAAATACTCCTATTGCACCAGAAGCGGCTACATCATGCACCGGAATTGCTTCTTTAGATACGCCTAGGAAGTTTCCGTATTTTGACAATTTATCTACTTTATCCTTATTTTTTTCATAAAAATCATTTATTTTATCAAAGGTTTTGTTCAGTTTACCAAAATCAGATTTGGTACTACTACCTCCTCCTGAATCTTTACTCATCATAGCGCCCTCTCCTATGAAACCAATCCTATTTAGACCTCCATTTTTATTAAACTCCATTTCTAAATAGGCTTTTGCTTTAAATGTAGTAGAGTTTTCAGAACCTATTTTAACTCCTGCACGTACACCTAAACCTGTATCTGCATCTGGTTTGTATATTGCTGAACCGGGATCAAAACCGGTTTTATTACCACTTACCTTAGTCATTCTGTTAGAAATACCCCCTACAAAAGAACTAATTAGAAATTTACTACCCTTGCCTTTTTTTGTATCTGTCCAAATATCAACAACCCAGTATCTAAAATCTGTCTTACCAAACATAGCCTTTCCTGTTGCACTAAATTTAAGTTCATTAAAAGTTGCCGTTACTTCTCCAGAAAAACCATCACCATATATAGGATCATCAGTCATAATTTCTAAACTTCCAGCAATTTTAAAATTTGCTTTGGTATAATCTATTGCAATAGCATTTACCTTTACTTTTTCAAACTGCCACTTCTGCATACTTGCTCCGTCTTCCAATTTTCCTAAAATAGATAGGTTTGTAGAGGAATTAACCCCAGATTTGTCTAAATTAATTTTGAGATCAAAAGAAAGACCAACTGTATTATTATCGGCATTTATCATTTTTAAATCTCCTACGGAAACTGGAAAGTTCATCAACTTCATTTCCCCTTCATAACCAAATGATTTTGCTTGTATAAATTTTTTCCCTGGTTCTGTTTGAAGTTCTAATTCTTGAAAAGTTATTCCTTTAAAGTTAAAGCCTTTTTTGTCATCAACTTTAGTAGTATCTGTAGCAGCAGCAGGGACATCTTCTTTTTTCTGGTTTATTTTCCCCATTATGGATAATTTCCCTGTAAGGTTTGCATATGGATATACTTTTCCATCCTTTACATTAATGGCAACACTAGAATTACGTTCCAATTGCATTTCGCCAAGAAAAACTGGGGTTTTGTACTCTTTTTGCAAACCAACCTCTAAGCCATAACCATCTGGGTGTATGTACCCTTTATAATCCATAGGTTCTTCAAATATGGGCACAGCAATCTCACCTCCTATGGAGCCACCTTTGAGTTGGTTTCTAGAAAGAAGTATACCTACATCTTCAATGGTAAATGCCCATTTACCTGCAGTACCTTCTCCTACGCTTAATATATTTTTTGCTCTAAATTCGCCAGATATTCCTTGACTATCCAATATCAAGTGCTCTGCGCTGAACCTTACTCTTTTGTCATTTTTTTTTGTATTTTCTACACCTTTAGGTAATACTATCTCTACTTCCTTGGCATAAAATCCACGCCATAATTTACGGGCATTTTCGGGATAAATACGATCGTAATCTTCTGGAAGTTTTAAGTTGGGAGAGTTTTTGGTGTCACTTAAATCCAATACAGCATTTTTTATATTAAACCCCCACCCTTTAAGGCCTACCACCTCAAAACTAGGCAAAGAAACTTCCATAAGTAGGTCGTTCCAACCATTAGCTTTTATATTAAAAGAAGTACCTACATAGCATTTATTGCCTATGGCTTTTTCAGAATTTTCTTTGGTAAATGGTTTAGCTGCACTGCCACAAGCGTATTCTCCATTTTCATCTATGGGTAATAGAACATTTCTTGAAACCCTTAAATCTCCATTAAGCGCAATTGATTTTAGCCCTGTACAATCAAACTCTACAAAGGATTGATCGCCAAAGACACCTGTTTTTAAATCTATGCCGCCTTTAAGAGTCAAGAGCCAATTGTTTCCATTTATTGGTATGTGCTGATTGCCCAATAATACCAGTCTCATACCACCGTCTAACAATGCGCCATCATGAGAAAGCTTTATGTTCTCTGCTCCAAAATAAATTACTTTTTCACCACTTCCATCAGATTCTTGAGCAGGTATAATCATTTTTGCCCATGCCTTAAACTCTGCATATTGGGGGGTAAACTTTACAGAAACAATGGCTAACTCTACAGTATTTCCTGATGTAGAGTCTTTTTTACGAAGTCCTACAGGTAGCTTCAAGAGCTCCTTCCCTGTTATAATTTCTGCAAAATTCTTTAGTTTTTTAACTTCTTCAAATGCTTTTTTAGCTTTTTCTATATACTTGTCAGCCACTTTATTTTTGGCGAAGTTAGATGTAATGAATTCTTGATCAAACTCTGGAGTTTGCCTCGCAAATGATACTGCAAAAGATTTACTCTCACTTATTTTTGTATCCAAATCAGGAAAAAACTTTCGTTGTGTTTCTTCCTCTGAAACGAAAAAACTACTCGCTAGGGGGGCATTTTCACCACGCAAAGTCACCATTTGTTCTAAGTGTGCCCAATGTGCTTTGCTCTTCCTTTGTATTTTTGTACTGTCTTTTTCTTTCTTGATACGTAACGAATCTTTTGAAATTGACACTTCAGTTCCTACTTTTAAATTGGCGGTTTTTACATTAGAAGATTTTTTTACTCCTGCACTTAACAAGCTACAGCATAGTAAAAACACAATATATAGTTGGTTCTTATATGTCATTTTTTTACTGTTTATGTTTTTACTGTTTATGTTTTTACTAGACTCCATTATTTATTTGTCTTATTCTTACTACCATAAGCAGGCACTAATAATTTATATTTTACAACCTTAAAATTTATGAATACTCAATCTATAAGAGGAGAACATTTATGCCCTTATCGCTCTTGGCAATTATCCACCTATAGGGGTTATATATACTTAATTTATTAAATTTAAATAGGTTTTGAGAATCAAAATATTTATTGAAGTAAGAAAACAACAGTAGAATGTTATATTCTCCTACTATTTTAAAATTAAGGTTACTTATAAACAAACAAGTTAAATCTTGCTTATTTACTGTACCATCATAACATACTGTAGCAGCTGATTTGCCTATAGTATAACGAAGCCATTTCTCTTTACTAAATTGATCAAAGTCAATATTTTGTGAATAACTCACATAACTTAACATAAGAAAGAATAATAGGCATAAATACTTGATCAAATTACTTTTTTTTGCTAAAGTAAAATAAAATCATATGCAAAAAAGGAGTTTTCGTTGAAAGGCATACTTTATGTTGGATAATGTGCTTTTTATGTTGTTATCCTTCAATATGTAAATATACAATTTAGAAGGAATCATATAATAATACTTTTAGTAAAGGTAAAACATATCTAAATTAGAACTTAGTCAAAAACATTAATCTATCATTTATGTTATTGTGTGTCTGTTAAATGATGTAAGGTTAAGTAGAGTGTTATTCTAAACTTGTTTCAGAATCTTATTCTACTGTAAACCAAATCTCTGCAATGTTACCCTGAAATAAATTCAGGGTAACGTAGTAATTATATGACTAAAATTTGATTTTGATAGAGCAAAAAAGTGTTATACATTTGTATGAACAGTGTTTTTTACGCTGTATTAAAGCGTATAGGATATGACTTTTGGTAAAAAAGTAGCTGTAGAAAGAAAGAAAAAAGGATACTCACAAGAAGAGTTAGCCAAAAAAGTTGGCACTATAAGTGTAACCATTGGAAGGTATGAAAGGGATGAGATTAAACCGTCTATTGATATTGCTAGTAAGTTAGCTGATGCTCTAGAGGTTTCACTAGACTATCTTACTGGTAAAACAGATATAGAAATGGATAAAGACATTAAAAAAAGAATCTTAGAAGTGTTTAAATTTAATGACGAAGATAGAGCTAGCCTATATTCTGTTATTGATGCTTTTATCGCTAAAAGAAAAATTCAATCTATTTTGTAGTGTCAGATTTCCTTAAAAATAACTGGAATAATTTAACTGATAATTTATCTATTATCAAAAATGAGTATTACCAAGAGTTAATACAGCTTTATTCTTCTAAAAATAGATTCTACCACAACCCGAACCATATTGAAGTACTTTTAAAACTATCTAAAGAATACAGCCACCTATTAAATTCTTCACAAACAATTGATTTTACTATTTGGTATCACGATGCAATTTATGACGCTTCTAAAAGTAACAATGAAGAAAAAAGTGCTGAACTAGCTAAAATCCATTTAACACAACTAGGATTAAGTGAAGAGCTGATTAATAACTGCTACAACTTAATTATTGCTACCAAAACACATGCGTTAAATGATAAACTAAATTCTTTTGATGCTCAATTTTTATTAGATATTGACCTTTCTATTCTTGCTGTTGAAAGGAATAAATACATTGAATACACCAAACAAATTAGACAGGAATATAAGATGTATCCTGATTTCCTTTACAATAAAGGACGTGAAAAAGTATTAAACCATTTTCTTGAAATGGATAACATTTACAAAACCGAACTTTTTCAAAATCTGTGGGAAGAAAAAGCGAAAGATAACCTTAACTATGAAATTTCTTTATTGTAATCAGTTTTGATTATTTGATACTTTATTGTTTTCTCAAAAGTTATAGGGTCTTCTTTAGATTCTGACACTTTTCTAATATAACCCAATTCAACTAATTTTTCTAAATCTTTCTCTCCATACCCATCCCACCCTGTAGGAATATTATAGTTTAAGTGTAACATATTATTTGAAATTGACAAAGATTGAGTTGGCAAATCATAAATCCATTCAGAATTTAATATTATTTCTCTAGATTTTAAATCTTTAGAAGCTCTTAATAGTTCTTTCAAAAAAGAAAATAGTGCGGTTTCATCTAATGCCATAATTAATACATTCTATACTTTTTCAAAACTGGTAATACATCATCTCCTAATGTTTTATATAATGCAGCACCCAATTGTTCTTTTGTTCCAAGTGGAGTTGAAGCACCTCTTATTATGTTGTCATAAGCTTCATTTCCTGGGTCTAATCCTTTCAAGTCTTTTTGTCTTTTTAAAGCTCCCTCCCAAGTTTGCCCCAATTCATCTCCCCAACCATTCGCAGTATACCTACTATTATTAAAATCAAAGATGTGTTCCAATAAATCATCTGGAGTAGCTCCTTTATAATCGGTTGAAATCTTTCTTCTTCTTGCACTTATTGTTTGTGCTACTTCTAATTTAGGTTTTCCTTGAGCTAATAACTTATCAACTTCACCTTTCAACGATTTAACTACTTCTATATATTCATTTCGAAGTTTTCCTTTACTTAAGTAATTTGTTAATTCATCAATATTATTAGAACGAATATCATTTTTCCATACATCAAATAAATTATCATCTTGTAATTTCTTAAGCACATCATCAGAAGCATTTGCAAAATCATCTAAGAATTGAGGTTTTAAAATATCATCTAAACCATTTACCGAGTTATCTAGACTAGGAAACTTTTTGAGTTTAGTTAATAATCCACTCCCCGCGTCAGCCAATTTCTTCCCTGCTAAAACTTCTAGTTCCTTTCTAGTGTTAGCAGGTATGCCTGAATACCCAAGAGCATCCTTAGCACTTTGCCTAATAATTCTTTGTGTTAATAAATCTGAAGATAATGAGCCAAGTTGTAGCCAGAAATTTATTTTTTTTATTTTTTGACAAGATTCTTCATTACCATTACAGATGGTACTGTAATTTAAGATAATATCTAATGCAGAAGTTGTAATTTCTACCCCCAGTATAGTTGCTTTGGTAGCTTTATATACTCCTGATAAGTTTCTTAAGGCGGAGATTTCACCAACACCAGTAACCATTAATAAAGAGTCAAAAGTTAATCCCCAAGCAGCAGCTCTTGCGTTAGCATCCTTTATGTCTTCAATACCCATAAAGAAAAATACAGGTACAGTATTACTTATAACATTAACTTTATTTTCATCTTCTATGCTATATATTACTATTGGTTGAAATGGATGATAAGTATACTCATATATCGTAATAGCTTGATCATCCATATTTCCTGGATCTTCTTTTATTACTTTTATAGCCTTATTTGATTTTACAAGCTTAAATTTAAGTTCTCTAGAGGTAAATCCTCTTTCAAATTTTCCTTTGTCGTCATATCCAATAATTTTTGGAGATTCATTATTAATATAGCTATAAGTAGTGTTATCAGACTTAGAATAAGAACTATCTTCCCAAAAGCTATAAATAGTGTTTATAAAGCGACTTTTATTGTTTTCGGAACTAACTAAGTTAGAATTATTCATTTTTTGATAAAGACTAGTAAACACTTCGAATTCATCATAAAGAAAATCTAGAATATAAATCTGTTCTTCTTTAGGAGTTGTTTGCAAAATATCTAAAATTAGATCTTCTCTAGATTCTAATAAGTTACCTTTTGATAACTCTCTAATAAGCTTTATTCTATTTGGAGTGGAAATTAATTGAGTGGCACAAGCAGCTATACTTTTTAACTTTAAAAATTCTGATTGTGTAATACCATTTTCAATATTAATTTTAGACCAAACATTCATTAGGTCTTCACGAACCCTCTCCTTTGTTGGATTTATATATGATTCAAAATCACTTTTCTGAGTATATATAGTTAGCCCGCCAAATGTATACTTATATTTAAATTTTTTAGGAGGTGTAACATTCATTAAATTATATAACCATTCTAGATTAGATTTGTCAAAATCTCCTTCTGCTGGTGTAATATTTTTATTGAATATTAATTCTTTTTCATCATCATATTCAACGCAAAATTCAATTGTCTCATCTGCTAAATTTATTAAGCTTCTAAACTCACTTATTCTACTTAAGTAACCTTTAATTGTTTGTAATTGAGCAGAATCATCAATATTATTGTTTAAATATGCACATCTTATTTCTTGAAATACTTTTTGAACTAACTCATAACTGTCATATTCCCCATCCTCTTCATCTTGGAAAATATAGAATTTTAAATTAGGATCGTGTATTTGTGCCCAGTCCATATGATTTAAAAGATCTCCTTTGGCATAGTCCATAAGCCAAGGAGTTTTTCCTTTTATATCATTGCCATAAGTTGTAAAAGGGTGTTGTAAGGCAAAAATACCGTGAGCAACTTCATGCGCTGTTACTTTTGCTAAATCTCCTTTACCTTCTTCATCTGAGCTTAACCCACCATTAAATACAAAACCAAACTGCCTTTGCAATGGCATAAAGCCAGCAATGTCTTTTGTGGTTTTAAAACCGTCTTTAAAAACAAATACATAATACTTTTTACTACTGTAATCTATTTGCTTTTTTAAGTTTTTAATGATTACTTTTTGCTCTTTGTTATAAGCAACAAGCCAAGGGCTGTCTCCAATTTCTAATTTCCCGTCTTCTCCTAGTAAAGAGATGTCTAAGGCTGCACTCTTGGTTTCAAAGTTTAGTATTGCAATACCTTTTTTAAATATGTCTCCAATTTTTTTGGTATCTGGCAAAGGTGCTCCATCTACTGATACCAATACCACATCTACGCTTTTCTTAGTAAAGTGCCATAATGTAAACGCCCCTGCAGTCAATTGTTTACCTTCTTCTGTTTTAGAAGGCACAACGGCATAAATAGTTTCATTTTCTAGACTATAGCGCCCTGTAAGGGTAAGCTCTATTTTACCATTTATTTCTTTAGAAGGTAACACCTCTCCTGTTTTGGTCTTAAACACGATATCGGACAGTTTGTAAACATTGTCCAATTGTGTAACGTTTGCCATTACCTTTACCGTTTTTTCTTCTTCAATGGATAAATGAATCAATGTATAATCATTGTCATTGCCATCTTTTATGGTATGGTATTCTTTTTTAATTTTGTTGTTTGCAGTCTTTGGCATTGCATCATAACCAGATATTTGATCATCTTCAAAAGTAACCACAATACCTTTGGCTGTTAAGGACTCTATAGTACCATCTTTTGATACTCCTAAAATGTTTCCTGTAGTTACCCCACCTTCAGCATCTATTTGGCCTCCTTTTGTTATTTTTCCGTCTTGTGCAACGTGGTACGTATTACCTGCACTATCTACCACGACTATATCATCATCAAGGGGTTCTGTCTTTTTCTCTCCTGTACTTGGATTGGTAATGATAACGTTACCGTCTTCTATTTTAATATCCTTTTCTGGATCATTGGGATCTATGACAAAATCTACTTTTACCACTTCCAAATCAGAGCTATCATCTTCAAAAACTTCCCCTACGGCGTCTGTTATATTTCCTGTGGTGTCAATGGCTTCATCAATGTCCAATATGTTACCTGCATTGGGGTCGTACATTGTATTTACCACTCCTTCTGCCAACTTCTTGTCTGTGTTGACTAGAACGTTTGTAAACTCTACTCCTACTTTAATACTGTTTAGGTAAGGGATTGTTACGTATCCTTTGCCTGAAAACCTACCATTGCTCCCTGTTACTTCATTGACCTTAACAGGAAAGTCTCCTGCTATAAAAACATCTCCTTTGCTCAACGTGGCTAAAGGGTCTTTGTTGGTCATATTAAAATCAGGGGTAATGCCACATTCATATACACTACCTTGGTTGTCTGTTATATGGGTGGTAAATTCCTTTGCAGCACTCCAATCACTCTTTGTTATTTTACAGGATTTCTGTATCTGATATTCATAGGTGGTTCCTCCTTTTAAACCCCAAAGGGTTTCGCTGTTCATTGAGGTTTTGTTCTGAAACCAATTATTGCCTTCGCCCTTTTTACGGTATCGTACTATAAATTCAGGAATTTCTGTGGTATAATCTTCCCAAAATATGTTTACGTTGGTACTTCCTTTTACTTCATGGTTTATTCCTAAGGGAAGGTCACATGGTTGTGCGTGACTAAAGTAAAATATTTCGCTAAATCCTTTGTTTTTAAAGAGTCCTATTTCTTCTGTTCCTTTTTTTGCTTTTGCTTGTACTCGCCAGGCATATTTTTTATTTGATAGTAACAAAGGTGCTGATGGACCATATAGATATGTAGTGGATGATGTAGTGGTTTGAAATATGGGTACAGAACTTAAAAATGCTTGTTGTGGGTCTACTTGAGTATCCCAGATTTCAACAAGGGTAAGTTCATATTCTACGTTACTAACATTAATGCTTCTGGGGGTCCATTGAAAAAGAATGTTCTGGGGGTTTGTTTCTTTTACGTTTGCTTTGTCTCTTGGTAGCATTAATAGTGGGGGCTCATTTTGAAAAACAAGGCTGGTTACACAGCTGCGGCTGGACAATTGGCTGCCAGATAGGGCGTCTAATACCTCAAAACAGAATTTATAGGTGCCTTCTGGGATGTCACTACCATATACTGTTGGGGAAATTCCTGATATGTTCTGATATTCATAATAGGGAGATAATTCTGCATTGGTTAAAACCAATGGTACTCCTCCTTCTAAAAACAAAGGGGTTGCCCCTATTACATTTTCTTTGCTCTGAAAAGAAATTCCATTGCCTTTAAAAGAAATTCTTAATAGTACTTGCCTGTTAGATATATTAAGGTCGTTTAGAATAATTTGTACTCGTAATGGACCGCTTATACTACCCGCATCTGTATAATCTGAAAAATAAATCGGGGCTGGAGGATTTACCTGGGGGATTACTTGTACAGGAAACGATTGGGCAGATAAGCCTAAACTACTGAATAATAGCAACACAAACAAACCTAAAAATCTGTTTTTAAATGCGGAAAACTCATTCATTTTAACAGGTAATAAATTATATGTTTTTATCATATTATTCTTGTATACAGGGGTTATCTTTTTACTCAAATATAATCTAATACTGGCTGTAACAGTAATGTTTACGCTTTCTTAATTATTTTTATTCCAAATATTTACTTAGTACTATTTTGTTTTGCTGTATAACTTCTGCTAGTTTTTCTATGTTTAAAGCTCCATTTACATCTTTAACTAAAGGCTTTAACTTATTAATTTCCGAATATTCAGGGTTATCATTAGTGTCATAAAACAGAAATAGCGTATTAACATTTGTACTTAATACAATTTGCTCTAAGAGTTTTACTTCTACACTTGAGTCAGTAAGTTCTTTCCAATTTTCAGCTATTTCAGTAGCTTTAAAAATTAAATCCTTTGATACTGTATTGTTTAAACGTGTTTTATATTTAATAAAACAAATACGTTCATTCTTAATATCTATAAGTAAACGTGAACTCATAATAATTTCAAATGATATAGAATCCTTTTTATTGTTTGAAAGGTTTTTAACATATAGATCCGTTAACAATCCTTCTGGTATTGAAGATCTTAATTTTCTAATAATTATTGAATCTTCTTTGCTAGCGTTTATTTTGTAGTCATAAATGTTAGTGTAAGAATATTCTTTATCAAAAGTTATTTTACTTTTTTCTCCAATAAATTTTTTGTAGTCTAACTGTGAAAACACAACATGTGACAACAAAAAGAATATTATAATGATTTTAATCTTCATACTCTTATTTTTAAAAATTTTACCAAGATTTTGGATCTTTATACATTGTAATTTTTTCTTCATCTATTTTAGGACTGTACCAACTAGTAAATTCTTTTTCTAAAAGTGATAATTCTAAGCCTGTTTCATTTGTAACTCTTTCAGTTATGTCTATTATATCCATATTATCTGAATTTTGTAAAATAATGCCTTTTAACACCTCTGTTTTCATTCGCATCACTATAATAGAAAGAGTTGACAATGAAGGATGAGAGGTTTTTTGCCATCTACCATCAACTAGCTGCATAACGATAACGCCTGATAATACCTCTGCATCTTCAAAATGAGTGAAGAATTTTATAATAGCCGTAGGTATACCTCCAACATTTAGATTTAATCTATGTATAAGTTCAAAATAGTTTTTAGTCCTATCCATTGATTTTATTTTATCAAAATGACTTTGCCTTTTCTCTGAAGCCTTTTCTGCACCTCCCAAAGTATTGTAATTTACCCATTCTTGATTTGTCGCAGAAATGATTGATTCCAATAATTGCTCTGGATATTTATTAGTTACATCTTCTTGTCTCTTATAAATTGCTTTAGCATAAGTATTTTTTGAGTATTCAAAAAAAGAAATTTCTGATTCCTCAGAATAACTTAAAATTAAGTTAGCATCTTCTTGTTGTGATCTTACAAGACTACAAGTAATAAATGCAATGAATAGTAGATATTTTATTTTTTTCATTTCTTTTTTGGTTTTCTCCATTCTATTATTTGTTTTCTTATTCCGTAAGCAGAAATTCCTAATAAAATGGTATTAATGATAATTTGTAGTGAGTATCCGCCAGTATCTATATATTTCTGATCTTCTTTAGCATATTTATCTTCTAGACTTTTATGATGCCATATTAAAATTGAATCTCCAACATTTTTTTCTGTTTTTAAAAAATGATTCAAATGTTCTTTTTCTGGTTCAAATACAATTAATGTATTTTCATCATTAACAAGCTCTATTTTATTTCTGTTATCATTATAATAAATTTCATATCGATAAGCATTTGACGGCCCATCTATATTTGAACTTTCTATGGCTAATGAATCAATTTTGAATTTAGTTTTTTTGTATTCGTTTTTATATATTAATTCTTTTGTTCTATTTTTTATTTGAATTATATAAAAAGGAGTAAAAATAATTATAATTAAACATATAAGAGTTAATAATATTTTTAATACTTTTTTCATAAATTAAAACTGCTTGTTATATTCTCCAATATCAATTTTTTTCGTTACAGACATACTCTTCTTCCAATCTATTAATTCAAATTCGAGTGTACCCTTCGTTTTTAATTTTACTTCTGCAGCAAGAATTACGGGAGGAATATAGAACTGACCTTTCAATTTCTTAGAAGAAAAGTTGTACTTTATTTTGCCCGCTATACATCCCTCTGCATAACCTACAACATCAAAATCTACTAATTTCTTTGCAACTAACAATTTTGCTTGAATCCCAATTCTTAAGCAACCACTAGGTCCAATCTCTAAGTAAGGGTCATTGCCGTTAAATGTACTTTGCTCGGCAAGCCTATAGCGCTCAACTCCTCCACTTGCTGTAATCTTAGCCAATAATTCTGCATACAAACCTAAGTCCAAAATACCTATCCTGGATAAGCCTGTTAAAACTGGATGAGTAGGAATTATTTTCCTACCAGTTTTAATGGAAATTTGCCCTTTTACAGCTCCTCTCTCAACGTATTTATATTGCCTTGAAGATTTATCCTCTTCTTTAAATCTTTCACCTGTTATTTTTATTGGTTTAACCTCCCATTCTTTTCCATTAATTGGTATATACTTTTTAACTAATTTTAGATTACCATCAATTTCTTTAAATGTTCTTGTAATAGCATTACTGACTGCAGGTGGCATAAATTCCCATTTACTTTTTTTACCATCAAACCAAACAACATCAATACCTTTTTCAACTAAATTAGGGTTTCCTGCTTTAGCAGTAACAGTATATATAGCTTCTTGCTCTGTTAAGTTTAAATGTATGTCCTTTTTACCATATTTTTTCCCTAAATTATCTTGCTGATTAGGTTCTTTATAATACCAAACTATATCTTGTGAAGAAATATCTCCTTGTGATAAACTTGGACTTATAGCAATGCTAAAATCTACCATACGCTCAGCCTTGACATAAGGAGTAGGAGATTTTTCTAAATACAATTTTTGTCCTGTCTTTGCTACTCTTTTTACATTCTTTTTTCCTTGAGGTTTAGCGTAAATATCAGTTAAGTCAAAATCTTTTAACTTTCTTTTTATTGTTATTGTTATTTTCTTTTTATTGTAATTTGCGACTACATCTAGTAAATAGTTTTTTTTCATATCTATTCCTAAATTATCATATTTAGTCTCATTAGTTACAAATACAGAGGTATTGTCTGTTCCTCCTTTTAGAACTTGCCAATTAAATGTAGCATCTGTAGGGTAGTTTTTAAGTTTAAAAGCATAGTTAGAATTATTTTTATCATAAGGAACTTCTACAATATCATTGTTTTTATAATCTACACCATTATAAACAATTACTACTTCTTTTTCTGAAGTAGTTTCGTTTTCTGTGTTTTGACCTGTAGTTGAAAGGGTATCATTTTGAGTTGTATCACCAGTACTTTCGTTTCCTGTGGAACTATTGGTATTATTATTATTATTATCTATTGTATTGTTTTCTGATGATGAATTATTAGTATCAGTATTTGTTGATTCATCTAGTATGGGTGCATTTTCTTCTTCTTCATCGCTGTTTCCAAAGACATCTTCCCATATAACTCCTATATCTCCTAGATCAATACTCTCTACCAAATCTCCTACGGCGTCTGTTATATCTCCTATGGTGTCAATGGCTTCATCAATGTCCAATATGTTACCTGCATTGGGGTCGTACATTGTATTTACCACTCCTTCTGCCAACTTCTTGTCTGTGTTGACTAGAACGTTTGTAAACTCTACTCCTACTTTAATACTGTTTAGGTAAGGGATTGTTACGTATCCTTTGCCTGAAAACCTACCATTGCTCCCTGTTACTTCATTGACCTTAACAGGAAAGTCTCCTGCTATAAAAACATCTCCTTTGCTCAACGTGGCTAAAGGGTCTTTGTTGGTCATATTAAAATCAGGGGTAATGCCACATTCATATACACTACCTTGGTTGTCTGTTATATGGGTGGTAAATTCCTTTGCAGCACTCCAATCACTCTTTGTTATTTTACAGGATTTCTGTATCTGATATTCATAGGTGGTTCCTCCTTTTAAACCCCAAAGGGTTTCGCTGTTCATTGAGGTTTTGTTCTGAAACCAATTATTGCCTTCGCCCTTTTTACGGTATCGTACTATAAATTCAGGAATTTCTGTGGTATAATCTTCCCAAAATATGTTTACGTTGGTACTTCCTTTTACTTCATGGTTTATTCCTAAGGGAAGGTCACATGGTTGTGCGTGACTAAAGTAAAATATTTCGCTAAATCCTTTGTTTTTAAAGAGTCCTATTTCTTCTGTTCCTTTTTTTGCTTTTGCTTGTACTCGCCAGGCATATTTTTTATTTGATAGTAACAAAGGTGCTGATGGACCATATAGATATGTAGTGGATGATGTAGTGGTTTGAAATATGGGTACAGAACTTAAAAATGCTTGTTGTGGGTCTACTTGAGTATCCCAGATTTCAACAAGGGTAAGTTCATATTCTACGTTACTAACATTAATGCTTCTGGGGGTCCATTGAAAAAGAATGTTCTGGGGGTTTGTTTCTTTTACGTTTGCTTTGTCTCTTGGTAGCATTAATAGTGGGGGCTCATTTTGAAAAACAAGGCTGGTTACACAGCTGCGGCTGGACAATTGGCTGCCAGATAGGGCGTCTAATACCTCAAAACAGAATTTATAGGTGCCTTCTGGGATGTCACTACCATATACTGTTGGGGAAATTCCTGATATGTTCTGATATTCATAATAGGGAGATAATTCTGCATTGGTTAAAACCAATGGTACTCCTCCTTCTAAAAACAAAGGGGTTGCCCCTATTACATTTTCTTTGCTCTGAAAAGAAATTCCATTGCCTTTAAAAGAAATTCTTAATAGTACTTGCCTGTTAGATATATTAAGGTCGTTTAGAATAATTTGTACTCGTAATGGACCGCTTATACTACCCGCATCTGTATAATCTGAAAAATAAATCGGGGCTGGAGGATTTACCTGGGGGATTACTTGTACAGGAAACGATTGGGCTAGGGCATACTCTTGACTTCCAATTAAGAAAACGAATAAAGTAAATAATGTAACTATTCTTTTGTACAATTCCTTGTAAATCATTTGCTTTATTTTAGTTACTAAATACTTCATTATGTTATTTTTTTAGTAAAAACACTATACTTCTGATTTAATGTTTGTTAATATATTTTAAATTAAATTTTTCAGGATCTACAATAGTTAATGATTCTTTATAATAAAAATCAATGATGCTTATTTCTAAATAGCTCTCCATTTTTTGTGTATCACCATTATTCTTTTCATAAATTTCATACGATTTAGCCGCTACCTTCATTATAAATTCTTTTAGATACCCTTCTGGCTTTTTAATAACCTCTAGGCTATTATAATCTAGGAATATGCTTTCCATCCAACGGTGTCCAACAAGCTTTTTTAACCTATCTTCTTGTTCTGCTTTTAACTTTCCGTATTCCTCTTTTTCTTCTTCAGTTGCTGTAGATATCTCTTCTTTTTTATGCAGCTTATGCTTGTCCACTTTTACTTTTGCATTTACAAAGCTATTTTCCAAAACAAGATCTATTTTACGCATATCACGTTTAATTCTATTAATTACAGTAAATAGTGATTTATTGTATATATCTAGAAAATCTTCATAGGAATATAGTTCTTTTAAAAACAAAAGAGCGCTTTCTTTATAATCTTGTTCTTTCTTTTTTTCTTTTGTTGTGGCTAACATTATTACAAGTTCTCCAACTTTAAATTGAGGTATGTTTACAAATTTATCACTTTTAAACACATTAGTCAGTTGTTCATTTAACTCAGGAATTGTACCACTGTACAAAACATTCCTATATCTAAAGCTTAATATGTTTTCTTTTGTTTTTGTTTTAGGCTCAATATATATTCTATCTCTTTTTCTTATATTTAATTTTAAATTATCAAAAGCATAACCATATCCAAAAGTTAATGTAAAATCTGTATTAGAATTTACTATAGAATTTCTAAAAAGAAGTAAACAGTTAAGACTAAAATTATGTTTTTTTAACCAAACATAATTATTACCTAATCTAAAATTGTAGACGCTATTTTGCTGTTCAGCGTTACTAAAAGAAGTGTTATACGAGCTAGAAAAATTGGTACGCAACTTCTTGTCAAAAAATTTCTTACTTATAGACAATGTTGGCCCCAATGTTATAGAATTGTCTTGTGCTGTGGTATTTAAAGACGTGTTAGCAGCTAAGGAAATATTAAGATTCTTTTTGGGATACCCCATAGTGTATGCTGCAGTGGCATTGTAGAAACTGTTTTTACCATCCTCATAGGTTTCCTCTCCTTCTTGCTCGTTCTTAGAAGTTTGGTACACCATATTTAGATTGGCATTGCTTTGTTTTGTCTCTGATTTTTTAAGAATATAGTTGATTCCCAAGTTTACGTTTGTTGATATTTGTCGATAGTTTTGGGTATCTACGTTGTCATAATCTCCTACTTGATTAATATAATCAAACTGATCACGAATATTAGTATAGGATTGAAAATTGGAAAAAGAGCCTGTTAAACCTAAACGGTCAGATGCCGTGTAATTTGCATTTATAGAACTCACTATTTGTTGTTGTTCCGATGATTTTTCTTTATTTAAGTTATCTTGCTGCAAACCAGCTTTTAAACTAAGACTTAATTTATTATTAAATAATGTTTGGCTTGCATTTATAGTAATATTTTCCAGGTCATTGTTAAAGTAATATGCTCCCAATGTTTTGTAATCAGGGTCTATGCGCTCGTACCCCGCCCCTAAGCTCCCATTACCAGCTGGGTAGCTAAAAGATACGTTTAATGCATTATAGTATTGTGTGCTATTATTCTCTTTCAATAGAAAAGACAATAAACCATTATTCTCTCTTGGGGTGGCAAGCCTAGTATCTTCAGTTATTCCAGAAATGGCATATTCCATTCTTATGCTTGCTTTATCAAGTAGTCTAAATTCTGATTCAAAGGAAATTACTGCATTATCTTTTGGAGAAATACCAAGCTCTATCGGAAATTGGTTTTCTATGGAGGCAACCTCATCAGATGCTTTAAAAAAAATGGCTCCAAATTTCATAAATTCAAAATCATAAGACGCTTTTAACCCATATCCCATTCTCTTATACGCGACGAGTCCTTTTGAAGCATTTTCATCATACTCTGTTGCCTTTAAAAAGCGTCCATACATAGCACTTAATTTCCATTTTTTTTCTGGAGCAAGATCAAAACCACCACCTGTAAATTGATGACCGCTTAATGTATAAGGTGAAAAAGTCATACTCACATCTCCAATATGGGCGGTTATCCATTTATAAGATGGGTGAAGACTTAATCTATTAAACTTAAATGGATTTGGAAAATCAAAATTTTGATTAGAGTAAGAAAATGACAACGGAATGCTATACACTCCTGCTATGTTAAAATTAAGACTTCCTGTAAGGTAATAAGTTAAATCTTGTCTATTTGCCGTACCGTCATAATATACTGCATTAGCTGATATTCCTCCATTATAACGAAGCCACTTTTCTTTTCCAATTTTTTCAAAATCAATACTTTGAGAAGAACACACTGTACTTAACACAAGAAAAGATAGTAGGCATAAATATTTTATCAAATCTCTTTTTTTTTGCTAAAGTAAAATAAAATAATACGCAAGAAAGGAGTTTTCGTTGAAAAGCATACCTTATATCATAACTATCCGAAAGTCGTATTAAAAAAGTAGCCTGAGAATCCCGTATTTTAGTTTTGCAAATAAAAAATACATTTTATGGGACTCTTCAGGCGGACTAAAAATAATGATAAGCCCTTAATTCGTCAAATTTTAGATTTAGTTCCTCCT
>CANLIE010000016.1 GCA_947491225.1 uncultured Cellulophaga sp.
GGGGTAGCCAACGTCAAACCACAGTCCTAGTAAGTGTTGAATCTAAAGATGCTGGAGATGACTATGATCCTAAAAAGTATGGTAAGCAGAAAAAGGCAGGATATTTAAAAATGAAAAAAATTACTCAATTTTTTTCATTTTTGACCTAATCTCATTTAGACATAAATTGCCTAAACTGCCATCATGTGTATGTTTAATATCTTTTTTAGGAGAAAAAGTGCCTTCATTTATTTCTACACCCATTTTCTTATATGCATCTCTAAAAGGCATTCCGCTTAATACTAGCTCGTTTAAAGTATCTACACTAAACAGATAATCATATTTTGGATCATCTAAAATGTTTTCATTTACACGAATCTCTTTGAGGCTAAACGTTAGAATTTCTATACTAGATTTTATATCTTGTATAGCAGGTATTATAACTTCTTTTACCAACTGTAAATCCCTGTGGTAACCGCTTGGTAAATTATTTGTTATTAATAGTAGTTGGTTAGGGATAGATTGTAATTTGTTGCATTTACCACGAATAAGTTCAAAAACATCTGGGTTTTTCTTGTGTGGCATAATACTAGAACCCGTTGTAAGCTCTTCTGGAAAAGAGATAAAATTAAAATTCTGACTCATATACAAGCAAATGTCCATAGCCATTTTAGATAGTGTAGCTGAAACATTACTAATACCAAAGGCAGCAGCTTTTTCAACTTTACCACGACTCATTTGTGCAGCAACAACATTAAATTTTTGAGTAGTAAACTCCATTTCTTTAGTTGTAAAATCTCTGTCTATAGGAAATGAGCTTCCGTAACCAGCAGCGCTACCAAGCGGATTTTGATCTGCTATTTTATATGCAGCATTAACAAAATACAAATCATCTATTAAACTTTCTGCATAGGCAGAAAACCATAAGCCAAATGAAGATGGCATAGCAATTTGCAAATGTGTATAACCAGGCAACAGTACACTTTTATATTTATCTGCAAGATTTAATAATAGACTAAAAAGAGTTTTAACATCGGTTTTAATTTCTGAAAGTTCATCTTTTAGATACAAATGCATAGCCACTAAAACTTGATCGTTTCTGGAACGTGCCGTATGTATTTTTTTACCAGTATCACCTAGTTTTTCTGTTAAGATATATTCTATCTTAGAATGCATATCTTCAAAAGAATCTTCAATTGTAAACGTACCTTTTTCTATAGTTTTTGCAATCTCAGTAAGTTCTTTTACTAAATTGTCTGCTTCTTGTGCTGTAATAAGTCCTATTTTACCAAGCATTTTTGCATGTGCTTTAGATGCAATAACATCATACTTAGCTAGTAATAGGTCTAGTTCTCTGTCATTGCCAACAGTAAAATGGTCTATTTTTTTATCGGTACTAAATCCTTTATCCCAAAGTTTCATAATTTTAAGTATTAAATTTTAATAATTAATAGTACACTTAGTGCAAAAAGCCATTCAATATTTTAATGTACAAATCAATTCCTTCTTCAATCTCATTAACATAGATAAATTCGTCTGCAGAATGAGATCTAGTGCTGTCTCCTGGACCTAATTTTAAGGATTGACAGGTCAATGCTGCTTGATCTGATAAGGTTGGGGAACCGTATGTTTGTCTTCCTAAAGCAATACCTGCTTGTACTAAAGGATGGTTTTTGTCTATTGCAGATGAATTTAGTTCTAATCCTCGAGGCGTTATTGTACAAGGAGCATCATTTTGTAGTATTTCTGCTACTTCTTTATTTGTGTATTTGTCATTTACTCTAACATCTATTACCAAATCTACTTTTGCAGGTACTACATTGTGTTGTTTGCCTGCATTTATTTGGGTTACGGTCAATTTTACTTCTCCTAAAACATCTGATACTTTTGAGAATGAATAATTCTTAAACCAGTCTAGGACTTTTATGGTGTTATAAATTGAATTGTCATTATTTGGATGAGCCGCATGTGAAGGAGTTCCTTTTACCTCCGCATCAAATACTACCAAACCTTTTTCTGCTATGGCTAGCTGCATTAATGTAGGTTCCCCTACTATGGCAACATCTATTTTTGGCAAACTAGGTAGTAAGCCTCTTAAACTATTTGGTCCAGCGGTTTCTTCTTCCATAGAAGCAACCATAAGTATATTATGATTTAAGTTTTCTATATCATAAAAATGAGTAAATGTGGCTATTAGTGAAACTAAACACCCACCAGCATCATTACTACCAAGGCCATATAATTTGCCATCTTCAATATGAGGTTTAAATGGGTCTTTGGTATAAGCTGAATTAGGTTTTACCGTATCATGATGTGAGTTTAAAAGTAGTGTTGGTTTGCTATTATCCCAATATTTGTTTTTAGCATATACGTTATTGTTATCTCTAGTAAACGGAATATTAAAACTAGTAAACCAGTTTTCTATAGCATTTGCAGTTTTATCTTCTTCAGAAGAAAATGATTGTATAGAAATCAATTTTTTTAATAGTTCTAAAGCTTTTTCTGTAAGTTGTCTTTGTATCATTTTATAATGTTATGCTAGTGTATAGTGTTGCGTTTTTTTGCAGCATAGAAACATCTCCTATGCATACCGTTGTTACTTTTTTATGTAATGCATTAAAACAATTTTCAAGTTTTGGTAACATTCCGTCTGCAATAACTTTACTGTCTAGTAGTTTTTTGTATGTATTTGTATTAAGTTGTTTTACTACAGAATTTTCATTAGAAATGTCTAATAAAACTCCTTTTTTCTCAAAACAATAAAATAGAGTAGTAGTATACAGACTACTCATTGCTATTGCAATTTCAGAAGCAATGGTATCTGCATTTGTGTTTAATAATTGCCCTTTTTGGTTGTGGCTAATTGCACAAAATACAGGTGTTAAATTTGCAGTAATTAATTTGTAGATTGTACTAGCGTTTATATTGTCTATGTCTCCTACGTATCCAAAGTCAATATCTTTAACGGGTCGTTTATGTGCTTGTATTGTATTTGCATCTGCACCACTAAGGCCAATAGCGTTACAGTTTAAAGACTGTAAATTAGCAACAATATTTTTATTGACCAATCCACCATAGACCATAGTAATTAACTCTAAACTTTCTATATCTGTTATGCGCCTCCCATTAACTAATTTAGATTCTATGCCTATTTTTTTCCCTAATTCCGTTGCCAATTTTCCTCCACCATGTACTAGTATCTTTGGGTCTTCAATTTTGGAAAAAGCTTTTAAAAAAGTGCTTAATTCTTGTTTGTTTTCTATAACGTTGCCGCCAATTTTTACAATGGATAGTTTTTGTTTCATAGTTATAGACTTTCTAGTATTTTCTTAAGTACTATTTGTGCGGCATAGGTTCTGTTATTTGCCTGCTCTATAACTAATGATTGATTGCTATCTAGAACAGCATCAACCACCACCATATTTCTACGAGCTGGTAAACAATGCATAAACTTGGCTGAACCTAATTTGTCTAAAGTCATTGTCCAGTTTTTATCTAGATTTATTATTTTACCATAATCTTGATAACTACTCCAGTTTTTTACATAGACAAAATCAGCATTTTGCAAAGCTTTATTTTGATCATGTTCTATGATTGTATTTTTTGTAATTTTAGTATTTAATTCATATCCTTTTGGGTGTGTAATGATGAACTCCATATCTTGTAACTGCATCATTTCAACGAAGGAATTAGCAACTGCATGTGGTAATGCTTTAGGATGTGGTGCCCAAGAAAGTACAACTTTAGGTTTTGGTTTTGTGTTTTGCTCAGATAAAGTTATGGCATCTGCCAGTGCCTGTAATGGATGTCCAACAGAACTTTCCATATTTAAAATTGGTACAGTAGCATATTTTATAAATCCGTTTATTACCAATTCAGCCTCATCTTGCTGTTTGTCTTTTAATTCAGCAAAAGCTCTAATACCAATAACATCAGAATATTGAGAAACTACTTTAGCTGCTTCTTTTATATGTTCTGATTTTCCTTTGTCCATAACTGTTCCATCTTCATACTCTAGAGTCCAACCTTCACTTCCAAAATTCATTACAATAACATCCATTCCTAGGTTCATTGCTGCCTTTTGTGTGCTTAAGCGTGTTCTTAGGCTATTGTTAAAGAATAAAAGGACAATGGTTTTTCCTTTGCCAAGCTCTTTGTCTTTGGTAGGATTTTTTTTAATTTTTATTGCTTCATCAATCCAATTGGGAAGAGAGTTTATGTCTTTTACAGATAGGTAGTTTTTCATCTTTATGTTTTAGCTTAATTCGGCATTTAGAGCATCAAAAAATAAATCTATTTGGGCAGTAGTAATGTTAAGAGCTGGTAGAATACGCAAGAGTGTTTTATCTTTTGCACCACCTGTAAATATATACTGGTTATAGATCAATTTTTTTCTTAGCTCTCCTACTTCAAAGTCAAACTGTAGCCCCAACATTAACCCACGACCTTTTACTTTTTTTATTTGTGGTATTGTGGCTGCTTTTTTAATAAAATAAGAATGCATTTTTGTAGCGTTACGTACTAAATCTTCTTGTTCTAAAACCTCTAAGACGGCCAAAGAGGCTGCACAGGCTAGGTGGTTTCCTCCAAAAGTGGTTCCTAAGAGTCCATAAGATGCTTTTATTTTTTCTTGTATTAATACACCTCCAACAGGGAAGCCATTACCCATTCCTTTGGCAATTGTTATAATGTCTGGCTTTATGTTATGATGTTGAAAACCAAAAAACTTACCTGTTCTTCCGTAACCAGATTGTACTTCATCTGCTATTAGAATTACATTATTATCTTTACATAATACATCCAGAGCTTGGTAATATTCTGTGTTGGGTTCATCTAAACCACCAACACCTTGTATGGCTTCTAGGATTACGGCACAAACATCTCCTTTTTCTATTTCTGATGTAAGGGATTTTATGTCATTAAATTCTAAAAAAGTAACTTTTTGTTGCTTGTTTATAGGTGCATTTATGGTTTCATTGTCCGTTACAGCCACGGCTGCTGAGGTTCTACCGTGAAATCCATTTTTAAAGGCAATTACTCTAGATTTATTGTTGTGGAAAGAGGCTAGTTTTAAAGCATTTTCATTGGCTTCGGCACCAGAATTGCATAAAAATAAATTGTAATCATTACAATTGGACTGTTGTACTAATTTTTCTGCTAATTCTCCTTGTAAGGGGTTATGTATAGCATTGCTATAAAAACTTATTTGATCTAATTGCTCTTTTATTCTACGCACATAATGTGGATGAGAATGACCAATGGAAATAACTGCGTGGCCGCCATAAAAATCTAAATATTCTTGTCCTTTATCATCAATAACCTTAATTCCTTTTGCAGAAACTGGTGTTACATTATATAAGGGATATACGTCAAATAAATTCATTGTTAATTTTTTACTTTAAACTCACTTATTTTATCAAAAGAAGCCACGATTCCTCTAATTAAAGAAGAGCTTAATCCTTGGTGTTCCATTTCATTCAATCCTTTAATGGTACATCCCATAGGTGTGGTTACACGATCTATTTCTTGTTCTGGGTGGTTTCCAGATTCTATTAATAAATTTGCAGCACCATTACATGTATGCATTGCTAATTCTTGTGCTTCTTTGGCATCAAATCCTAATTGTATTGCACCTTGCGTGGTTGCACGTATTAGACGCATCCAAAAGGCAATGCCGCTTGCGCAAATAACCGTTGCTGCTTGCATTTGGGTTTCAGGGATTTCTAATGTGTGTCCCATTCTATTAAAAATTGCCTTTGCTAAATCAATTCTTTTTTTGCCAGCTTCATTGCTACAAATACACGTCATAGATTTACCAACAGAAATAGCTGTGTTTGGCATACTTCTAATAATAAATGTTTGTTTTCCTAGAATTGCTTCAATCTTTTTTATGCTGAAACCAGTAATGGTAGAAATAACAATATGTTTTTCTGTAAGCAAATCTTTTATATCATTTAAAATACGTTCAAAATGATTGGGTTGTACGGCAAAAATTAGAATATCAGATTTTTGCACAGCTTCCTTATTATCTGAAGATATTGTTACATTTCCATAATTTTCAAAATGCCTAATGCTTTCCGTATTTCGTTTTGTTAGATACATTGAGGTTGCACCGTTGGAGTTTAAAATTCCATTGGCAATGGATAATCCTAAATTTCCTGTTCCTATAATGGCTAGTTTCATAGTAATTGTTTTTTATTTGATGTTAAAAAGTTGAGGCTTTTAAACTCAACCCTTCAGTCTCATTAAAACCAAACATTAAATTCATATTTTGTACCGCTTGCCCAGATGCACCTTTTAATAAATTATCTATGACAGATGTTATTAATAACTTACTGTTGTGTTTGTGTAAATGAATATGACATTGATTGGTGTTTACCACTTGTTTTAAATGAATTTCATCTTCCGAAACGTGAGTAAATTCAGCATCTGCATAAAAATCTTTATACAGTTTTATGGCATCTTTTATACTGCCATTATAATTGGTATAGGCTGTAGCAAATATTCCTCTAGTAAAACTTCCTCTTTGTGGAAGAAAAAATAATTTACCAATTTCATTTTCATAAGTATGTAAGCTTTCTTCTATTTCTCCTAAATGTTGATGTGTAAATGGTTTGTACCAAGAAACATTATTATTTCTCCAACTAAAGTGTGTACTATCTGAAGGTTTTACACCTGCACCAGTACTCCCAGTAACCGCGTTTATATGCACTTCATTGTTTAATGCATTTGTTTTTGCCAATGGCAGTAATGCTAACTGAATTGCAGTTGCAAAACAACCAGGATTGGCAATGTACTTAGCTGTTTTTATTTTGTCGCTATTGGTTTCTGGTAGCCCATATATAAATTCTTTTCCATTTAAGACTGCATCATTTTTAAGTCTAAAATCATTACTTAAATCAATAATTCTTGTAGTAGTAGAAAAATGATTTTCATTTAAGAATTTTGTAGAATTGCCATGTCCTAAACAAAGAAAAACAACATCAACATTTAAGTTTATTGTACCTGAGAATTCAAGATCAGTTAGGCCTAATAAATCTGGGTGAGCTGTTGTTATTTTTTTGCTAGCTCTTGTTGTACTGTATACAAAATCTATTTCTGTTTTGGAGTGATTTAAAAGTAGTCTTATTAGCTCACCACCTGTATAACCTGAACCTCCTATAATACCAATGCTAACCATTATTTTTATTTACGTGATTATATATTTTTCCTGAGTTTGATAGAATTTTAATGAATCCTTTTGCGTCATCAGCTGTCCATGCTTTGTTCATTTCGCCATAACTCCCAAAAGAAGCATTCATAAGGTCATTATCAGATGCAATACCATTAAGTTCAAATCTATATGGATGTAGAGTGATAAAAACGTCACCTGAAACATTCTTTTGTGTGTCTGTTAAAAAAGTTTCAATGTTGCGCATTACTTCATCTAAATAATTGCCTTCATGTAATAACATTCCGTAAAAATTACCTTGTTGCTCTTTTTGGTACTGTTGCCATTTAGTTAGGGTATGTTTTTCTAATAAATGGTGTGCCTTTATGATAATGAGTGATGCCGCTGCCTCAAACCCTACTCTGCCTTTAATACCTATAATGGTATCACCAACGTGTATGTCTCTGCCAATTGCAAACTTAGAAGCTACATCATTTAACTTTGTAATATTGCTAATAGGCTTATCTTTTTGGTCATTAATTGCGGTAAGTTCTCCTTTAATAAAAGTTAATTTTACATCTAAAGAGTTTCTTTCTTTAAGTTGGCTTGGGTATGCCGTGTTTGGCAATGGTAAGTTAGATGTTAAAGTCTCATCACCACCAACAGATGTTCCCCAAAGTCCTTTGTTAATAGAGTATTTTGCCTTTTTCCAAGGATAATCTATACCATTTTCTTTTAAATATACAATTTCTACTTCTCTAGACAGTTGGTTGTCTCTAATTGGTGTAATGATTTCTATTTCTGGTGCAATGATTTGAAAAATCATATCAAATCGTACTTGATCATTACCAGCACCTGTGCTGCCATGAGCTATGTGTTTAGCACCAATTTTTTTTGCATAATTTACAATTTCAATGGCTTGTACAATACGTTCTGCACTTACAGATAAGGGGTATGTATTGTTTTTTAGTACATTACCAAAAATTAAATACTTTACAACTTTATCATAAAAAGTCTGCACAGCATCTATAGATGTATATGTTGTAACACCTAATTCTAATGCTTTTTCTTTGATGTTTAAGATTTCTTTTTTAGAAAATCCACCTGTATTTACACTAACGGCGTGTACCTCATAACCTTTGTCTTTAGATAAATATTTTGCGCAGTAAGACGTATCTAAACCACCACTATATGCTAAAACTAATTTATTCATCTTTATTTTTCTTTTTTAAGAACAATTGCTCTTTTATACTTTTTAATCGTTTAAATACTTTACTATCTATCTCTTTTTTATTGATTGTTTTTTGTTTTGCAGTTGGGTCATATAACATTCCTGTGCATAAACACATTTTTTGCTCTGTTCTGGTTAAAACATCAAAATTTTTACAGGTTTGACAACCTTTCCAGAACTCAGGGTCATCTGTTAGCTCTGAAAAAGTAACAGGCTTATAACCCAGTTCATAATTCATTTTCATTACAGCCAAACCTGTAGTAATACCAAAAATCTTAGCATCTGGAAATTTATCTCTTGAGAGTTGAAAAATGCGTTCTTTTATTTTTTTTGCTAAACCTAAGTTCCTAAAGTCAGGATGAACAATAAGACCAGAGTTAGCCACAAATTTGTTGTGTCCCCAAACTTCTATATAACAAAATCCAGCAAATTTTTCTCCATCTAATGCAATGATGGCATTACCATTTTGTAATCTTTTTTGAATATATTCTGGTGTACGTTTAGCAATTCCTGTGCCTCGTACTTTAGCAGACTCAGTAATGGTATCTGATATTATTTGTGCATATTTTATATGCGATTCGTTAGCAATAACAATTCTCATTGAAGGTTGCTTTTATGTTAGTGATTTAAGATTTTTTTTGATGCGGAAATGGACTCACCTAATTCCAAAATAAAGGTTGTACCCTTACGGGCGACGACGTGTAGGAGCAAACACAGTTGCGGGTGTAGAAACACTATAACTAAATAATATGTTTGTATTGTTGCTCATTATAGGGTCAAAAGTACAAATAATATTGAATTATCCTAATTATGTATTGTATTTTTTGGGAATAGTGAATTTTGCCTTTTTAATCTGAATATTTCGTAAATCATAAAGATAAAAACTGAAATATACTCAATAAATAAGATTCCTAAATGCTCTGTAAAGTTTGGATTTGTATATGCCCAATAGCTTAAAATTACAGATGAAGACCAAATAATTGGAAATTTATATTTTGTAAAAATACTTAGTAATAACACAAAACTAATATACCATGGGTGTACGGTTGTAGCTATAAAATAATAAATGCACAATACCCACAGCATACTTGTAATTAAACTTGTAATTTTTTTATTATCTCTTAAAAAAGAAAAGAGTAAAACAATGCTAAAGGTTATATAAGGAGATATTTTTCCGAACGTTTTTATAGTCTCCCAATTTTTATTTCCAAAAAATTCTGCAATTTTTTTAACAACATTGTATATACTAGAATTAAATTCAAAATTGTTAAACCACAGACTAATTGTTTTTGTGTAATTATATATAAATTCTGATGAATAAAAAGGAATAAATAGGGCTAGTAAGGTTATTACAATTAAAGAATAGAATGGAATTGCTTTTTTGAGCCCAAAATGTCTTATGAATAATGGCAAGAATAATAATGGAACTAATTTTATTGCTATTGAAAATGCTAAAACTGGAGCTGCAATAATCCATTTTTTCATTGTAATAAGGTAAATACTCCAAATAAAGAAAAATAACATTACTCCTTCAAAATGGAGATTTCCTGTGAGTTCTATAATTACTAACGGATTTGAAAAATACCAAAAAATAAGATGTGATGATAAATTAAGCTTTATTAATAATTTTCTTCCAAAATAAAGAATACCTATATCTGCCAATAAGATTATGAATCGCATAGTTATAATGCTACCAAGCATACTTTTTCCAGAAAAAAGAGCAGCTAACGCAAATATTAATTGGTTTAGTGGTGGGTAGTTACTATAGTTAATAGCGCTAAGTTCACCCATTCCAGCATATAATTTTAAACCATTATCAATTATAATTTTACCTTCTTTTATAATACTCTCTGGTGTAAATAAGTAAGGGTTTATTCCTTGTGTAATTAATTCACCATCCCAAATAAATCTATAAAAATCTTGAGATAGCATTGGATACGTAAATAGAAAAGTTAATCTAAAGAGTATACCAGCGGTAAGCAATAGCTTAAAGTTCCACTTTTCAAATTGTATTAGTTTATAGCATAGGTAAAATAAGGCTATGGATAAACTTATAAGTTTTAAAAATTCTGTACGATTTAGATGATAGGCAAAAGTGTAATAAAAAAGTATGCTAGCAAGGACTAATACTATAGGAACCTTATGTAGTTTCCAATAAGATATAATTTTAGGTAGCATTATAAATAATCTAATCACTAATTTTCACGAAGTACAGCAAAAATTACAAATAATGCAATATCAGCAATAGAGATTTATAAAAATATTTTAGTAATTATTTATAGTATAAAAACTTATACTTTTGATGTAAGTGATTTAAAAAACACATAACCAAAACCAAGGAACAACATAAAATGAAAAGGGAAAAGTCCAAAATCATTCAATGGAATTGCAGAATACATACCAAATAAGAAATATAACATTAGCCCAAACTCTAAGATCATATTTGGAGATAATTTTTTGGTAAGGTATTTATTTCCTTTCCAGCTATCTGTTAAGCTGTTTATGTTAAATTTTGGTGTACGCACAAATTCGCTTCTTTTTCCCATATGTCCTTCTAATACCGCAACAGTGTTGTGTAAGGAAAAGCCTAAGGCAACAGAAAAGAAAGTAAAGAAAAGTCTAATGTAATCTACAAATTTGCTAAAACTACTTCCCTGTATGCTTTTAAATGTAAACCAATAGCAAATAAATAAGATTATAGTACTTAGTATAAAGAAGCTAGTTACTTCAAAAACCCAGCCCAAAGATTCATTTCTGTTTTTTATGTATAACATTGGAATGCTTAAAAGGGCAACTATAAATACACATAAGAACATGGAACTATTTAGTAAATGCATTACTCCATGAAACTTTGTTTTAAAAGAAATGTTTTTTGCTTTAAGAACACTCCATACAGATTTTTTGAAGTTTTCAGCGCCTCCTTTGTTCCATCTAAATTGTTGAGAACGAGCAGCTGATATAACAACAGGAAGTTCAGCAGGAGTTTCTACATCTTCTAGGTATTTAAATTTCCAATCTTTTAATTGTGCACGGTAACTTAAATCTAAATCTTCAGTTAAAGTATCGCCTTCCCAGTTACCAGCATCTATAATACAAGTTTTTCTCCAAATACCAGCAGTACCGTTAAAGTTTATAAAATGTCCTTTAGCGTTTCTGCCTACTTGTTCTAATGTAAAATGGGCGTCTAATGCAAAGGCTTGTATTCTTGTTAATGTAGAGTAATCTCTGTTTATGTGTCCCCAACGAGTTTGAACTACACCAATTTCTTCATCTTTAAAATAAACAACTGTTTTCTTTAACCAATCTGAATCTGGTAAAAAGTCTGCATCAAAAATAGCAATGAAATTTCCTTTAGCTATTTTAAGGCCTTCTTTTAAAGCGCCAGCTTTATAACCTTGCCTGTTAGTTCTTCTAATATGCTGTATATCTAGACCAGTTTCTTGAAGTTTCTTTATTTGTTTAGCTGTATCTATGATAGAATCATCCGTGGAATCATCTAATACTTGTATTTCTAATTTACTGGTAGGATATTCTATTTTTGCAATGTTTTCTAAAAGCCTTTCTACAACATACTCCTCATTATAAATGGGTAGTTGAATTGTCACCATTGGTACTTCCTTAGCATCTAATAAGTTAAATTTAGGAGCCTCTTTATTTTGTTTTTTATAACTTAAATAATTTATTAGTAAGTTAAGCTGCGCCAAGCTGTAGAAGAATATCAGCATAAGTGCTACACTATAAATACTAATAATGATGTATGTAATTGCAATTTCCATAATTATTTAAAGCTGTATTTAAATATCCAACCAAGGATTTTTATACTGGCAAATATAGTACCTTTTACTGTTCCAGATACCTTAGAGATGCCAATTCTTTTTTTATAATGTACTGGAATTTCAGTATATACTAATTTATTCTTCAATGCTTTTAACTGCATTTCTACTGTCCAGCCATAAGTTTTGTCTTCCATTTTAAGACTAATGAGTTTATTATATTTTATGGCTCTAAATGGCCCAAGGTCAGTAAACTTAGCATTAAAAAGCACTTTCATTAACATGGTGGCTAGCTTGTTTCCATATACTTGTTGCGGTGTCATACTTCCTTTTTCTCTGAATTTTTTTATACGTGCTCCTACTACAAAATCTAAATTATCTTCTATTATTGGTTTTACTATTTTAGTTAATTCTTCTGGATAATCTGAATAGTCTCCATCAATAAATACGATTATATCTGGCTTAATGGACTTTTTGGCTATATAATCTATGCCTTTTAAGCACGCATACCCATATCCTTTTCTTGTTTCAGTAAGTACTGTAGCACCTGCTTTTTTTGCATTAATAACTGTGTTATCTGAAGAATTGTTGTTCACAACAATGATTTCTGAAACAGAAGATGGAATCTCTTTTATAACTTTGCCTATGGAATTTGCTTCATTATAAGCTGGAATAATTACACTAATCTTTGTCATTACTTTAAATCGGATAATTTGCTTTCCTTTTTAAAATTTGTAAAACTAAACCATTCATTAATTTTCTTTCCATTTTTATATTTTTCTGCAGAAATCATTTTTTTGTTTTGATATCTAAGACAATAAACATTTTTTACTCCGTTTACTAATTGACATTTGTTGCTTATAGTTCCTTCATTGCAATAAAAAATCCACCATCCAGTTTTTTATCATTTTTAAAATGTCCTTCTAGTAATAGATTTCCTTTTTGGTTGTAAAAGTACCAATACTTTTCTTTTTTATTATTTATGTAGTGACCTTGTTCTGATATTTTATTGGTTTTGTAATAAAACTTCCAAAATTTTTCCTTGATGTTATTTTGTATCCAGCCTTCAGCTTTTATGGAGCCAGTAGGGTAAAATTGTTTTATATACTTTTTTTTAGGAGTTGATGCTATATTTAAAAAACTAAAAAAGAAGAGAATAAGAAAACGATAGGACATAATTTATTTTTTATTCACTAAATTCATTAAATCTACATCATTGCCCAATAAAACTTCAGTTGGGTTTATACGCCCTTCTAGAGGTCCATTTTCTAATTTTAAAACACCTCTTGGGCAAACAGCGGAGCAAACACCACAACCAACACAACTAGAGCGAATGATGTTTTCACCCTTCTGGGCATATGCACGTACATCTATTCCTTGTTCGCAATATGTAGAACAATTACCACAAGAAATACATTGACCACCATTTGTGGTTATTCTAAAGCGAGATTTAAAACGCTGTACAAATCCTAAATAAGCGGCTAAGGGGCAACCAAACCTACACCAAACACGATTCCCGAAAATAGGATAGAAACCAGTACCTATGACTCCAGCAAAAATAGCTCCAATTAAAAAGCTGTAGGTGTTCATAATACTTTGTACTTTAATTCCTAGAACTGTACCAGTTTCTGCAAAAAAACCATAAAGTGTAAATCCAGTCATTACAACCGCAAAAACTAAAACCCCGTGAACTAACCAACGCTCTACTTTCCAAGAAAAAAGTGACTTACTTGAATGTTGACGATAAGGGTCGCCTAATGTTTCAGCTAACCCACCACAACCACAAACCCAAGAACAATACCAACGTTTGCCAAAAAAATAGACCATTACTGGAACAATAATTAGAGTTAAGACAATACCCCATACCAATATAAACATACCTAAACCCCCACCAGCTATTAGTTCTTTTAAGTTCCAATTAAAAAAGAAATCATAATCTAACGGAAAAGCGTTTTTAAAATCGTAACCTTTGGCATAAGATAGCTGTAGTCTAACCATAATTTCAGGAATAAGGAAAGCAAAAACTATCTGAAAAAAAAGTACTGATGTTGTGCGTACTATTTGATACATATTATGACGGTATTTTATGTACATTCTAATTGCCATTACTATCATTACCACACAATACATAAAACCATATACAAACCAATGTCCAGCAGGATTTCCACTAAGGCTTTCACTAATTGGATCTACTAAGTATGTCCAGTTTATAGCGTATTCTGGGTAAAAATATAAAACAAGGTAAAAGCTGACTAAAAAAATAAAAACGAGCCAAGCTATCCAACCTTTATTTGTGGAATTTTGATGGTAAATATGGTCATTTTTAATTCCTTTTTTACCTAAGGTTATCACTTGTGGAATAATGAATAATAGAGCGCCTATAATGCCGAGACCAAAAGTTAGAAACCACATAAGTCCTTTGTTTTCTGGAATAAAACCGTAACCAGATTCCTTACGAATAGCAGTAGCTATGTCATTATCACTGGCATATACTTTTTTGCCCCATTCTTTATTTTTAGTATGTATTTGATTAGCTTTAACAACTGCCTCTTTAACCAACGGAGCTATGGATTGAAAACCTGAAAATTCAACATCAACTACTTTGTTTTGTAAGTCTTGAATAAAAATTTCACTTTTAATACCTTGATTACTTATCAGCTTGTCAAAGCTTTTTTGATTTAGTTTAAAGTTCCCTAAAAAGGGTAGTGCAGTAAAAATCCCTAGTCCAACTAAGAAGATAGTGATACCTATGTTTTGTATGGCTTTCATTCTTAATTGGTTAAGCTTTATTAAAAATTCGTTTCCAACTTCTCTTTTTTGTTATAATAGTAGTTCCATATTCTGCATTGTATTTTTTTATGATTTCAGGCTCATATTGTTTGTAGAATTCTGGATCAAAATTAGCATCTTTTAAATACTGTAAAACATATTGAATATCTTTTTTTTCAGTTAACCAGTGATCAAAAATTTTATGTCGCATCCGTATTCCAAAGGTGTTAATACCTAAAAATTGTTTTGATTCTTTGTGGAAAGCTATAGTTATGCATATTTTTTCTTTGGAATGACGCCAATGAAAATGTTCTTCATAGTCTTGTTTATTTTTTTCACTAAATACCCAACCGTATGTTTGGTATTCAATATCTAAAAATTTGGCTGAATTAAACCAATGACCTGGTTTGTATTCCAATTTATTTCCACATATGGTTTGCGCCACTGTTTCTCCCATCATCCTGCCAGTATACCAAACGGCTTCAATTGGTCTTCTATTTCCTATGGGCTGACGTTGTTCTGCACAATCCCCAATAGCATAAATATCTTTAATGTTTGTTTCCAAGAAACGATTTACTTTAATACCCCTACCTATTTCAATATCAGAATCTTTTAAAAATTCTACATTAGGAGAAACACCAGCCGTAAGTACAACAACATTGCATTCTATGGTTTCGCCTTTGTCTGTTGTAACTGCTTTAGCATACCCATTTTCATCTGGTAATATTTCAACTAAGTTTGTATTTAAACGCAAATCTATATGGTGTTCTAAAATATGTTCATTAATTAGTTCAGATTCTCCTTTTGGTAAAACACCGTTCCAAAAACTAGTTTCCCTAACTAAAAAGGTTACGGGTATTTTTCTGCTACGCAACATTTCGGCCATTTCAATACCAATTAACCCACCCCCAACAATTATGGCTCTTTTGCAAACTTCTTTATTGGGTGCGTTTTTTTCAAGCTTATCTAGGTCTTGTTTAGAATATAAGCCTTGTACACCATTTAAGTCTTGTCCTGGCCAACCAAATTTATTGGGTTTAGAACCCGTTGCTAAGATTAATTTATCATAAGAAACTGAGGAGTTTTCTAATATCAATTCTTTAATTCTTACATCTATTTTTGAAACACATCCTTTTACCAGATTAATTCTATTTTTTTTCCAAAACCAATTTTCATAGGGTTGGGTATGCTCAAATTTCATATGTCCCATATAGACATACATTAATGCGGTACGAGAAAAAAAATAATCAGTTTCAGCAGAAATCACAGTGATTTTTTTGTCTGATAGTTTTCTAATATGTCTTGCAGCAGTAATACCTGCAATGCCATTACCAATAATAACTATATGTTCCATAAATGTTGAAAATGTTAATTTGTCTGTCGTAGTTAAAACATAAACATAACCTAAATTACTTTATTTATACTTTCTCAAAATAAGAATTAACTTGATTAGGTTTTGTTACTAATTTGTGATAATTAACCAATTACTTTGTCTGTAATTAATAAGATTTTGTAGGTTTTAAAAATAAGAACCGACAGAGATACGGTTAACTATAAAACAATAATATGAAATATACTGTTAAAATAATTGTTTTGCTTTTTTTACTAAGCTTTTCTTGCTCTTTTTCTCAAATTAACAAACAGTTTTTTACAAAAGCTAATTTATTTTTTAGTACATATGTAAAAAATGGTAAGGTAGCATATAGCCATATTAAAGAAGCTCCAAATCAATTAGATGATTTAGTAACACTGATGAGAGATGCTAAAGTATCTGCAAAAGAATCTAAGGAATATCAAGCTTTTTGGATTAACACATATAATTTATTTGTAATTAAAACAGTGGTTGATAATTATCCTCTTAAATCACCTTTAGATAAGGAAGGTTTTTTTGATAAAATAGAGCACAATGTAGGCGGTATCCAGATTACATTAAATGATATGGAACATAAGATGTTGCAGGGTGTTTTTCCTAAAGAGGCACGGTTTCACTTTGTATTGGTTTGTGCAGGCTTAGGATGTCCTCCCATAATTAATAATGCATACCTTCCAGAAACGTTAGAGCAACAATTACAAGAACAAACAGAAGTAGCATTAAATAACTCAGACTTTGTAAAAGTAAATAAGAATAAGGTTAAACTTTCTCAGATTTTTGAATGGTATAAGGGTGATTTTACCCAAGATGGAAAATCATTATTAGATTTTGTTAATCAGTATAGGAAAGATAAAATACAGTCAAATATGAAAGTTTCTTTTTATCCTTACAATTGGGCATTAAATCAACAATAAAAAAACAATATGAAACAGATAAGAAAGATAACACTTTTACTAGGCTTGCTAACCACTTTTTTGGGTTATTCTCAAAATATTACTAATGAGGATAATAGACAGACAAATGTTCAAGAATATACACCATCAAAATTACTAAATAAAGGGCAATGGGATGTTAAATTCTTTAATAGTTTATATACCCAAACCAAAAAAACAGATGGAGGAAGTAATACTGTAAATATTAGTACAGGAAGAGAATCTTTTTTTACAAATACTACAGAAATTTATACTGGAGTGAGTAAAAATTCTAGAATTAATATAGGGCTTATTCTTCAAGTTAGATCCAATGTTTTTAATGGTGCTAAGGCTTTTAATGTATTTAGTTTTAAAGATAATGCAGTAGATGCTAGGAGTGGTTTAACTACCATAGCACCGTCTATAAGAGTACAGCCGTTTAAAAATATTGGTAATTTTTCTTTTACAAGTTCTTTGTACTTGCCAGTTTTTAAGGATATACCTAATGCACCTTATTTAGATAAAAGAAGTGTTTTTTGGGAGACTAAGTTTTTTTATGACAAAACTTTTGGAGGTGGAGATTGGCAAGTGTTTACAGAAGTAGATTTAGGATTTAATTTTGGAGAGAAAACAATAGACGCTAGTGTAAATACAAATAAAGGAGAAAGGTTTGCTAACAATAGTTTATCTCTTCCTTTAAGTGTGTTTTTAAGTTATTTCCCATCACAAAAATCTACAGTTTTTGTAAATGCTCAACAATCTTATTTTATTGGATATGATAATCCAAATGCCAATGGCCAAAATTTTTCTCAAAATTATACTGCTTTGGGGTTTGGAGGTAAATATCAACTAAGTAAAGTGCTTAATATAGAGGTTTCTTATAGTAAATTTATTCGTGGCAACAATTTTCAAGGGCTTGGAAATACTGTTAGTTTAGGATTGCGTGCAATTTTGTAAGCAGAAATTTTACTTCTTGATTATTTTTTCAATTATTAGAGGATAAACAATAAAATATGATAATAAAAAATAGTCTATTTTAGGAGTCATAAAAATTTCTCTGATGAAAAAAATAGGTCTTCTTTTATTATTTTGTTTACAGTTTTCGTGCGATGGTCAAATGGTTGAAAAAATCAATGGGATTAGTTTTGTAGCATCTAGGGACAAAGTGAATCAAGAAAATGTAGCTTCAATTTTAAATATTAATGTAAATGCAGCAGCAGTTATGCCTTTTGGTTTTATCAAGAATTTAAAAACTCCAGAAATAGTTTTTAACACAGAAAGGCAATGGTTTGGAGAAACAAAAGCTGGAGCTAAACAGTATATAAGAATGTTGCATAAAAACAACATAAAGGTAATGCTAAAGCCGCAGATATGGATTTGGAAAGGAGAATTTACAGGAGGTTTAAAAATGGAATCTGAAACAGACTGGAAAACACTTGAAGAATCATATAAAAAATTTATAATTACTTATGCTGAGTTGGCGCAAGAAACAAATACAGAACTTTTGTGTATAGGTACAGAGTTAGAACAATTTGTTAAAAATAGACCAGAGTTTTGGCAACAACTTATAAAAGAAATAAGAAATATATATACAGGAAAATTAACCTATGCAGCTAATTGGGACGAGTATGATAGAGTCCCTTTTTGGGAAAATGTTGATTATATAGGTGTTGATGCTTATTTTCCTTTATCAGAAGAACAACACCCAACAGTAGATCAGTTAAAAACTGGATGGAGCATACACAAGGAAAAAATAAAAAATTTATCTAAAAGGTTTGATAAACAAATACTTTTTACAGAGTATGGATACAGAAGTATGGACTTTAATGCGCACAAACCTTGGTTGGTAGATAGAAACAATACCAATGTTAATTTAAAAGCACAAGCTAATGCAACAAAAGCCATATTAGAAATGTTTTGGAAGGAAGAATGGTTTGCAGGCGGTTATGTGTGGAAATGGTTTATTCATCATAATAGAGCAGGCGGAGAAAATGATAATAGATTTACGCCGCAAAACAAACCAGCGGAGCAAGTCTTAAAAGAGTACTATGGAAGTTAATAGATTAAAATATTACTATTTAATTTTTGTAATGTCTATTTTAAGTTGTTCAGAAGATGGTTTAACAGATTTATCTTCTTTGGATAGTATTTTAGATGGGGAAGAAGTAGTAATTGATAATGTAATTGCTTGTGCTGCCAATGCAAATATAGAAGGTTCTGTAAATGTATTCTTTTATCCTAGAGATGGGGCTACTAATTTTCAGTATTTTGAAACAAAAACAGCAAATGTTGATAAAAATGACTTTAAAAATTATACAGTAAAATCTCCATAAATATTTAATGTTTTTAATGGTCACATAAAACGCTTTATGGTTGAGGTATTGGATGAAAAATGGGTTATTATTGCTTTTGATGAAAAAGGAAAAAAACATATTTCTAACCCAATTAGATTAAAACACTTAACAAAAACTACAGAGATGGTAAACAAAGTTGCAATTGACTCACAAACTTCTAATATGCCAATATTTACATGGGAAGATGGTTTGTATAAGGACACTGCAATATACTTTCAGGTAATGACAGATGTGGATGATAATTTTTTATCAGGCACATATACTTATGAAAAAATGTTTCAGTATTATAAGTTAGATAATGTAGTGTTAAATGTTACAGAAAAATCACCTCCTACTTTAATGTCTGGTAGAAATTATGGTTTTACATTAATGGCAGTAAGTGAAGATAACTGGGTAAATCTATTGTCTAAAACAACATTCTTTTTCTAAGTCAATATGAAAAAAATAACAACTTTAATTATATTCCTTTTTTGTGTTATAGGATTTACTCAAAAATTTAAAATTTCGGAAATAAATTTTGAAGGAACAAAAAACACAAAGGTTACTTTTTTAAAAAAGATAGTATCCGTTAGGGTAGGTCAAACAATAGATTCAACTACTCTAGAAAATGATATTAATCAATTAAAAAGACTACCATCCATTGCAAATGCAATGTTTAATTTACAGCCAAACTCTTCCAATTCTTTTTCAGTTGTTTTTATAGTAGAGGAGAATTTTACAATAATACCTTTTGCAAACGTGTACACTTCTTCTAATGATGAGTTTGCTTTTAGAGTAGGAATACAAGAATTTAATTTAACAGGCAGAAACATTATACTGGGAGGGTTTTATCAAAAAGATATTTTTGATTCATACGGAATTGCGTTACGAGCTCCTTATTTATTTAATGCTAAAACAGGTATAGCGTTGAGTTATAATAATCTTATAACCCAAGAACCTATTTTTTTTAATGATACTTCTGCAGATTATAAATATCATAATTCATCTTTTGAAATTATGGGAGTCTATCAATTTAATATAAAAAACAGTATAGATTTAGGAATGAATTTCTTTACAGAGAAATATAATTATATAAGAGGTGCAACAAGTATATCTGTACCACAAGAGTTAGATGTAGACAAGATTTTATATAAAGTAATTTATAATTATAACGATATTAAATATCATTACCAATATTTATCTGGTTTTAAAAGTGTATTAAATTTGCAATATGTACAAAGCTCCAATAAAGACTTAAATAACTTTTTACTAGGATTTAATGATTTTATGTATTTTAAAAGAGTTGGTGCTTATGGTAATTGGGCAAATAGATTGCGATTAGGATTGGCTACTAATGACAAAACACCATTTGCACCTTTTTCGGTAGATAATAATATTAATCTTAGAGGAGTAGGTAATATTATAGACAGAGGTACAGGCTCTATTGTTTTAAATACAGAATATAGACTTACACTTATAGATAAAAACTGGTTTGTATTACAAGGGAATGTTTTTATGGATGCTGGTTCATGGCGTAACCCTGGTGGAGGGTATAATGATTTTTTAGAAAGTAAAAATATAAGAGTATATCCAGGTATTGGAGTTAGATTTATGCACAAACGTATTTTTAATGCTATTTTTAGGATAGATTATGGATATGGTATTACAAAAAATGCTGCAAAAGGAATAGTTTTTGGAATTGGGCAGTATTTTTGATAATATTTGTATAAAAGTCATATAATGTTAAAGCGAAAGATACTTATACTATATTTTTCATTGTTTTTTATTACAACTTCTATCTTTGCTCAAGAGGGTTTAAAAACTGTAGTGGCAAAAAAAGGACAAGGAATATATACTTTGTTGAAAAGTTTTGGTATGAGCCCTGCAGCGTATTATTCAGATTTTATTGCTTTAAATGAGGATAATTTAAGAAACGGTAAGCATTTATATGAAGGTAAAACTTATAAAATACCTAAGAAATCGGAAAAAATTGACACAGAAATAGTGTCACCTGAAATAATAAATGGATATCCAATTTTTGGAAAAAAACATGCAGTAGTAAAGAGGAAGAGTAGTAAGTTAAATGGTACGGTTTATTATTTAATTTCTGGTCATGGAGGACCAGATCCTGGGGCAATAACAAAGCATGGTAAAAAATTGATTTCTGAAGATGAATATGCTTATGACATAACACTTAGGTTAGGTAAGGAGTTGATTTCTCATGGAGCTTTAGTTTATATTATCATTAGAGATAAGAATGATGGAATTAGGGATACTAGAATATTACCAGTTGATTATGATGAGGTTTGCTATCCAGATAAAACAATTCCGCTAAACCAGGTAGATCGATTAAAGCAAAGGGTAGACGCTGTAAATGATTTGTATTTAAAAAATAAAGGTAAATACCAAAGACTAATCGTTACACATATTGATAGTAGAAGCGTTGGGAAAAATATTGATGTTTTCTTTTACCATCATGAAAATAGTACAAATGGTAAACGTTTGGCAGAAAGCATACATAAAACATTCCAAAAGAAATATAAAAAATACCAGCCAAATAGAGATTACACAGGAACGTTTTCAGATAGAAGTGGGTTGTATTTAGTTAAGAATACAATACCAGCAATGACATATATAGAGATTGGGAATATTAAAAACAAAAAAGATCAAAAACGTATTTTAGTTCCCGAAAACAGACAAGCTTTGGCAAAGTGGATTGGTGATGGAATATTATTAGATTATGAGAACAAGTAGTTAATTTGCTATATTCTTTTTGTAGTATTCATATAATTTTTCTGGACTATTTCCTAAGCTTTTTTTAAAATGAATCATTCCAAAGTGGTATTGAAGTCGTATTATACCTTTTTGTTGGTATTTTCTAGATGAGGTTGTTACTTTGTCTTGTAAAACAATAAAACTGGTAATATTATACAGTCGTTCTATAAATTCACCATCTTCATAAATTATATATTCTTCGTTATAACCATTTAACTTTGTGAATATATCTTTGGTTGTAAAAAGTGATTGGTCACCGCCTCTGCACATTTTATGATTTATACGAGAAAACCAAGCAAAAAATTGTAAGAACTTGCTATTACAATCAAATTGCATTCTAAAACAGCCTGCCAAATTATTTTTTGAAATACCTTTTAGGATAGATATGTCAAAATTATTGGGAGGAATGGTGTCTGCATGCAAAAAGTAAAGTATGTCTCCTGTTGCATATTTGGCGCCAAAATTCATCTGCTTTGCTCTACCCTTATCAGAAGTTAAAACAACCACGTTTTGTTTTAAAGCTATTGAAGATGTATTATCAGTGCTGCCTCCGTCAACAATAATTATTTCTTTTATGTTTTTATGACAACTACGTTCTTTAATGGCTTTAATTAATTTTACAATAGTAGTCTCCTCATTTAAAACAGGAACAATAATACTTATAGAAGAAATAGAATTATTTTGCTTCATTTAGGGCCCAATTATAATCAAGATAATCAATTTTTATATCAGGTAATATCTTAATTTCTGAGTATTGATTTATATAATCTATTAAAGATTTTTTTTCCGTAAAATCATTCTTATACCATTTAAAAATTTTTGATAATTGAACTTTTTCTTTTGTTATATAATTTTTGGTTTTGTCACTAATAAAACTTTTAGTAACAGCAATTAACTGTTTCTCCATATTATTAGCTGTATATGCTTTGTTTAATAGTTTAGGACAAGAATATGATGCGCAGTTAATTGCAAAATGAATACGAGGCTCATTCATTTTTCTAAGAATCTTATGTTCTATATTACCTAAAGAGAATTTGTTTTTGCCAATATTGATTATTTTTTTTGTCCAAGGAGAATTTATGTCTTTAATACTATTTGTAGGATAATTGTCCAAGATTAATTTAACAGTTCTGGCATTATATAAATTAATGTAATACGCTAATTTATGATTTTTAGACCAATTTTTGGCAGGCAGATAGCCCTCTAAATAATTTAAATATTCTTGTAAGTTGGCTTTATCTGTTAAAAAAGACTTATAATTAACATCTCCATTTTGGGTTACGTTTTTTTGTAATAAGTTATTCCACTCTCTATGGTGGGGAATATCACCATAGGGAATTTCTTCAATCTTTATAGGTGTGCTAAAATATAAATAGCCTAAAAAGATTAAAAAGAATATGGAAGCACTTATTTTATGAATCATTTTCAATGTATACTTTATGCATAAGTCTAATTTAGTAAAAAAAACTTACTCAGTGTTTTGCTTTTAGCAACATCCACCACCATTGTAATGCCATGTGCTTTCGCTAATATGAATTTGATTATTGCTTTTTGCTAGGGCAGCTGCTGTTTTGTCACATACTGCTATTGGTTGGTTTTGTAATAAAATGTGACCATTTTTATCATCAAAATATTCATCATTACCATAATAGATAGCCGTTTTACCTGTAAATACGCAAGGGCCGTCTACAGGCATTGGATCTTTTATTGCTGCAATTTCTATAGACTCTATGTAGATAAGTTCATCTGTAGGGTAGTGGTTAGGCGATAGTACTCTATACGATTTTCTTGCTCTAATTTCAATGGTACCAAAACCAGCATCTGTTAATGCTTTTATATAATCTTTCATTGAGATACTGCCACTAAGGCACAATGCACGCAATCTATCATCATTTCGTAATGCATCATTCATTGGTTGCTCACAAATAGGATCACTCATTACTAATCTTCCGTGAGGTTTTAAAACACGATACATTTCTGAAATAGCTTTCTTTAGGTCTTCAGCTTTAAAAATATTGAATAAGCAGTTTTGAGCAGCTACATCTATGCTTTCATCTTTTATGGGTAGATTAAGTGCATCTCCTTTTACTAAGTTTACAAAATCACTCTTAAACCAATCATTTTCTTCTTCAGCAACCTTAAAATTGTTTTTTGAAGCTTCTAACATTTCATCTACCACGTCTACGCCAGTTACACCACCTTTTTGACGAGAAAAATATGAAAATTGTAACAACTCCATACCGCCACCTACACCAACATATAATACTTTGGGGTTGTTTACTAGGTCTTGAGCAGAAACTGTGCTGCCACAGCCATAGTTCATTTCTTGCATTATTTTTGGAATGGATAATCCTGGAAATTGCCAAATGGGATTTGTTGTACAGCATAAACCAACATCTGGAGTTAATGCAGCATCTTTATATAAATTGTTAGTTGCTTCTAAATAGCTCATCTTTTTGTGTAAATTAATTTATAAGTCGATTTTTTTTGTTTGCTACAGCTTATATGCTTTTAATTAATTCTCTGAATAATTTTATCATTTTAGGTTCTGTATTTCTTGCAATTTCTATAATCTCAGCAATATTTACTGACTGTAGATTATCTGGGTCGCATTCATCGGTTAAAACTGACATTGCAACAACAGGTAATTTTAAATGATTGGCAACAATTACTTCAGGAACAGTACTCATACCAACAGCATCTGCACCAATAATTTTAAGCATTCTGTATTCAGCCTTTGTTTCTAGTTGTGGCCCCACAACGGAAACATAAACACCTTTTTGTAGTGAAATACCCTCTTTTTTGGCAATATCAATAATTTTATTACGCATATCCACATCATATGGTTCTCCCATATCTACAAAACGATCACCAAATTGGGAGACATCTTTAAAAGCAAGTGGGGATCCACCTTGCATATTAATATGATCTTCAATAAGCATTATATCTCCTTTTTTATAATCTAGATTAATGGCGCCAGCAGCATTGGAAATAAATAATTTTTTAATACCTAACTTATGCATTACCCGTACTGGGTAAGTAACATCTAACAAATCATAACCTTCATAGATATGAAATCTACCTTGCATAACAACTGTTTTTTTGCCTTCTAAAGTACCGTAGATTAGTTTTCCAGTGTGGAATTCTACTGTTGCTAAAGGAAAAAACGGAATATGATTGTAATGTGCTTCTATTGGGTTTTCTATCTCATCAGATAGTTTGCCTAAACCTGTGCCTAGCACAATTCCTATTTCTGGAGCATCAAAGCCTTTGCTTTTTAAATACGCAACAGATTCATTTATTTGTTTTTTTATCATTTTTTATATTTTTTAAAAATGGCTGAAATGCTTTTATATCTTTAATGTCTTCATAGTAATCAACATCATTTCTTAATTGTAGTAATTTTGTTTTCTTGTTTTTTAAATCAATTAAAGTGTCTTTTAAAACAGTTGCTGTTCCCCATTCTTTGTTTTGGAAAACATCAGGGTTAAAAATACGCATTCCCAATAAATAATAACCTCCATCTTTTGCAGGTCCAACAACAAAGTCGTTTTGATTTAACTGATTAAATGCCTCTTTTAAATCGGACATATTCATATCATACATATCGCTGCCAATTATTATTATGGTTTCATAACCATCTGCAAAACCTTGTTTAAAAGCATTTTGCATTCGTATACCTAGATCTTTTCCTATTTGCTGTTTTTTGTCAAAAATGGAATTTTCCCAAATATCATTATCTCTAATTGCTACAGAATAATGTACTTGTTTAGATACATCTAAGTCTTTTGTTATGTTAACAGTATGAGTTAGTAGAAACTTGTAAATGTCAAGTGCATTTTGGTCTCCTACCTTTGCAGCTAAACGTGTTTTGCACTTTCCAAGTTCTGGATTTCGCGTAAATATGATGAGTAAGTTTTTGTTATTTTTTTTCAATGCTTGTTAATATATTTTTTGAGCATTGGTCAGTAATTTTCCCCAAAACTTACTATATGCATGCACTTTATTGGTTTCTTTGTTTTTGGAATCGTAAACAGGGTTATTTTTCTTTTTCCATTCAAAAATACCTCCGTATAAATTAGTTACATTAGTATAACCTGCCTTTTTTAACCTTTCTCCAATATCTTCAGAGCGTAATCCGATTGAACAGTAAACTATAATTTCCGATTTTTTGTTTTTTATCTTATTTGTAACAGTTTCTATATTAAAGAAATTATACCCAACATATAAGGCATTTTTTATATGACTAACATCATATTCTGCTTTTTCGCGAGTATCTAGTAAAAATATGTTATTCCTTTTTGTAAGAGAATCTACTGTGATGTATGGAATGCTTTCAGTATTATATTTTTTTAATACACTCTCTATTGGAGGTTGTGTGTAACAACTTATGGTTAAAAGAAGAATAAAAAACAAGCAATAGTATTTTTTCATTTTTAGTTTAAAAATTTCTAAGTAAAGATACAGATTTGTTAATTTTGGATAATAAGGAAAGGTGTTAAAATAAAAAAACCCGAACATTTATGATCGGGTTTTTAAAGTGGTGCCTCCAGGAATCGAACCAGGGACACATGGATTTTCAGTCCATTGCTCTACCAACTGAGCTAAGGCACCATGCCGTTAAGCGGGTGCAAATATAATTTCTAATTTTCGATATCCAAACAAAAAAGCAAAAAAAGGTTGTAGTTTTTTTTCATTTTTTAATCTTTGTAGTATGAATTTAATTATAGATGCGGGGAATACCTTAGTAAAAATGGCAGTTTATGAGGGTAAGGAGATTTGCTCTTTTTCTTCTATTGGGTCTAATGATTTTTTAAACCAGGTAAAAAAAACTTTTAAAGAGTACCCAGATATTAAAAATGCCATTGTTTCTTCAGTAAGTTCTTTAGGAGAAAAAGATGTGAAAAAGCTTGGGGTTTATTGCAATGTACACTTGTTAAGCGTATCAACCAAGGTGCCTTTTGTAAACTTATATGCTACTCCTAAAACGTTGGGAGCAGACAGAATTGCATTGGCAACAGCTGCTTTTTACAATAATAGAAATGGAAATACTTTGGTGATAGATGCAGGTAGTTGTGTTACTTATGATATGGTAAATGAAAACGGAGAGTATTTGGGGGGCGCAATATCACCAGGGATTGCTATGCGTTTTAAAGCTATGCACAATCAAACAGCAAATTTGCCACTATTAGAAAAAGAAGAAGATTTTAATCTTATAGGTAATTCTACAAAAACAAGTATGCAAAGCGGTGTTTTAAATGGAATTTGTATGGAAATAGATGGTGTAATTAACCAATATGAAGACAGATTTGTAGATTTAACAGTTATTTTAACAGGCGGTGATGCTCAATTTTTGTCAAAACGATTAAAAAATACCATATTTGCGCATTCCAATTTTCTCTTAGAGGGACTTAATTATTTGCTGGAATACAATAAAAACTAAATGATAAAAAAAATAATAATTGCAATAGTATGCTGTATGGCAGGTACTATTTACGCTCAAAATGGTACAGTTTCACCTTATTCTTACTTTGGAGTAGGGGATTTAAGATCCGTAGTTTCAGTAGAAAACCAGATGATGGGAGGTATAAGTATGTATGGAGATAGTATACATCTTAACTTAAATAACCCTGCTGCTTATGCTAAATTAAGGACAACTACATATACCGCTTCTATATCTAGGAAAGAAATAGGGTTAAAAAGTGTAGATGGAAAACAAAATTCATCAGTGACAAACTTAGGTTACTTGTCTATAGGTTTTCCTATTATAGATGAAATTGCAGGTGTAGGTTTTGGTTTAAAACCATATAGCTCTGTAGGATATGGTATAAAATCTAAATATAATGATCCAGATGCTGGTCTAATTAGTAATGAGTATAGTGGTGAAGGGGGGTTAAATACCGTTTATTTTTCACTTGGTTTTAAGTTAATGAAAGATTTAACATTAGGAGCAACTGCAAATTTAAATTTTGGCACTGTAAAAAGTAGAAGGGTACAGAATATAGAGAATGTACAATTTGGAACTTTTGACTTTAGGGAGTCTCAGATTAGTGGTGGAAATTTTAAATTTGCTGCTAATTATGAACCAATGATTACAGATAAAATTAGAATGAATACATTTTTAGGAATAGACACTCAGGTAAATATGTCCTCTAAAAATACTAAAACCATTGGTTCTTTTTCTTCTAGTACGGGGCAAGAGGTAGAAAAAATTGATGTAAACTTAAATCGTTTGGGATTAAAGCGCAGAGGAATTATGGTGCCAACAAATACTACTCTGGGACTTGGTTTTGGTCAAGATAGGAAGTGGTTTGTAGGTGGTGAGTACAGTTTTCAGAAATTGGAAAAGTACAGTGCACCATTCTTTAATGTTGATAATCTAACATATGAAAATGCTTCAAAATTTTCCCTTGGTGGTTTTTATGTTCCAGATTATACATCTTTTTCAAGTTACTTTAAAAGAGTAACTTATAGAGCAGGAGCCAAGTATGGTAACTCTGGAATGATAGTTAATAATGAAAGTATTAAAGACTTTGGCATAACTTTTGGATTAGGATTACCAATGAACGCTCCTAACGATCCTTTTTCTAATATTAATATAGGATTTGAGATAGGGCAAAGAGGAACGACAGATGCTAACTTAATTAAGGAGAGTTATATTAAAATTAATATAGGATTATCATTAAACTCAAAATGGTTTCACAAGAGAACCATAGACTAATAAAAATAATTGTAACCATTAATAAAAAACAATAAGATGAAAAAGAAACTTTACTTTATAGCGATTGCTTTTATAAGCGTTATGGGTGTAAGCTATGCCCAGGAAGATGTTGCAGAGGCTGTAGTAGATAAGTCAGAATGTAGAACTAATCTTTCTATTTATAATGAACATGTAAAAGTTAAAAATTATGATGCTGCTTACGAACCTTGGAAAATGGTGTATGAAACATGTCCAGATTTTCATTATGCAAATTATGTATACGGTGAGCGTATCTTAAAACATAAAATTAAATCCTCATCCGGAAGTGAGAAAACGACTTTCATAAATACTTTAATTGATTTGTACAACAATTACCAAAAGTATTTTCCAAAAAGAACATCTAAAGCAGGGACACTTATAGATATTCAGTTGTTAAAGTATGATGAAAAAATATCTACTACAGAAGAGGATTATAATGCATTGCATAAAGCGTTTACTGAAGATTTAGAGAATTTTAAGCATAGTAAGGCACTATATCTATATTTCTCTAGTTTGGTTGATTTACACAAAGAGGGGAAGCAAGATTTGCAGACTGTTTTTGATACATATGATGACGTAACAGAGAAAATAGAAGTAGAGAACAAAGAGTTAACTGCAAGAATAAACAAATTATTGCCAAAAGAAGATGATGGTACTATAACTAAGAAAGAAGCTAAACAATTAAAAGCAGATTCTGGTAACTCAGAGAATTACGGTCTAATTTCTGGAAGTATAGATGCAAAATTGGGAGATTTAGCCAATTGTGAAAATTTAGTCCCATTATACGAGAAGAATTTTGATGCAAAACAAAATGATATCAAATGGATAAAAAGGGCAGTAGGCAGAATGTTTGCTAAAGATTGTTTAGATGATCCTATGTTTAGGAAATTGTTTGAAAAGCAATTAGCTATGGAACCATCACCAAGTGCATATTTATATTCAGCTTCTTTAAAATTAAAAGCAGGTGATAGCAAAGGAGCTTTGGGAGATTTTAATAAAGCAAGTGAATTGGAAACGGATTCATTTAAAAAATCTAACATACTATATAATATTGCGGCTAGATACAGTAGAATAAGTAAATCTACTTCACGTACGTATGCAAACAAAGCCATAGACACTAACCCATCTAACGGTAAAGCATATTTATTAATTGCAAGTTTAATAGCAGGTAGTGCAAATGATTGTGGTTCTACCACTTTTGAAAAAAGAGCAATATACTGGAAAGCTGCTGAGTATTCAAGAAAAGCAGCAAGGGTAGATCCATCAATAAGTAAAAGAGCAGGTCAGGCAACAGCTAGTTATAATGCTAAGGCTCCTTCTAAATCAGATATTTTCTCTAACAATATGCAAGGTAAAACAGTTACCTTTAATTGTTGGGTAGGTGGTAGTGTAAAGGTGCCTAACCTATAAGATGATTATTAGAAAAAAATATAGGTTATTAAAAAGCATTGCCATCATTTTTATGATGGCAGTGCTTTTTTCATGTAAGGATAATTACAAACGCGTTGGTGTAGAAGCTAAAAAAATAATATATCCACAAGGTGTTGGTAATGATTTGGTAGCTACTTATACAGAAACTATGGAACCTGTTAAGAATAAAGAAAAAACACTTTCCAAAGTCATAGCCGTATTAACAACACCCGTACGGGAAGATTATGGTAATCTTAGTTTTCCTAAGGAAGTCTTTCCTCAAGGCTTGCAAGTAGATTTTTATGATGATGAAAATCAAAAAAGTGTTATTACAGCAGATTATGGTATTCGTTATATTGCAACAAAATTGATAAGTTTACAAGGTAATGTTGTAATAGATACACATGATGGCAAACAATTTAAGACACCACAGTTGTATTATGATGAGAAAAACAAATGGATTTTTACACAAGAAAAGTTTGAATTTACAAACCCAGAAGATGAATCTGTAATGTATGGTGTTGGTTTTGATTCTAATAAGGATTTAACAAAGGTTAATGCTCATAAGACAACAGGGTTAAAAACAATTAAAGACGAAGAGTTATGATGAAAATGTTAAAGTATACAGAGTTTCTATACCTAGTGGTAGCAGTTATATCACTATACAAGATTTATTCGCTGTGGAGTATAGGTAAAGAGTATTACTTATTTGTTTTCTTTGCTGTAGTATCCGTGGCAATGTTTGCTTTTCGTAGACATTATAGGAAAAAATTTAAAAAAAGAGAACAAGATAATAATTCTTAATATTGGGAACCGCCATTAGTATAATAGTAGTATCATTATTACTTTCTGCATTTTTCTCAGGAATGGAAATTGCGTTTATTTCTGCCAATAGAATCCATTTAGAAATAGAAAAAAAGCAGGAAGGGTTTCTGTCTACAGTATTATCCAAATTAACAGCTAAACCTTCTAAGTTTATAGCTACAATGCTTATAGGTAATAACATTGCTTTAGTTGTGTATGGTATGTATATGGGAGATATACTTATGCAATGGTTTGCTGAGATGCTGCCAACTGAAAGTGGTTTTTTAGATATGTTATTAACAGATTTTGGGTTGCTGTCGCAAACCATAATTTCTACATTAGTTATACTGATTACAGCAGAGTTCTTGCCAAAAGTTTTTTTTCAGATATATGCTAATTCTTTTTTAAAATTATTGGCAATACCAGCGTATTTTTTTTATGTTATTTTTTCTTGGATATCAAATTTTGTAATAAGAGTTTCAGATTTTGTTCTAAAAGTATTTTTTAAAACTGATGGAGACCACAACCAACTTGCCTTTAGTAAAGTTGAATTAGGAGACTATATTACAGAACAATTAGAAACAGTAAATGTTGAAGATGAAGTAGATTCTGAAATTCAAATTTTTCAAAACGCATTAGAATTTACAGCTGTTAAAGCAAGAGAGGTAATGGTACCGCGAACAGAAATAATTGCTGTAGAGTTACATGAGACTCCAAAAAATCTAATTAAACTATTTACAGAAACTGGTTTTTCTAAGATAATGGTATACAAAGGAACAATAGATAATATTATTGGATACGTACATTCTTTTGAATTGTTTAAAAAACCAAAAACCATAAAAAGCATTTTATTACCAATAGAATTTGTGCCAGAAACAATGTTGGTTAGTGATATTTTAGATGCTTTGACAAAAAAAAGGAAGAGTGTTGCTGTTGTTTTGGATGAATATGGCGGTACATCTGGAATAATGACAGTTGAAGATATTGTAGAGGAATTATTTGGAGAGATAGAAGATGAGCATGATTCTACCGACTTGTTAGAATTACAGATAGATGAAAACACATATAAATTTTCTGCAAGGTTAGATGTTGATTATATTAATGAAAATTATAAACTTGAACTCCCTGAAAGTGATGAATATGAAACCCTTGGAGGGTTAATAGTAAATGAGACGGGTGAAATACCAGAAAAAGATTCAGAAATTAGAGTAGAAAATTTCAATTTTAAAATAATAGAAGTGTCAAATACCAAAATAGATTTGGTAAGCCTACATATACTTGAAAAGGAGTAAAAATTTAGAAGCTAAAAAATCAATAAAAATTAAATTTTAAATACCAAAAAGAAATGGTAATTTTGCGCACTGATTTTAAACATTTTACTGAATGGCTATTTTAGAGAACATAAGAAAAAGAACAACTATACTTATCTTAATTATTGGTATGGCATTATTTGCATTTGTCATATCTGGTATATTTACAGCTGATGGTTTTTCTGGAGCAAAAGTAGGGTCTACAGTTGCAGAAATAAATGGTACAGATATTTCTATTGATGAATTTAGACGAAAAGTAGAAAGTGCTTCCAAGCGTTTTGGTTCAAGTGCGTCTTCTATGCAAATTGTAAATAATGTTTGGGACCAAGAAGTAAGAAATGTCATTTTAGATAAAGAATTTAATGATTTGGGTATTGGTATAGAGCAAGATCAGATTATAAATTTTATTGCTTCTAATCCAGGCTTTGCACAAAATCCTGAATATCAAAATGAAGATGGTATTTTTGATGAGTTTAAGTTTAAAGAATTTATTAGTAATTTAAAAGAAAATAACCCAGGGCAATACCAAGTATGGTTACAACAAGAGCAGGCTATTATGCAAGCTGCAAAAGAGCAAACATATTTTAATTTAATTAAGGCCGGTTTGGGTGCTACACTTAAAGAAGGAGAGTTAGATTATAAACTAGCAAATGATAAAGTAGATATTAAATATGCTAGAGTACCTTATACCTCAATTGCAGATAGTTCAATTACAGTAAGTAAGAGTGAAATTTCTTCATACATCAATGACCATAAAGAAGATTATAAACAAGAAAAAGCAAGAGATTTTCAATTTGTATATTTTGAAGAAAAAGCATCTTTAGAAGATGAAAATACTATAAAAGATAAGATAATTGGTCTTTTAAATGATAGAGTAGAGTACAATGATACTATTGTTGGGTTTAAAAACACTACAGATGTTGCTGACTTCTTGGATAGTAATTCAGATTTAAAGTTTGATACTATTTATAAAGCAAAAAATGATTTACCAGCTAAGTTTGCAGACACATTAATGACCTTGAGTGTAGGAGAAACTTATGGACCTTACAGGGATGAAAATTATTTTAAGGTATCAAAAATGATTAATAAAAAATCAAACGGTTCTGTTAAAGCTAGCCATATATTAATTGCTTGGGAAGGAGCAGAAAGGGCAGACCCAAAAGTAAAGAGAGCTAAGGAAGAGGCGAAAAAAATAGCTGATAGTTTGTTTAAAGAAGCTAAGAAGTCAGATGCAGATTTTGTTGTTTTGGCTCGTGATAATTCTGATGGACCTTCTGCACAAAGAGGAGGGGATTTAGGATATCATGAAAAAGGAAGTTTGACTTCTAAGTTTGATGATTTTATCTTTAACAATGAAGTAGGACATATAGGTTTAATAGAAACAGAATTTGGCTATCATATTGTAAAAGTAGATGATAAGCAAGATTTAGTACAGTTGGCAACTTTGGCAAGAACAATAGAGGCATCAGAAAAAACAATCAATAAAATGTTTACAGATGCTACTCAGTTTGAAATGGATGCTAAATCATCAGATAAAACATTTTTAGAATTATCCAAAGAAAGAAAATATATTGCAAGACCTGTAAATAAAATAAAGGAAATGGATGAAAGCCTTCCAGGTTTATCTGCACAAAGGGGAATTGTACAATGGGCATTTAATGATGATACTAAAGTTGGGGATATTAAGCGTTTTAGTGTAAATAACGGATATGCCATTGTTCAGTTAACAGGCAAGTATGCAGAGGGACTTATGTCACCAGAAGACGCTTCTGTATTGGTATTACCTAAGTTAAGAAAAGAAAAGAAGGCTGCTCAAATCATTGCAGCTAATAAAGGAAAAACTTTAGATGTTTTTGCAAAGGACAACAATGTTACAGTTTCAACAGCTACTGCCTTAACAATGAAATCTCCAACAATACCAGGTGCAGGAAGGGAAGCATTTGTTGTTGGTACTGCTTTTGGACTTAATGAAGGAGAATCTTCTAGTTTGTTACAAGGAGAAACAGGAGTGTTTATAGTTTCAGTAATTAAAAAAGAAGAAGCACCCAAATTGGAGAATTACAGTACATATGCCAATATGGTACAAGCAGCAGCAGCAGCTAGGATAAATACAGCAGTTTATAATGCTTTGAAAGAAGCGGCTACAATTGAAGACAATAGAGCGTTACACTACTAGTTGGTAGAATAAAGTAATCAAATAAAAAAATGCCTTCTATTAGAAGGCATTTTTTTATTTGATTATATCAGTGTAGTTAATAACAGTAGGGTAGCCTTTGGTCTTAAAATAAGAAATACATTCTTTATTACCTGTAGCTAATACAAAATCTCCCCCCCAACCCCCTAAGCTTTTTATTGAGCTTTTATAATCTGAAAATAAAAGATCCTTTACAGTTGGTGTTTTTAATGTTTTAGAAAGTAATTCTTCATGTGTGGTTATAAGACTTTCAAAATCAGGTAAGCTTTTACAATTTGCAATTTGTTTGGTTAACAAAGTAATATCCTTAACAAGCTTTGCTTTATCAAATGAGCATTCACGGTAAGAAATAATAGCATCTCTGCTATTTTGCTTCTTATTTAAATGAATAAAAAAAAGGTTTTCCTTAAAAGGAGGGTTAAAATTAGTTATTTCTACAAAAGGGTTACCTTCTTTTTTTTGATAAAAAATAGGAAAGTTGTTTTGTGCACACGCAATATCATAGCCACTGCCCCCCATTGTGTTTTCCAATAATATATATGGGTTAACATTTGCCCATACGGCTACGTTGTTGATTAAAGTGGATGAAGAACCTAGCCCCCAATTTCTAGGAAAACTTAACCTTGTTTCTATTTGGTAGCCGTAATTTTGATTTAAAAATGTTTTATTTTGTCTTTTCGTTTCTTTAAGTATGGATTGAAGTGTATTTACTATTGCTAGCCAATCTTTTGATTTTTTTTCTCTCTTATTCAATATTTCCATTGAGTTACAATCAAAAATACAAGAAAACCATATATTGTTTTCATTATCATAACTTATCCAGTTAATGATGCGCTCAGGTATTTCATTAATAGTCATAGACTGTCCTTGTTTTGTGGGTGTCGCCAAACTTAGGGCGCCATCTAGAACAGCATATTCTCCAGTAAGCAATAGCTTTCCGTTACTGTAAAACTCTTTAGTCATTTTTTAAGCTTTCATAAGCAGAAGTTACAGATCTATGCGATACAGTATGGGTTTTAAAATGTTCCGTAAGCTGTTTTTTTTCTTCCTCATTAGCACCTAATTGATTTAAAATGTTCAATAAATGCATTTTCATATGTCCTTCTTGAATCCCTGTAGTTACAAGTGAACGGAGTGCTGCAAAATTTTGAGCTAACCCAGCTACAGCAACTATTTGCATCAATTCCTTGGCAGAAGGCTTTTGTAATATGTCAAGTGCTGTTTTAACCAAAGGGTGTAAATTGGTTAAACCACCCACAGTACCCAAAGCTAATGGAATTTCTAGCCAAAACTTAAAGACATCACCTTCTATGCAAGCATTGGTTAAGCTAGTGTATCTACCGTTTTTACTTGCATAAGCATGTATACCAGCTTCAACAGCCCTAAAGTCGTTCCCTGTAGCCAAAATAACAGCATCAATGCCATTCATAATACCTTTATTATGAGTAACAGCCCTATAGGGTTCTATTTTTGCAATAGTAACAGCTTGTACAAGTTTATGTGCCAGTTCGTTGGAAGATATATTTGGGTCTTCGTTTAATTCTTCAACCTTGCAACTAACTTCTGCCCTTACAATACAATTGGGGGCATAGTTAGATAAAATACTCATTACAACTTCAATGTTCTTTTCAGTTTCAGAAAAATCAGAATAAAGAAGGGCTTCTTTTTTTAAAGTTTTAGCAAACTGTTCTAAACAAGAATTTATGAAATTGGCTCCCATTGCATCTAATGTTTCAAAAGTACAATGTAGTTGATAGTAATTTTCTAAATCACTGGTTTTATTACGTAGCTCTATGTTTGTAATTCCACCACCACGTTTTTTCATATTAACTGTAAGAGGATTAGACTCGCTAAAAAGTAATGGTTTTATACTAGAAAAGAAGTTATTTAATTTTTTTTCATCACCCTTATAAATAAAATGTACTTGCCCAACTTTTTCTGTTCCTAGAACGGTAGTTTTAAATCCGCCACGTGATAACCAGAACTTAGCAGCTTTACTAGCTGCTGCAACAACAGAACTTTCCTCTATAGCCATAGGAATGGCATATAGTTTGTTGTTTATTAAAAAATTAGGAGCAATACCTAAGGGTAAATAATAATTGGTAATAGTGTTTTCTATAAACTCATCATGCAATTTTTGCAATTCCTCATCATTATTCCAATATATTTTTAAAAGTTCTTTAGTTCTTTTAGGATTGTGAGTGTAATTGTCTGCTAACCAATTAATTTTTTCTGCTTTGGTAAGTTTAGAGAATCCTTGAATTGGGGTAATCATATTTGGTTTGTTTCAAAGGCTCAAAGATAAACATAATGAATTAACTTTTTTTAATCTAAATAGATTTAGATAAACTTAGTTGAATTACAATATTTTTTGTAAAAAGTTTATTTTTTAGCAAAATTATTAGTAAACTTGGAAGTTTTAATTCAATTTTAAGGATTTGTTAATTTATATATTATCTAGGGTTGATTTGTTTTGAGTTTTAAGAAACAGATTTTAATTAAAACCAATTTAGATGAAATAACTAAAATTTTATAACTAACTATTATGGAGAACACTGTTAAACCAGTTGAAGAACAAGAACTTTTTGGGCATCCAAAAGGTTTATTTTATTTATTTTTTGCTGAATTATGGGAGCGTTTTAGTTTCTATGGGATGCGAGCGTTGCTTACCTTATATATGGTAAACGTTATTTTTGAAGCTTTAGCTTCAAGAGATTTTGCAGCAGCAGCTGTTTATGCATCATATGGTTCTATGGTTTACGCATCTACAGTAATAGGAGGTAGAATTTCTGATAAAATACTTGGACTTAGAAAATCTATTTTCTTAGGCGGTATTTTAATGGCAATTGGTCATTTTGTGTTAGCTATAGAGCATAATATGGCATTTTTCTTGGCATTGGCCTTAATTGTGGTTGGTAATGGATTTTTTAAACCAAATATTTCTACATTTGTAGGATCTTTATATAAAGATGGTGATCAAAGAAAAGATAGAGGTTTTGTAATCTTTTATATGGGTATTAATATAGGTGGTTTTGCTGCCCCATTACTTTGTGGATGGTTAGGAAAAACTTACGGATGGCACTATGGGTTTGGATTAGCTGGTATAGGAATGCTATTGGGGCTTCTTTTTTTCTGGAGCGGAATTAGTAAAAATGTTTTTGGAGATAGAGGTTTGCCTCCATCAAAAGAGATTTTAGAAAAGAAAATATTGGGTATAAAGCAAGGATTAATGATTCCTATCATTGCAGTAGCTTCTGCTCCTATTATTGCATATTTATTATCGTCTTATAAAACACTTGGAGAGAAAGGAACATTTTTAGGAGATAAAAACATTGTAAACATAATTTTTTACCTGTTAGCCATTTCAATAGTAATATTTTTAATAAATGTTTTGGTAAAAGCAACTGTAGATGAGCGTAAAAAACTTATTGTTGCTATTTTGATAACATTTTTTATGACTATTTTTTGGGGTTTTCATGAATTGTCAGGAAGTGTAATTACATTGTTTGCTGAAAGGAATGTAAACTTAGTTCTTATGAATGCATCACAAACCAATGCGTTAAATTCATTGGTTATTTTTGTATTGGCTATTCCTATTTCAATGCTATTTGGTTACTTAACTAAAAAGAAATTAAACCCGAGAACTCCATATAAATTTGGTTTAGGTTTAGCGTTTGCTGCTCTTAGTTTTTACATACTTTCCTTAAGTGCAGGCAGTGCAGATGAAAATGGTATGGTGCCATTTTCTTACCTCTTAATTATGTATTTAATTATATCAATAGGTGAATTATTTATGTCTCCTGTTGGGTTGTCTAAAATAACAGATTTATCACCAAAGCGTATTGTAGCTTTTATGATGGGTATTTGGTTCCTAGCATCTGCTTTTGCATTCCAGATTGTAGGGTTTATTGGAAAACAATTGGCTATAGAAAGTGATGATAAAAATGTAGGAGGGTTTGATACTTTAGGGGTATATACAGATGGATTTTTGTTAATTGCAAAGTATGCAATTGGTGCTGCAATAATAGTATTGATTGCTTCTCCATTGATTAAGAAATTAATGGGAAAAGTACACTAATCATCAATTTGGTTAAAAACATAATATCCCTTTTCACCTGTATGGTGGAAAGGGATTTTCTTTTTTGAACAAGTTTTTTTCCAATCAGCAACAACATTTTTATAGTTACTGCCATCAGCAAGTATCATTTTAGGGTTTATGTCTTCAATTAAACGTTCTAAGTTTGTTTTAGGAGATTGTATAAGTAAAATTGTGCTATTTTGAAATTCAGTAGTGTATATGCCAATACTATCAATTATAGAGAGCCTATTTTTCTTGTAAATATAGTTGTTTTTTAATGGCTTGTGTAAAATAGTATCCATTCGTTCCGCAATTAAATAATCCATTATTATTTTTTGATTTGCATTTTTATTATTGGATAGTATGCTTAATTGCTTTCCTAATTTATGTAAAAGTATTGTATTGTTGTTTTTGTGTAAAACCAAAAATTCTTCTTTGGTTAGGCTTTTATAATTAGAGTAAATAGTCCACCCCTGAAAGAGTAAGATACAAGTTAATAATGACACACTATTTTTAAAGTTTCTTTTTGTTAAAAAAAGTAGAAGTAAAAATAATAAGGAATAGGATAAAATTAATTGAGGCCTATCAAAAGAAATTGCCTCAAAAACGAAGGATTCCTTAGAAGCAACCCATTTAATAATACTGTTCATTAGATATATTACAGTATTGTACCAACTTGCAACAACAGAAGGTAGACTATTTAAAAGAGCAAGGATGATAACCAAAACACCTACACCTAATATTAGACCTAGAAAAGGAATTATGAGTAAGTTAGAAATAAAGAATAAACTAGGGAACTGATGAAAATAATATAAACTAATGGGCAAAACACCCAATTGAGCGGAAATACTAACAACCATTAATTGCCAAATTTTATTGCTTAACCAAGTTTTAGGTTTCCACATTTTTAAAAATATGGGATTAAAAAGAACAATAGAAAAAACTGCAGCATAACTCATTTGTAAACCAACGGAGAATAACAAATTAGGTTTTATAAGTAAGATGAAAAATAGTGACAAGGCAAGAATGTTAAATGAGCTTGTTGGTCTATTTAAGTAGATAGCATATGCTACAAAAGTAAACATTGTAACTGCTCTTATCAATGAGTCTGAGAAACCAGCTAAAAAAGCAAAGCCCCATAAAAGAAAAACAATAACTATGAGTTTTATAGTTTTTCCTTTTGGTAAACGTTCCAACGGTTTTAATATAAACTGAAGTAGTAGTAGTAAAACCCCAATGTGTAAACCAGATAAAGCAAGTATGTGCATTGCACCTGCATTTTTGTAGGCAGCTAGTGTATCTGGATCAATATCGTTACGTTGTCCTAGTAAAAGAGCTTTAATTATATTTAATTCTTCGCTGCCAAAGTTTTCATTTTTTAGTTTGTCAATTATTTTATTTCTTATAATTGCAGCTATGCCTTTAAGAGATTTAGACTCGTGCTTATGTTTTATGAAACCTTCTTTGTTCAGTTGAATTTTGTGGGATATACCCAATTCATTCATATAACTTGCGTAATTGAATTGATATGGATTTAAAGGTTTGTTAATTTCTTTTATGTTGACAAAAGTTATTATTTCATCATCAATGAAAAGTGTATTTGTAGTTGAGTCCTTACTTATATTTATGAGTAACTTGCCTCTGGTTCTTTTGTGGTTTAGAGACATAATTTTTGCTATATACCTATTAGAATAAGAGTTAGGTTTTAAAACATCATCAATTTTCAAATGCCATAATTGTGTTTTCTTATTTTTTTGATTAATATAATGTAGTGAACTATTTTTTGGATTTACATTTGCGATTATGAAAATGCCTAATGCTATGGTTGTTAAACTACTTGTAATACCAAAAGAAAGTATTTTTCTTCTGCTTTTTGGGTATATTAAAACAAGTACGGCTAATGTAGATATTAAAATAAGTGAAGAATAAAATATAGGAAGTTCAATAAATTTTCCAATAAGTATTCCAGTAATTAGGCATAAGGCTAATTTTACTGAAATAAATTGAAAGGGTCTCATAATTTATAACACACGCGTAGCCTTTACAAAGGCATAATTCCAATACCCTTCTTTTAAGGATGATATTATTACGCCTCTAGAAGTACTAGCATGTATAAATTTTATCTCATTGTTTTTTGTAGTTACTACTAAACCAACATGATTTATTTTTTTTCCTCTTTTTGATGTTTTAAAAAACAATAAATCTCCTTTTTCTATGTCTTTTACACGTATTTGTTTTCCTTCTTTTGCCATATTATGGGAAATTCTAGGCAAGCTAATGTCATGTTTGCCAAAGGCTACGTATATAAGTCCAGAACAATCCATACCTCTTTTTGTGATGCCGCCAAATTTATATGGTGCTCCTGAAAAAGTTAGGGCAGAGTTAATCACTTTATCGGCGGTTAAGGTTACCAAATTATCAGCGTTTCTCTTTTTAACTTTAGTAGAAGATTTGTTTATAATGGTATCAGATGCGGCAACGGTTATTTTGCGTTCTTTACTATACGTGGTTTTCTTTTTGGAAATACAGCTGCCTAGAAATAAAATAAGAAGAAAAATAGTTGCTTTACGAATCATTCCAAGAAAATTAAAAATCCCTGAGTATCAAATTTAATAAAAATTATTTAGTTTTTATTTGAAACGGTGTGTGCAACAATCAACTCTGCCACTTTTTCACTTGCGCCAATTCCACCTAATTTTTTTTCAAGCGAATAATAATTTTCGAATATAATCTTTCTTTTTTCTTCAGAAAGAATATTTTTTAATTTTAAAGTCAGGTTTTTAGTAGTTAAATCAGATTGAATTAATTCTTTAATTATTTCATTATCCATAATTAAATTTACTAAAGAAATGTATTTGAGTGTAATGATTTGTTTGGCAATAAAATAAGATAGCCAGTGTGCCTTGTAGCAAACTACTTGCGGTACCTTAAACAATGCAGTTTCTAAGGTTGCTGTGCCACTAGTTACAAGTGCAGCAGTAGAAAGGGATAATAAGTCATAAGTTTGGTTAGCAACAAAACCTACTTGAGAGTCTTTCAAAAAAGAACTGTAAAAATCTAAATCTAAGCTAGGTGCTCCAGCTATAACAAACAGATATTTAGGAAACTTTTTAGTGACAGATAGCATTACAGTAAGCATCTTTTCAACTTCCTGTTTTCTGCTTCCTGGCAAAAGGGCTATTATTGGTTTTTTGGTATCTAAATTATTTTTTGACCTAAATTCTAAATTATTAGGTAATTGCTTTTGGCTAATAGCATCTAAAAGTGGATGTCCCACAAAGTGAACAGGATAGTTGTGCTTTTTTTCATAAAAGTCTTTCTCAAAAGGCAGTATTACGTGCATAGCATCAATATCACGTTTTATTTTTTTTATACGCCCTTCACGAGATGCCCATATTTGTGGAGATATATAGTAGTTTGTACGGTAATGGTTTTCTTTTGCCCATTTGGCAATACGTAGGTTAAAACCAGAATAATCTATAAAGATTATAGCATCTGGAGAAAAGGAAGTAATGTCATCTTTACAAAATTTTAAATTTTTAGAAATTGTAGAAAGATTACTCAATACTTCAATGAATCCCATAAAGGCCATACTTTTATAATGCTTTATAAGAGTTCCGCCAGCTTGTTCCATTAAATTGCCCCCCCAGCATCTAATATTGGCTTTTTCATCTTTAATTTTTAAAGCCTTTATTAAGTTGGATCCATGTAAGTCACCAGATGCTTCTCCGGCAATTATGTAGTACTTCATTTTTTAAATCTTTAAAAAACTTTGTAATATAAAATTAGTAAAGCTGTTAGTAAAGTTGCAATCATAACTCCTTTTGCCCTATAATCTCTTTTTATCCTTAAAAAAAGAAAAAAGACTACTAAGTTTAGAATTGCCCCTAAGGCTAATATACTACCAATATGTTCTTGTTCTACAGCAGCTCTAAATGTCTCTAGTATACTAAGTTCAGAAAACAAAACAATATATAAAAGTGTTCCTAGTGTGTTTGCAATGATTCCTACAAGAAAACCAATGATAATTTCTTTTTTAATGTTCATTTAAATTCCAGCTATTTAATTGTTGTATGGTATGGTGAGCAGTTAAGTCAAATTGTGTAGGAACTACTGAAATATAATTATTAGCCAAAGCATATTCATCTGTGTCTTCACCCTTATCTAAAAGTTCAAACTCTCCAGTTAGCCAATAATAATCTTTACCCATTGGATTGGTTCGCTTATCAAATTTTTCTTTCCAATTGGCACGTGCTTGCCTGCAAATTTTTATTCCTTTTATAGGCTCATTTTCAATAACAGGTATATTTACATTAAGCACAACACCTTTTGGAATTCCATTTTGTAATGATTGTTTAACAATTGTTTGAATAAAAACCTTAGCCTCATTAAAATTGGCATCCCAAGAAAAATCACACAAAGAAAATCCTATTGCTGGTATACCTTCTATTCCTGCCTCGATGGCTGCGCTCATAGTTCCAGAATATATGACATTAATTGAAGAATTAGATCCGTGATTTATACCACTAACACAAATGTCCGGTTTACGATCCAATAATTCTTGCAGACCTATTTTAACACAATCTGCAGGTGTTCCACTACAGCTATATTCTTTTTCAGCTCCATTAATGGCATCAACTACAATTCTATTGGCAGACAAAGTGTTGTCTAACGTAATAGCGTGTCCCATACCAGATTGGGGGCTATCTGGAGCAACTACAATTACATCTCCAATTTCTTTCATATATTTTATTAATGATCGTAAACCAGGAGCTGTAATTCCGTCATCATTAGTGACAAGTATTAATGGTTTTTGCATTTAATTATAATTTATGACGTAAAAATACGTTTTTAATATGTTTACCAGAATACTTTTTAAAATTCTAGAGCCATTATATTGTTTTTTTGGTTAAAAAAAATGTTACAATATTTAAAGTGGCATAGTTTTTTCATTATATTGGTAGAATAAATAAAATTATATTGAAAAAGTGTAATTCTTAATGAACAAAACCTACTAAAAATAAAAACTAAAAATAGATGAGAAAGAACTTAATTATTGTGTTATTAGGAATGTTGTTTGCAGTTGCCTCATGCAGCTTTACAAACAAATCTTTTGATACTACTAATGACAAAGATAAATTGTTGATAGAGATAATTGCTTATATGCTAGAAAAGGGACATTACGCCCCTAAAGATATAAATGATGATTTTTCAGTAACGGTTTTTGAAGAGTTTATAGATGTTTTAGATCCTACTAAAAGATATTTTCTTGAGAGCGATATAAAAGAGTTTGAAAAATACAAATATCAGATAGATGATCAGATTAAAAATACTGATATTAGTTTCTTTGATCTTGTACATAAAAGATTAAAAAAACGTATGGAAGAAGTGTCAGTTATATACAAAGACATTCTAAGTAAGCCTTTTGATTATGATGTTTCTGAAACGATAAATATTGATTATGAAGATCAGATTTTCGCCACTTCAAGAAAGGATTTAAAAGAAAGATGGAGAAAGCAGTTAAAGTATGCTACAATAGCTACTTATGACAATAAGTTGACAGATAAGGAAAAACCATTATCTAAGAAGGAAGCAGAAGAAGCGGCAAGAGAAGTTACAAAAACAACGTTGGATGATTTTTTTGATTTTGTAAATAATGAACTAGATCGTGAAGATTGGTTTGGTCAATATATAAATACTGTTGTTGAAGGTTTTGATCCGCATACATACTATTTTGCACCAGACGATAAAGATAAGTTTGACACTAGTATGTCTGGTAAGTTTGAAGGTATAGGCGCAAAACTACAAAAAAAGAAAGATCAGGTTAAAATTGTTGAGGTTATTTCTGGAGGTCCAGTATGGAGAGATCAAACTATAGAAGTTGGTGATGAGATTGTAAAAGTTGGACAGAAGCCTGACGAAGAGCCAGTAGATATACGGGGGATGCAACTGAATGATGCAATTAAGCTGATAAAAGGACCTAAAGGTTCTGTTGTTTACCTAACAATGAAAAAGGTTGACGGGTCTATTGAAGTAGTTAAGATTATTAGGGATTTAGTAGAAATGGAAGAATCTTATGCAAAAACAGCTACGGTAGTTAAAGATAATCATAAGTATGGAATAATTAATCTTCCAAAATTTTATGTGGATTTTAAGGATTATAGTAAGAGAAATGCAGCGTCAGATGTGGCTAAGGAAATAGAAAGGCTAAAAAAAGAAGGTATGGAAGGTCTAGTTTTAGACTTAAGAGATAATGGGGGAGGTTCTTTAAGGACTGTTGTGGAAATGGCAGGCCTTTTTATAAAAAATGGTCCCATTGTACAAGTTAAATCATCATCAGGAACAGACGAAAAAGAAGTACATGAAGATAAAGATGAGCGTATTCAATGGGATGGCCCTTTAGTCCTTTTAGTTAATGAGTTATCAGCATCAGCTTCAGAAATATTAGCAGCTGCAATGCAAGACTACAAAAGAGGTGTTGTTATTGGAAGCAAGCAGACATTTGGAAAAGGTACAGTTCAAAATGTATGGTCATTATCAAATATTGTCCGTAGCAATGAACATGGAGACCTAGGAGCACTTAAAGTAACTACCCAAAAATTTTATAGAATAAATGGTGGTTCCACACAGTTAGAAGGGGTTAAAAGTGATATTGTTGTGCCAGACAAGTATAGTTATATTGATTTAGGTGAAAGAGATCAGCATAATCCATTAGCTTGGGATAAAATTAGCCCTGCTAATTATAATGTATGGGATGGGTATATAGATTATAAACAAACAATATCCAATAGTGTAAAGCGTATGTCTACTAATTCTCAGCTAAAACTTATAGAAGAAAATGCTAAATGGCTAAAAGAACAACAAGAAGAAAATGTAGTTTCATTGAGCTATGGAGATTATAAAATGGAAAAGGAAAAACTTATAGAGAAGTCTAAATATTTCAAAGGTATTTTTGATTATAAAACAAACTTAAGTTTTGAATCTTTGGATTACGAAAAAGAGTTATTTGTTAAAGATTCAATTTTAAAACAAAAGAGAGAAAGATGGCATAAAGACCTTTCAAGGGATGTTTATGTAGAAGAGGCATTAAGTGTTTTAAAAGATCTGAAGATAAATAATATTAAAAACAATACTAAAATTGCAGCAATTAAAGGATAAAGCTTCACTGTAAAACCGAGCTTTTTTGCTTGTAAAACAGATAAAATTATTCTAAATTAATTTACAAACATATTTGTTTTGAAAAAATTATTTTTTATTTTACTTACTGTTGTAGCAGTAACAAGTTGTTCTAAAGATAATACTAATGAATCAAGAATTATTGGCGTCTGGGCAAGTAACGTCTCTAGTTCCATAAATGGACAACAAGAACAAACATCTAGAGATGAATGGAAGTTTTTATCAGATAATACAGGAACATATAAAGAATTTTATAATGGTGATTTAACTTTGGAAGTTGCTTTTTCCTGGTCACAGGACGGGGATAGGTTTTATGTAGAGTATGCAGAAAGAAAGTCTAATGAATACTTTACCATAGGAAATATGCTAGGGGAAACGGTCTTACTAGACTTTGAAGGATATATGATTGCTATAAAAGAATAGTAGAAAATATTTTACAATTAAAGCAAAAGAAATTAGTCTTTAATCTTAATGAATAAAAAAACTATTTATCTTGTTTTAATGCTTTTATGTACTTTGGGTTTTTGGTTATTTAATAATTTTTATACACCAGCTCCATATACAAAACCTAGTAGTGAAGAAGTTAAACTTTTAGATCATAATTACTTGCCAAGCTCAACAACAGGCAATATAATTAATCATAATTATTTTACATTATCTTACAATGAAAAATATGAACAGGCAGAATGGGTTGCTTATACTTTAAAACGCGAGCATTTAACATATGACGATAGGAAAAGACCTTATTTTGTTGAAGATCCTAAAGTAAAAACTAAATCAGCCGATTGGCGTAATTATAAGCATTCTGGTTATGATAGAGGTCATTTATGCCCAGCTGGTGATCGAAGGTTTTCTGAATATGCATATAATGAAACGTTTTATACCAGTAACATATCACCTCAAAAAAATAATTTTAATGCAGGAGTATGGAATAGATTGGAAGTTAAGATAAGAACTTGGGCAAAAAAAGAAAAAGAAATTTATGTAATTACTGGAGGAGTTTTAGAAAAGGGTTTAAAAGAAATTGGAGAAGAAGATGTGGCAGTACCAAATTATTTTTATAAAATAGTTGCCAAAAAAGATGGTAAAGGTTTAAAAGTGCTTGCATTTTTGATGCCTCATAAAGAAAGTATTAAACCGTTAACTTCCTTTTTAGTATCAGTAGATAGTTTAGAGGAATTAACAGGAATAGATTTTTTTTCTAAGTTGCCAGATGACGTGGAAATCAATATTGAAAAAAAAGTGAATAAAAATGGATGGAAGTTTTAATCCCATTCTTTTAACCTGTTGGCATCTAATTTTAAAAAAATAAATAGTAACAGTGTAAAACCTAATAAATTAGAACCTCCATAACTCATAAGCGGTAATGGAATTCCTATAGTTGGGAGTAAACCTATTACCATACCTATGTTTATTAGGTAATGTACAAATATAATAGAGATTACACCATACCCATATATTCTACTAAAAGGATTTTTTTGTCTTTCAGCTATGAATATCAATCGTAATAGTAATATGGAAAAAAGTAGGACAACTGTTGCTGTACCTACAAAGCCCCATTCTTCTCCAATGGTAGTAAATATGTAGTCTGAGTGTTGTTCTGGTACAAAATCTCCTTTGGTTCTTGTTCCTTGTAAAAAACCTTTGCCAAAGGCACCTCCAGATTCAATGGCTTTTTCAGATTGATAAGTATTATAACCTATAGTTTTTCTTATTTTTTCTAATTTTTTTGGATCCTTCTCTAGTCTAAGCCATAAGCTAAATCTATCTCTGTGGTGCTGTTCAAAAACTGAATCAAATACAAATTTTACAGAGATGGAAATTAATATAGACGTTATAAAAAATAGGATTATAGGAATTGTAGAAACCTTAAAGCTAGCTCTCTTTGTAAGGTAAAAAAGAGCTGTTAATATGCTTATGCCAATAACCACCCATATAGTTCCGTATTTTAAAGTAGCAACAAATATTAATAATATAATTAAACCTATTGCCAGATAATAAAGCGGCAAACCTTCTCTAAACAAAACAAAAGTTAGTGCAAAAAAAACAATCCCACTTCCTGGATCTGGCTGTAAAACAATAAGGATAATTGGAGCTAAAATTATTAAGAAAGCATATAGCTGATCTTTTCTCTTTTTTACGTCTGTTTGTATGTCACTAAGATATTTGGCTAAAGCAAGTGCCGTGGCAACCTTAACTAGTTCTGAGGGTTGTAGGTTAAAGAAACCCAAATTATACCAAGATGTAGCACCAGCTATTGTTTTTCCAAAGGGAAATAAACCAAGTAGTAGTAGTAGAGAGGTTACATAGATTAAGCTAGAAAAACGTTCAAATAAATTAGCTTCCGTTGCAAAAATAAATATGATAGGAACAAAGCTTGCACATATGAAAAACAATTGCTTACCATAATATGTGCTGAAATCAAATATAGAATAGCTTTCTTCTGATAGTGTGCTTGAATATATGCCAAGCCAACCTATGCCTACTAAAGCGAAATGTATTATAACGGTAAGCCAGTCAATTCTTTTTAAAAGGGTTTTACTAGACATATATATCTTAATCTAATTGCTTGTATGATTATTGATTATACACATATCTACTACCAACTTTTTTCATTAATTATAAAAGGTTCCCCACTATATGGTTTAGCATATTCCTTTTCTAAGGTTTTTTCTAGCATTTTTTTTTCAAGATCTTTACGGGTAATTTCTCCTTTTAAATATTTTTCAATCATTAAAGATGCTATGTGTCCTGCATATCTGCCACCATAATAACCGTGTTCAATAAAAATAGCTAATGCAATTTTAGGATTTTCTATTGGTGCAAATGCAATAAACATAGAATGGTCTGTTAATTGAGTTCTAACTCCATTTATCCTTGTAAAGTTCTCTACAGTTCCTGTTTTTCCTGCTATGTTTATGCCAGGTACTCCTAGCCAATGAGCTGTACCGCCTTTTTTATTATATACATTTTGCATTCCTTCAATAATCGGTACAAAATTCTCTCTGTCAATGGTTGTATATTTTCTTTGCGTGTATTTAGGGTCGGTAATAGGTTTGCCTTCAATCTTTTTTAAAATATGTGGAGTGTAATAAAAACCTTTGTTGGCAATGGCTGCAGTCATATTTGCTAGCTGTATTGGGGTTGTGGCAACTTCTCCTTGACCAAAAGAAATGGAAACAATATATGACCAAGTCCATCTATTATCTCCATAGATTCTATCATAATATTCTTTTCCAGGAATTCTTCCACGTCTGCCAGCTGGTAAATCTGTTCCAAGATAATCTCCAAGTCCAAAACTTTGCACATGTTTTTTCCAAACGTCCATTGCATCATCAGTTTTATTGTACTTATCAAATATTTTTTTGAAGGTACCAGCAAAGTATGCATTACATGATTGATATATACCACTATTCATATCTCTTAATCCACCACCACAATGACAGCCTCTTTTTGTTCTTTTTTTACCAACGTAAAAACCGTTGTAACAGCGTATCTTTTCTTTAGGAGTTATTACATTCTCTTGTAGACCAATGAGTGCGTTTATGACCTTAAATGGTGAGCCAGGAGATTCTTGAGCTTCTAAACTCCTGTCCCAGGTAGGTTTTGCGATGCTATCATAATATAACTTATTATAATTTGCAGAACGTTCCCTACCAACTAAAAGTGCTGGGTCATACGTTGGTCCAGAAATTAAAGAAAGAATTTCACCAGAACTAGGATCTAGTGCCACAATACCACCACGTTTGCCTTTCATTAATTTTTCTCCATATTCTTGTAATTTTTTATCAATGGTTAAGTAAATTTCTTTTCCTGGTTTTGGGAGTGTATCTAAAGCCCCTCCTTTGTATGGTCCTATATCTCTATTAAATCTATCTTTTTGTATGTATTTAACACCTTTAGTGCCTCTTAATATGTTTTCATAGTATTTTTCTACTCCAGTCTTGCCCTTTAATTCTCCTTGTTCATAATAAGGGTTTTTTCTCAAATCAGCAGGTGTTACTTCACTAATATACCCAAGAGCATTTGCAGCACCTTTGGTGTCATAGTAACGTAATGACCTTTTTTGTATGTAGAACCCAGCATATTTCCGCATTTTTTCTTGTAGCCTAGCGTAATCTTCTTTAGAAAGCTGAGAAACCATTACAGATGGTAATCTAGGAGAATATACTTTTGCTTTTTTTAAGTTACTTAAAAATTTATCCTTATTAAGACCAACTAAATTACAAAACTCTAAGGTATCTAATGGTTTTACGTCTCTAGGTATAACCATAACATCATAAGCAGCTTGGTTAGCCACAAGTAACTCTCCATTTCTGTCATAAATATAACCACGTTCAGGAAAATCGTACAAGGTTTTTATTGCGGGATCTTCTAAAATTTGATTAGGAGAAAAACTAAAAACCTGTAAAAATGAAAGCCTACCTATAAAGGTTATGCCAATTAGGATTACTATTGATGATAATAAGACTTTTTTCATTTTTTTTGAGTACTAAATAATGATTTTATTAACAGGCATAGGAGTAATGATGCAAACCCAATAATAAAAACTTTCTTTAAAATTAACAACAAATTACTGAAACTGAAAATTTCTAAGAAAAAGAAAATTAAATGATGAAATAAAATCAATAATGCTAAAAAGGTTATTTGTTGTAATATAGTGGTGGTAGACAATTTAAAATTTTGAAAATCATAGTTTATTCCAAAACAAAATCTCATTATTCCGGATCTCATATATGCTATAGTTATACATGCAACAGTGTGTATTGCCATTGTATCAGAAAACAAATCAATAGTTATACCTAACAAAAAGCTAATAATGAGTAAGATTGCCTTATTTTCCTTAACTGGATACCAGTAAAAAAATAAAATATAAACCATAGGATTTATAAATCCTAAAAAATTAATATTATTAAAAACAAGTACTTGCGCTAGCGCAAGAAAGAAAAACCTAATAATATATATTATAAGCTTACTGTTAATCATTATTCTATACTCTTTTCTAATTCATTAATTTCTTGTTTATTTTTATTTTTTATAATATAAACATTCTTAACATTAGACATATCTTGAAACAGGCTAATGTTAATATGATACGAGTTGTCAGATGGGTTTAGTTTATAATCCTTGATTGTTCCTATCGGAATATTTTCAGGAAAAATACTGGACATTGCTCCAGTCACAACCGTGTCACCTATTTTAAGTTTTACAAGTCTAGGAATGTCAGTAAGTTGCACTGTATTAAAATCCTTAGTATTCCATATTAAAGACCCAAAATAATTGGAGTTTTTAAGTTTAGCGTTAATCGTGGATTTTGTATTTAGTATACTCTGTATTATGGCAAAGTTAGATGATGTATGCTCAATAATACCAAGTATCCCATTAGAAGTTATAACACCCATATCTTGTGCCACTCCTTGTTTTTCTCCTGCATTTATGGTGGGATAGTTCTTGCTAAGCAAATAGCTATTTTTTAAGATATTGGCAGATATCACTTTATAAGGTAAAGTAGTGTCAATTACAATACTGTCTTTTGGTATTAGGGATTTATTAAATAACAAATGCCTTAACCTTTTGTTTTCTTCAAGAAGCGTCTTGTTTTCATCTTCTAGTGTAAAATAATTAGAAATATTAGCAGATGTTTGATAAATATTTCCAGAAAACCAATTAGTTGAATTAAATAATTTTGATTGATGATAAGAGTTAGATTGAACGGTAAAACCCAATGCAATGATTAATAAAAAAACATACAGAAGCCCATTCTTGTTTTTTAGTAAAAAGTTGATAATTTGTTGCATTCATTTTACTTATTTGGCGGTATAAACTTAATTTTTAGCTATAAAATGCCCTAATTAAGTCTATTTAATCAAGATATTTTTATAACGTTCTAAGTTTTTAAGTGCAATACCTGTTCCTCTAACAACAGCGCGTAAAGGATCTTCTGCTATATATACGGGTAAATCTGTCTTTTGAGATAGCCTGCGATCTAAGCCTCTTAACATAGATCCACCACCAGCAAGGTAAATTCCTGTATTGTAGATGTCTGCGGCTAATTCTGGTGGAGTCTGAGATAAAGTTTCCATTACAGCGTCTTCAATCCTTAGGATAGACTTATCTAAAGCTTTTGCAATTTCACGATAGGAAATAGATACTTGTTTAGGTTTACCAGTTAATAAATCTCTTCCTTGTACGGACATTTCTTCAGGTGGCTCTTGCAAGTCTTCTGTTGCAGAACCTATTGTTATTTTTATGTTCTCGGCAGTACTTTCCCCAACATAAAGATTGTGTTGTGTACGCATATAATATATAATGTCATTTGTAAAAACATCTCCTGCAATTTTTACAGATTTATCACAAACAATACCACCTAATGCAATAACGGCAATTTCTGTTGTTCCTCCACCTATATCAACAATCATATTACCTTTTGGTTGCATAATATCAAGTCCTATACCAATGGCTGCGGCCATTGGCTCGTGAATAAGGTATACTTCTTTGCCATTTACACGTTCAGCAGATTCTTTTACAGCACGCATTTCTACTTCTGTTATACCAGATGGAATACAGATGACCATACGTAATGCAGGTGGAAACCATTTCTTTTTTAAGGCAGGTATGTTTTTGATAAACATATTAATCATCTTTTCAGATGCATCAAAATCTGCTATTACACCATCTTTAAGAGGTCTAATTGTCTTTATATTTTCATGGGTTTTTCCTTGCATCATATTGGCATCTTTACCAACAGCAATTATTTTTCCACTAATTCTATCTCTAGCTACTATTGATGGGCTATCAACTACAACCTTATCATTATGTATAATTAGAGTATTAGCTGTTCCTAAGTCAATAGCTATTTCTTCTGTAAAAAAATCAAAAAATCCCATGTATTATAAATTGGTTTCTGGACTAAATGTAACTTTAATCGACGAATGTAGCAAAATTAATGTTTAAAATGACGTGTGCCAGTCATTACCATAGAAATTTTGTTTTCATTACAATAATCTATGCTTAATTGATCTTTAATTGATCCACCAGGTTGAATAACACTTGTTATGCCATTATTGCCTGCAATCTCTACGCAATCTGGGAATGGAAAAAAAGCATCACTAGCCATTACTGCTCCATTTAAGTTAAAGTTAAAGGACTTTGCTTTATGTATAGCTTGGTTTAATGCATCTACTCTAGATGTTTGTCCAGTACCACTAGCACAAAGTTGTTTTCCTTTGGCAAGTACAATTGTGTTAGATTTTGTGTGTTTGCATAATTTAGATGCAAATAGTAAATCTTCAATCTCCTCTGTTGATGGTTTTGTTTCGGTAGCATTTATTAAATTAGCTACTGTATCTGTTTTATAATCTTTGTCTTGCATAAGAAAACCATTTAAGCACGTTCTTATTGTTGTTTCAGGTAATGTAACATTTTTTTGTGTTAAAATAATCCTGTTTTTTTTACCTTTTAATATTTCTAATGCACTATCTGCATAGCCAGGTGCAATAATAACTTCACAAAATAATTTATGTATTTCTTCTGCTGTGGCTTTATCTATTTCTTTATTACTAATTAAAACACCTCCAAAGGCAGAAACGGGGTCACCTGCCAAGGCATCTATATATGCTTTGTGCAATGTTTTTCTAGAAGCTAAGCCACAGGCGTTATTGTGCTTTAAAATGGCAAAGGTTGGTTCGTCATCTTTAAACTCGTTCATTAAATTAACAGCAGCATCTACATCTAACAAGTTGTTGTAACTTAATTCTTTTCCGTGTAATTTACTAAACATAGCATCAAAATCACCAAAGAAGAATCCTTTTTGGTGTGGGTTTTCACCATAGCGTAAAACTTGTCCTTTAGTTTCACTGATTTTTAAAACTATATCTTTTTTTTCTTTGTTAAAATAGTTAAAAATTGCAGTATCGTAATGAGAAGAAACATTGAAAGATTTTGCAGCAAAACGTTTTCTGTCTTCAATAGTAGTTGTCCCATTTCCTGAAGAGATTATTTCTAAGACTTCACTATAATCTTCCATAGAAGAAACGCAAAGCACATCTTTATAGTTTTTAGCAGCAGCTCTAATCAAAGAAATTCCACCTATATCAATTTTTTCAATAATATCTTGTTCAGATGCACCACTTGCTACGGTTTTTTCAAAAGGGTATAAATCAACTATCACAATGTCTAATTGTGGAATTTCAAACTCAGCTAGCTGTGCTTGGTCATTCACATTATCTTGTCTGTTTAGAATACCACCAAACACTTTTGGGTGTAATGTTTTTACTCGACCACCTAAAATAGACGGATAGCTAGTTACATCTTCAACAGGTATAACATTAATTCCTAATTCTTTAATGAATTTTTCCGTACCACCGGTAGAATAAATAGTTATCCCTAATTCATTTAATTTTCTTACCAAAGGTTCTAACCCGTCTTTATGAAAAACAGAAATTAAGGCTGATGTAGCTTTTTTTGTAGTGCTCATTTTGTGTGCTTGTTATTAAAGAATTGAATAAGAACACAAAAGTAATTTTTTTGATTCTATATAAAGTAATGGTTTATTAACAAAAACATAAAGTTTTAAAGAATTTTGGCAACTTTGGCACATATGAACTCTAAAAACGTTTCATCTTCTTTAGTAAAAGGGGCAATTGAGTTATAATCTATGTCTATTTGTTCAATATTTTCTCCATTCATAAAAAGTAGAAATTATTACTTCTACTTTAATGCTATATAATTGTCTTGGGTTTTTTTGTCTTGGGTTTTTATATCTGGCACAATTGCCAAACGGAATGATAATTTGATTTTTAGCTCTTCAACGTATGAGCCTAGTTTTAACTCATTTTTTTTTTACTGTTTTTTAAAATAAAAATCAACCTAGTTAAAGTAAGAAATATTTTTCTCTAAAACTTGACGGATAGCTTATTCATTGCTAATATTACTTTTACCTTTTTTATAATGTCTAAAACTTTTGGGTTAAGCGTTTAAAGTATTTGTTATGGTTTAAAATTTTAGAGAAAAATAAAAGTTGTTTTGTATTACGTATTTAGTGTTCTTATTGTTTTAGATGTTAATACACTTATTTTTTATAAATTTGAAGAGTGATAAAACAATTATTTCATAAATGTTTCTCTGTGGTACTAGTTTTTATAGTACTTGCCTCTACAATGTCTTTTACAATAGAAAGACACTTTTGTGGAGGAGAACTTATTGGTGTTACTATGTTCTCAGAGGGTTTAGACTGTTGTTCAGCTAAATGTGAACCTAAAGATGGAGTTATTGAGAGTCATTGTTGTAAAGCAGTTGTAGATGTAATTAAAGGGCTAGATACCGTAGTAGCTAAAGCTGCAAGCGATTCTTTTATTCAGCAACAGTTATTTTTGATAAGTAACATTAATCCTTTCCTTACTTTTTTTAATGATTTAGAACTCATCAAGAGTTCCTATAGAAATTATACTCCGCCAGAAAGGGTTATAGACATTTGTATCTTAGATCAGGTATTTCTTATATAAAATAAGAATTTAATGTTGTTTATAGTAATGAACAGGATTAAAATTTTAGACAAGAATTAGATTTTTATTTTATTAAGTTTTGTATGGTTTCTAAACCGTACAAGAAAACGATATACTCAAAATGCATAAATTAGTTTTAATACTATTGATTTTTCCTGTATTAGTGTTATCACAGAATACCATTAGCGGAACAATTCTGGAAAAAAATACTGTTAATAAAGATCTGCCCTTGCTAGGGGCAAATGTGTATTGGTTAAATACAACAGTAGGAGTTGTAACAGATGTAGATGGAAAATTTACAATTCCATATAAGGATAATTATAAAGCGCTAGTAGTTAGTTTTGTAGGATTTAAATCAGATACATTGATGGTATCTGAATCTAAAACAATTAGACATACATTAATACCGATTAGTAATTTAGATGAAGTAACAGTAATAGCGAAAAGGGAGGCTACTTCTAAACTATTTTTGCAAGCGCAAAATACAATGGTTGTAAGTAATGATGAGTTGCTAAAGGCTGCTTGCTGTAACTTGTCTGAAAGTTTTGAAACTAACCCGTCTATAGATGTGAATTTTGCAGATGCCATTTCAGGAACACGGCAAATTAAAATGTTAGGTTTAACAAGTCCATACATTTTAATAGCTACAGAAAATATTCCTTCAGTGCGCGGTGCTGCACAAACTTATGGGTTAAGTTTTGTGCCTGGTACGTGGGTAGAGAGTATTCAAATTACAAAAGGAGCAGGGAGTGTAGTAAATGGATATGAAAGTATTGCAGGCCAAATTAATGCCGAACTTCAAAAACCATCACGAGATGATGCTTTTTTTCTTAATCTATATGGGGCAAGTAGTGAGCGTTTAGAACTAAATACGCATATAAATAAAAAAGTGAGTGCTAAATGGAACACAGGTTTGTACTTGCACGGAAATACGCATAATAAAAAGCATGATGTAAATAATGATGATTTTATGGATATACCTATTTACAGTCAAATGAATATTATGAACCGTTGGCAGTATACAGATAATGAGAAGGGGTTTGTGAGCTTTTTTAATTTTAGATATTTGAATGATGAAAAACAAACTGGACAAATGGATTTTAACCCAAAAAAAGATAAGTTGACTACTAATGCTTGGGGGAGTGAAATAAACACAGAACGGTTTGATTTTTCAGCCAAGTTTGGATATGTAAACCCAGAGCTACCTTGGCAAAATTTAGGCGTCCAGTTTGCTATAAGTAATCATAATCAAGATTCTTACTTTGGAATAAACATCTATGATATTGAACATAAAAGTGTATATGCCAACATTAATTACAGTTCCATAATTAGTGATTCTAGGCATAAAATAAAAGCTGGTGTTAATTTTACATATGATGATTATGATGAATTACTTTCGGCTATGTCATTTAAAAGAATAGATAACTCTGTAGGTGCTTTTTTTGAATATGCATATGATAACTTAGAAAAGCTTACAGTTACAACTGGGATTAGAATGGATAATCATAATAGACTTGGGTTTTTTATTACACCTAGAGTACATGCGCGTTATTCGCCATGGGAAAAATCTGCTTTTAGGATTTCTTTTGGCCGCGGAAAACGTATCGCTAATATTTTTGCTGAAAATCAAAGCATATTTGGAACAGCCCGAAATATAAATATAAAAAATGCTGGAGGTAACGTTTATGGGCTAAATCCGGAAATAGCTTGGAATTATGGAGTGTCTTATTTACAGGGGTTTAATTTGTTTGGAAGAAAGGCCAACATTACTTTTGATTACTATAAGACAGATTTTATAAACCAAATAGTTGTGGATTGGGAAAATCCAAGAGAAATAAATTTTTATAATTTAGATGGAGAAAGTTATGCAAATAGTTTTCAAGTTGAAGTAAATCATAATGTTTTCGAAAATTTTGATGTGCGATTGGCATATAAACTATATAATATAAAAACACAATATGAATTTGAAGAATTAGAAAAACCGTTAATACCTAAACATCGGTTTTTTGCAAATGCATCTTATGCAACTCTTGGACATGAATTTATAAAAAAATGGAAGTTTGATGTTACCTTTAATTGGTTAGGGCAACAGCGTTTTTCATCAACAGGTAGTAATCCTGCCCAGTACCAATTACCAGAACTTACACCAGCAGTAGCAACATTGAATGCCCAAGTAACCAAAGTGTTTTCATCTAAATTTGAAATGTATTTGGGAGGAGAGAATATTACAAATGTTCAGCAAAAGAATCCTATTTTAGGAGCTGATGACCCTTTTGGAGCTAATTTTGATACTACATTTGTATATGGTCCAATTTTTGGCAGTATGTATTATGCTGGGTTAAGATTTAAAATAAAGTAAACGATAATAGTAAATAAAGAAATTATGAAAAGAACAATTCTAGTAATGGCAATATTGTTTTCAACAATTGCATTTGCCCAAAATAAAAACGAAAAAGCATCATTGGAAGTAGACGGAGTATGTATGATGTGTAAGGAGCGCATAGAAAAAGCGTGTGTAAAAACAAAAGGCGTAAAGAGCGCTACTTGGAATGTGAAAACACATGAATTAAAACTTATTTTTGATGCGCGAAAAACTAATTTAGATAGTATTCGGAAAAGTGTGGCTGCAGTAGGTCATGATACAAAAAAACTAAAAGCAACAGATGAGGCTTATAATAGTTTGCACCCTTGTTGTTTTTATAGGAATCAAGAGGTAAGGGATGATCATAAGAATTAAAATAAAGGCTTATTTTTTGAATTGATGAGTTTGTATGCAATTCAAATATTGGTTTTAGATTGTCTCTCAATTAAAGTGCCGCTATTTATTAATTAAAGAGATTAATAATAGTGTTCTAATTGAAAAATAATGACTCCTTATTCTTTTTTTTGGAATAAGGAGTCATTTAAATTTATTCTAATGGCTATAGATTATTTCCAGTTTATTACTTTATAAGGCAATATCAGTATTACCTGCTGTGCCATTATTGTTGCTATCTTATAACAGTGCTTTATTCTGGTTTTTCTTTTCGTAAATCTTTGTAGACACATTTTTTAGTTCTGTAACACTCAATAACATCACTATCTATCCTTTTATATAAAGTGTCCAATAATTCTTCTCTTAACTTTAGAGGATTTAATTTTTCAGGAATATCAATAAAATTGGCTTGATTATCATTTTTCATTGCAAATATTAAAACCCGTTCTCTTGTATAGCCTTCTGTAGGTTTCCCTTGTGCATTTTCTAAAAAGGGTTTAATAGAAATTGTATCGTTTGTATGCGTAAGGGTGTGTAAGTAAAATTTAAGGTCTTTTTTATATTCATAACTAGTGGTTTTAACAATTAAGTTCTCTCTGTTTAAGTCTATTAACTTATCAATAAAACCACTGCGGTTGCTCATCCAATCTTGATGTTTATTATTAGTATGTTTAATCTCTTTAATTGAGTTTAATAAACTTTTAAAATCATTTTTGGTCTGTAATTCTTTTTTTTTCTTTTGATTTTTTGTGTGTGTGCTATCCGAAGCAACAATTTTAGTTATTGGAATTTCTTTATCTGTTTTAATAGTTTTTTTACAACAAACTAAAAATGATAAAATGAATAATAGTATAAAATAGTTTTTCATAATTATTTCTTTTTGTTTCTTAACTGATAGATTTCTAATTTCATAGGATATTTATTTCTCCAGACGTAAACTGTTCTTAAAAATTCATTTTCAATTTCCTTAGATGTTAATTTTTCTACACCAACCATTTGATCTACAAATTGAAAGCTAAAATCTTCATTTTTTTTGTGTACAATAATTGTAAATGAATGGTAATCGTCATTATAAGCACCCATAAAAACATAATACCCATTATCAGAACATTTACTTTTTATATACTCAACAGGGCTTTCTTTAAAACTTTTTAAAAGACTATCTGTGTTGCCTGGTTGTCCATTGCTATTTAAAACTTCTTTATTGTTAATGCCAACAACGGTAATTTTTTTTGAGGGTTAGGCCGTTCTAGTACATATGTTTTACTCCAAATCATTTTACTTGATTTTAATAAAATCATCAATTATTAATAAATTAGTTTCTTTTTTATTTTGGTAAAAAGTATATATAGTAGATTCTATTAATATACTATCGTTTTCTTTTAAACAATTTATTTTTTTTCTTCCATTAAAAAAAACTGTATCTACTTTTATTATAATGCTATGAGCTGTATTTATATCAAAATTGCTTTTTAGAACTTTAGATATTTTTGGACTGATGCCACCTTTAAAGCAATAAAAATATTTTCCTCTTATATTCTTATTCTGTTGTGAAAATGAGTCAATTGGTTTCAGTGGAAAAAAATTACTTACAACCTTAAGGGTATCTCCATTTTCAAACTTTAGAGTATAACTATCTCTAGTATCTTCTTTATTTTTGTTTTGAAGTTTTGAACTAGTTTTTAAAGAATTTTGAATATTAAAATTTTCATTTTTTTGTTTGCATCCAGTTAATAAAAAATAACTTAAAAATAATATTGTTAAAATTTTCATCTTGTTTCTCGTATTTGTGTCACGGTATATTTCTTTTTGCTTGTATTCATTTGTATGTATCTATTAAGAATCGATCCTGTTCCTTCTAGTTTAGAATCATTACATTTACAATAGAGTTTATTATCATTATGTGTTCTTATAGAGCTATTTGGCACAGCGTTGTCATAAAACAAGAAATAATTCCCAGTTTTATCGGTTCCCATTCCTACAATCACAACGAAATGTTCTGTTGTTTCATCATCATTACTTAATTTAATAACATCGTCTGCACCAACCATCACAGGTATTTTATTTTTAATAGCCTTTTTTAAATTGATCTTTTTGTACCCTTTTAGTCATTCCAGCAACATCTGTTTCTAAAAATATTTGATAAATGTTATGATTCAATTCTTTTGTTCCATCCCACTTTTTATTCCACCTTTCTGATTTAACCCAATGACCAATTTGTCTTAATTGTTCTAAAGAATAATGATAACAATTTTTAGTTACTCCAGGATGCCCCCATCCTATAAACTTACTTTTAGGAATTACTGAAGGTATAGTATCCCATTCTGAACAAACACACCATTTGAATACTATCTTCACTCTCCCACAATGCACATTTATATATTCTCCTACATTAAAATCATCTTCATTATCATTGGCGTAAAAGTCTAGATAAAACTTGATGATGATGGTTGTTACTTAAAGTATATATTTCTCAAAGAATCTAAGATGTTTTTTTCTAAAGGAAGATTTTCAAATCTATCTATCGAATATGGTTTATCATAGAAGTAAATATAATTTTTGTCATATGCTAGATTGATTTTTTCTCCTTTTTTGCTTTTAAAAACGGTACTTTTAAAAGATTTAGAATCGGCATTGCCTACTTTGATTCCTTTCCAATATACTGCTAATTTGTCTTTGATATAGAAAGAATCTATTACTTTATTATATTTGGGATTTATATTAATTTGATAAAACGCAGGATAGCAAACAGGATAATCTCTGTATGCATAAACATATTTATGATCTGTAAAATAAGTATTCGAGTTTTCTATTCTTTTGAAAGAATCTATCTTAATAATATCTTTAATGAAAGCTATAGAGTCATTTAGAGTTCCTACATAATCTATATAACTATATGGTAATTTTTCACACTTAGTTAATTCTCCTCCTAATGGACTTATCATATTTTGTTGTTTCCTTTTTAAGTATATATTGGAAATTGAATCTGTATAAAGTAAGTTTTTTACAATTTCTTTATATAATGAAGGGTCATTTTTACATATAATAGAGGTGTCCTGAAATTGTTCTTTAAAAGAATTTTTACCAAGGTACGTTTTTTTTTCTGTTTTAGAATTGTCTTTGGAAGTACAACCAAGTATTAAGAAACTTAATAAGAGTGAATATGTAATTAATTTTTTCTTTGTATTTTCCATAATAGAATGTTTTTAGCATGTTTATGTTTGTTTTTCCAAAATGCTTGAGCCAATGATAAAAAGTTTTATCTATTTTTGCAAAAGAAATGTTTCTTGAACTAGATCCTCTATCTACATATCCTTGATCAAGAATACTAAAGGTAGGTTTTTTTGGATTCGTAAAATTAACGACTAGTAGCATCACATGATATTCACCATGCATTGAAAAATAATAAACGTGATACCCTATTCTATCATTGATGTCTGTTTTAATAGTTTTTTTGCAACAAACTAAAAATGATAAAATGAATAATAGTATAAAATAGTTTTTCATAATTATTTCTTTTTGTTTCTTAACTGATAAAATTCTAACTTCATAGGAAAATTAAATCTATATCTATCA
>CANLIE010000017.1 GCA_947491225.1 uncultured Cellulophaga sp.
AATAAAACTAATCAGAATTAGTATACTATTACTTTTTAGCTTCATATTTATTTCTTTTTAAAATTTTTATCTAATGTGTAGAATTGTTGAAGATTTTTACTTTGTTCTGATATACCTGCGTTCATATAGGTATTAACACGTTGCCAGCTAGGATTTTTCTCTCCGTTTTTATAGGTTACAAATAAAAGATGAAAGGTAGGGTTAGGCGTCAATTGTATACTTATGGTGTAGTTTTGCATTTTTTCGTTATATTTTCTACTATCTACTTCATATTTTATTTTAGCTTCTTCAAATTCTGTAGCCTCTTTATACTTTTCCCGTATGGGTGCTGTAGGGGGTGTTGGCAACTCGGGAAATGGGATGGCATTGTGCATCATATTAGAGGGCCAAAAGGTACCATACCCAAATTTGGTTTGGGTGTTGCTATTGCCCACTGCATCAGTTGTGGTAAAGGTTTCTTGCCCACGATTTAAGAGTACCTCAAACAGGTTTTGATAATCATAGTTTTTGCCTGCTATGTTTTTATCCAGGTTATAGGGCATCTCGTTATTAGATTTGCCATAATACAGATTAAAGGCATAGCTCATATACATTTGGTGTTTTAGTTTGGCTTGCAATTGTACTCCTGCAGACCAATATTGATCAGAATCCATACCGTAAAACAAAAAGGGTTTATAGATATCATTATAAGACGAAATCATAAAATTACCCACTTTGGCAGCTGCACCTCCAATGATTTGATGGCGATGGTTATGATCATGTTTGTTGTGTTCAGCTTTTATACGTTTTCCTTTTTCGTCATACGATTTACTTACTTTACCAGAACTTAACACCCCTGTAGTGCCCCAGGTAAAGGCATACTCATAGGGTACATTAACACCTGATCCTGTAAAACTATTAAATAAATTAAGGTTTAATGCATTACCTGTTTTATAGCCTAGCGTCATGGCAGGGGTAAGGCTGGCAGTTACCAAATGTGGACTCATTACCGAGGTTCCTGGTGCGCCATTACCATAATAGGTTAATGCGGCATTAATACTAGACATTAAATGGGCATCTCCTGCGCGGGCAATTTGGTGAGAAACCCCTGCATATATACTGGCAGTAAACCCCCCTTGTAGGCTATAACTAAATTTGAGTCCAATTTTTGGAGGCCAACCTTTAGGTTGTGTTTTGGGGTTTTGAAACGTATGCAGGCTTTGGGATGCGGACTGTGCTTCAAAATTTTCAAAATCATATACCTTATGTACAGCTTGTTGCCCCCCACCTGTATTTCTCCATTTTTTTATCCCATTTTTGGGTTTCTCGGGGATATCAATAACGAGATCTCCTGAGTAGGTTGGCGATGTTAATTTACCTATAATTATAGTAGCGTTATTGATACCATCAAACCTAAATAAATCATATTCATAGGTTTCAATTTCATCTTTAATCGTAAGTTCTTCTTTTATTTGAGTATTGACATGGGTGCTATAGGCGTTTGTAAGTCCTTGTATTAATTTTATTTTTTTATCGGTATCATTTTCGATGTCTACAAGGCTGTGTTCCCATATAGTAATATTTTTAGTATCAGTGTCATAATTGACTAGTTGGTTAGAAACAGGATTTTTAATGACTTCTATACTAGGGTTGGTAATTGCTCCATCCACTATTTTTTTATACAATTGATACACTATACTGTTTGTATCTGCATTAAAATTGGTTATGTTTTCTTGCGCCACTGCTTTAAAATGATTGTGTATATAGGTACTTTCTAAAGTGTACTCACTTTCTTCTTCTTCTTCTTTAGCAATTGTATTGGCGGTTTGGATACTAAACTGCAATCCTTTTTTTTGCTCCCTTATAGAGGCTGTAGGTATTGGGTTAAGTTGTTGTGAAACAGTTTTATTTTCTGGTGTTTCTTCAAAATTACTAACACCAGGCACCGCTACTTGCCCATGCGTTATAAGGGATACGCAGGGTGATCCTGCTATGGCACAAGTAGCTTTGCTACTCTCTAATAATGGATATCCATTATTTTCATCGATTTGCACCTTGTCATAAAACCCATCCCAAGCAGTAATCATTGGTTGACAGGGCTTAAAACTACTGCCTGTAGGTTGTAACTTACATTGCCCAAATGTGTTGACCATAAATGGTTGCCCTAGCTCCATATGAGTTGCTATTAGTTTTTGCGAACCATTGCTATCATTGATATAATGTTTTTGCTGAGTGCTTACTTGTAGGATGTCTGGGAAATCCCCAAACTGACAATTGCATTGTGCGCTATGACATACTAAATGTTCTTTTTTACTCATATAATTTGGTTTAGGCGTTCCACCATTTTATTACCTTGTCTTTAAAAGTAAGCTCTTGCGTTTCTTTTGCATTATGGCTATCCTCTTGGTTTATAATAACATCTTTTTCTGGTAAATGATCTATATTTACCAGTATACGTTGTATCAGATTTCGTTTTTCCTTAATGGTTTGATCAGAAGTGATATGAGCAATAATACCCGTATCAGAATCAAAATCATAACAGAGTTCTATTCCTGCCCTATATTCTTGTGTAGATGGGTATTGGTTAAAATAAGAGTTAGAAACCTTACCATTAAATGTAAGTTGTCTTGTATTGTAATAACTCAATTCTGTTTTTTCGATAATATCGCCATTGTATGCTACTCTAGGCGCATTAGTTTGTAAAGGCATTGTAAGTTTATTAGCTGTATTGTTATATATTGGAGCAAAGTATAACGACCAAAACCAATCAAACATAAGATATCGTATTATTTTTCTTGGGGTTGCTATTCCTTTTTCTAGATAAAGTAGATACTGTTCAATACTTGTTCCAGAATTTTCTCGAAGTGTCTTTTTTTTAAAGTTTTTAAAACGATTTGTTATTGCTGAAAATGATGTGTCACTTATATCTTTAATAATTCCAGACGGAGTTACCCATACACTAATAGGATACAAAACAGTAGTACCAAAGTCTACATCTAGGCGTTGCTTAAAAGAATCAGGAATTTTATCATTTACATAAAGTGCCGTTTTATCCAGAGTAACTTCCCACATCCAATTTTCAGCTTTTTTGACACATACAGTTTTCATCTGATATCGAATTTGATCTAATTGATTTTTCTGATGAAGCTGTATAGTTATACCATAATTTCTAGTATGCAGTATATCTACTTCATGATTTAGGTTATAAAATCCACCAAAAATTAATTGTTCTATCATTTGTACAAGACTAGTTAATACCAAAAAATAAATTGGAGCTATTTAATTTTAAAATAGTTTTACGTTTTCACTTCCTTGAATATCTACTTGTTTAGAACTTACTAATTCCATATTTTCCTTAGCACTCTCTATACGTACCTTATCTGCATTTTCTAAAATTTCTTTGGCCAATACTGTTTTATCTTTTTCTACAGTTTCTGTACTATTTTTTGCAGATATAGATATATCATCACTTACTCTGGTCATCATATTTGTTCCTGCATTCATTTTTATTTCTTCTGTGGCATTAATTTCTATATTTTTAGCATTTAACGTCATATTCTCCAAAGCAGAAATCTCTATATTGTTGTTTGCGGTATCTATACGTATAATGTTGCTGTTTTTATCAGTTATGGTTATCATTTCTGCATCTTTAGCATCATTAAGTTCTATGGTGTGCCCACTTCTTGTGCGTATGGCTTTAATGTCGTTTTTATCACTTTGCCAACTACTAGGCTTTGCTGAGCCATTGTATAATGATCCCATTACAAAAGGTCGTTCTGCATTACCGCCCTCAAAATTCAGAACTACTTCTTCTCTATTTTCAGGAATAAAATGAAACCCTTTGTCTGCTCCTGCATGTGGGGTCATAACACGTAGCCAAGGGGTGGTTTCTCCTAATGACTTTTGCCAAGGTAGTTGTACTTTTATACGACCTAGACCTTTGGGGTCATTATTATCTATAACGGTAGCTATCTCTACTTCACTTTTTGGGTAATTGTGCATATCCATAAGTGGGTAAGCATCAAAATTAGCATCTACGGCTTCAAAGGTATTAATATAGACCCCTCCTTCTATATTGGTATGGGTAATACTGGTAATTCTATAACTACCATAGCCCTTTATTCTTATAACTTCTCCTAGGTTTACTCCTGGGTTGTCACTACGCCCTTTTGCTATTACTTGGTTTATTGATTTTGCTTTTACATGTTGTGCTACTTGGGTGTCTAATCTTGATTTAAGGGTGCCGTCTGTATAGGTGTTATGAAAAATATTTGTACTTTTATGAAAGAGGTCTTTAGATTTGGCATCCATAAAACCGTGATACCCCTCTGATGGGATAGCGACTTCTGCACTGTTTTTTTGGTGTACTTCATTGGAAAGGTAATCATTGGTAAAGTAGGTGCTGCTAGTGGATCTTGTTAGTAGTTCTACTGTAAATTCTTTTAAATCTACGCCATAGGTAAGCTCGGTTTCTTCATCACTGGGGCTTCCAAATACTAACTGCTTGCCATTGTAATAAAACCATTCATTATAGTAGGATGCTAAACGTTTTGTAAAGTTATAATCGCTCTGATTGTTTTGTACTGTATATTGTATGGTTTGTCTTGTTCGGGGAGAAAAATTTGTTGTTAGTTTTCCTTGATCATATCTCTGAAATGTTTGGTCAAGAATTTCTAAAAGTCCTACATCGCTATAGGAGGCATAATGGTTGGCGGCATTGGCTAGCATACAAGGGCTTTTTGCTATGAGCGTTATTAAATCTCCACTGCTATATTCATAACCCTTTGAGGATTTTAATCCGGTAACTACTCCTTTAAATTCTAGCTCCCGGTATGTGCCAAATCCTGAGGCTGCACTTATCTGTACGGTTATAATATCGCCAATATAATCTTTGCTATCGCCTATAAACTCGTCTGATAGTTTTTCTATTACATTGGTTCTGCATACTATTTCTAACTCGTGGCTTGCGCCTATGTGTTGTACAAGTTTTAAGCTTTTGTATGAAAGTAATGGTGTACCTGAAATGTATATTTTAGTTTCTGTTTGTAAAGCCATATCTAAATTCTTAATTGTATCTTTTTAACCAAAAGTACATTTTTCTTTGTAGCATATAAATAAAATTCGTTGAATTGCTTGGTGTTAGACTTAATATTTATACTTTTCTGTGTGATACTAGAATACTTAAACTGTAAAATTACATTCACAAAATAGTAGAAAAACGCTTAATCCCTGATTATAATATGTACGTTATCTAAAAACTTACATCTGATTTAATAAAATTATGTTAGTTAGGAGTACTCTTAAATTGTAGTACAAAAGTCTTGTCATCCTGAGTTTGCCAAAAGGTGGATATAATTTTTATTCCTTTCACTATGAAAAATTACTCCATTCAACGGTTTTTTAAATCAAATAGTTAGATTAAACTTAGGTATAAAACTATTTAGATGCAAAAATGTGCAACGAGTTAATACAGTATTACAATAGAAATACATTTGTTTGTTAAAACACATTATCTTTGAGAAAATTAATGATGATGCGTACCTTATTTTATTTCTTTTTTACCATACTAATTTTTACTTCTTGTAAAAACGAGAAAAAAATAAATATTCCAACACCTAAACAATTAGAACAAAACATTTTAGAAAAAATTGCTTATGCCCATGGTTATGAGAATTGGAATACCATTAAACAGTTACAGTTTACTTTTAACGTAGATAGAGGTGACAATCATTTTGAACGTACTTGGAGTTGGCGCACAAAAAACAATGATGTTTTAATGATGACAACTGAAGACACTATTGCATACAACAGAAAAAAAATGGATAGTGTTGCAAAAAAAGCTAATGGAAGTTTTATAAACGATAAATTTTGGTTGCTAGCACCCTTTAACTTAGTATGGGACAAGGATAATATTACATACAAACACGTACAAGAATCTGAAGCTCCCATTAGTAAAAAGCCAATGCAAATGCTAACAATTGTGTACGGAAGTAACGGAGGTTACACTCCTGGTGACGCTTATGACTTTTATTTTAAAGATGATTATATCATAAAAGAATGGGTCTTTAGAAAATCTAACCGTAAAGAACCTTCTATGGTTACAACTTGGGAGAACTACAAAGACATTAATGGACTAAAAATTGCCTTAGATCATAAAAATGCTGAAAGTAATTTTAAATTATTTTTCACAAATGTTAAAGCAATAAACAAATAATAATTTATGCATTTTTTGTCGCCCATATTGGAGAGCTATATTGCCAATAACTCTGAAAACGAACCTGAAATTTTACAAGAGCTTACAAGAGAAACACATTTAAAGGTTATACAACCTAGAATGCTTACTGGTCATTTTCAAGGGCGTGTACTTAGCATGCTATCTAAAATAATACATCCAAAAAATATATTAGAAATAGGTACATATACAGGTTATTCAGCAATATGCTTGGCAGAAGGTCTGCAAAATAATGGCTTTTTGCACACTATAGATGTAAATGAGGAACTTAGTAGTATACAACAAAAGTATTTTAAAAAGAGTGGGTATAATAATAACATCATTACCCATATAGGCGATGCTCTATATATTATTCCAACACTAGACATTAAATTTGATTTGGTTTTTATTGATGCGGAAAAAAGAAGTTATCCCGCATATTTTGAAGCAGTGCTACAAAAAACAAAACCTGGTAGTATTATTTTGTCTGATAATGTTTTATGGTCTGGCAAAGTAGTTGAACCGTTACATCCAAAAGACATAGCTACTAAAGTATTGTTAGACTACAACAAAATGCTAAAAGAAGATACTAGAGTAGAAACTGTATTGTTACCCATAAGAGACGGACTTACACTAAGTAGGGTTTTGTAACCTAAGCGATCTCAATACAAGAAAATTTACAAAAGTCTTAATTCAAATTTTATGTCCGTAAAGGTTTATAAACTTGAAATTACATCATTTAACTTGTTTCAGAATGCATAACGCTTTAAATCAACACAATAATGTGAGTCCCTGAAATAAATTCAGTGTAACGTATTAATGATATCACTAAATACGGGTGTTCAATAATTAAATTTCGATAGAAGATTGTAACTAAGACAAGTAAATTTTAAAACAAAAGCTTTGTCGTCTTAAGCTTGCCGAAAGGTCTATACAATTTTTATTAGTTTCACTATGAAAAATCACTCAATATGAGAGCTTTTTTAATCAAATTCTTAGACCGAACTCAGGTCATTACTTTCAATACGACTTCTCTTTTTGTTTATTTTATAAAAATAGAGTATCCAGAAGAATTTAATGTATTAGTATTGATAATAATGATAGTAAAAGAATTTAGATTGTTTAGAAACAAAACATTACTCTATCCCGTACAAAAGAGTATATTAAGTATGTAATTATTTTCTTTTAATTACGCCAGTAACATCTTCTACATTTTCTTTTACCTTGTTTAGACCATCTTTTATGTCGTTGGCAAAACTAGTATCTATACCTTGCTTTTCTGCACTTTTAGTTATTTCTTGTTTTATATCTTCCGTTGCGTCCTTTAATTGACGCATACCTTTACCTAAGCCTTTAGCAATATCTGGAATTTTATCTGCACCAAAGACCATTACTACTATAAATATAATGAAGAAGATTTCTCCTCCACTAATAAATAAGAAAAAAGCTGAATACATAATACAAATATAATCAGAAGTTTTATTTGTACCATAAAAAAACCCCACATCTTGAATATTTATCAAGTGTAGGGTCTTCTATTTTTTAGGTTTTAAAACTACTTTTTCGTATTCCCTTTAAATTTATCAAAACCAGATTTAACTTCCTTAGCTGGCCAAGAATTGTTTGTTGTATCAATATCAGCAATTTCTGCCTTAGGATCTACAACAACACCTACTAATTCTTTCTGAGAAGCAACAACTCTTTTTACTTCTTTATCATTCATTCTCCATATTTCCGCAGGGTAAGTAACGTTTTCTGTTGTACCATCTGCATATGTATATTCTACTATTAAAGGCATTGGTATACCTCCTGGCTTGTTAAAAGTAACTTCATAAAAGAACTTAGGCTCTTTTACTGCTGCTCTCTCTGCTTCAGTTAAGTTATCCATCATATACTCTTTAAGAGGTTTAGATATGTCTGATGGATTTTTTCCTTTTAAACTAGCGTCATAATTCTCTCCATCCACTTCAGCTAAAAACACTAATGGAGGTAAGTCTTCTAATTTAAGATTTCTTTGCTTCATAGCATCCTTAATTCTTTTTGGAGGTGTATTGGATACTTGATATTTTTTAACTTCTTTTACTCCCATATCTACATAATCCGTACTATAAAACCATCCTCTCCAGAAGTAATCTAAATCTACTGCAGATGCATCTTCCATTGTACGGAAAAAATCTTCTGGGGTTGGGTGCTTAAATTTCCAACGATTAGAATATGTTTTAAACGCATGATCAAACAATTCTCTACCCATTACTGTTTCTCTTAAGATGTTTAGTGCTGTTGCTGGTTTACCATATGCATTAGGCCCCAATTGATATACGTTTTCTGGGTTGGACATAATTGGCGACAAATAACTTTGTGAACCTGCCATATAAGGAATAATCTTTGCTACCGGCCCTCTTCTTGATGGATACTTGCTATTAGGAGCAATAGCTTCAGGATAAGCTTCTCCAAATTCCTGCTCTGCAATATATTGCATAAAAGTATCTAACCCTTCATCCATCCAAGCCCATTGACGCTCATCTGAATTTACAATCATTGGAAAGAAATTATGACCAACTTCATGTATAATAACACTGATCATACCAAACTTAACTCTGTCAGAATACTTTCCATCTTCATTAGGTCTTCCAAAATTCCAACAAATCATAGGGTATTCCATACCTTGACTTTTAGCATGAACAGAAATCGCTTTTGGATAAGGATAATCAAATGTATGTGCTGAATATGAGCGTAGTGTATGTGCCACTGCTTTTGTAGAGTATTCTTCCCATAATGGATTACCTTCTTTTGGGTATAATGATACTGCCATAGAAGTTTTACCATTGCTTAACTTAACGTTTTGCATATCCCAAATAAACTTACGAGAAGTTGCAAAACCGTAATCTCTTACGTTCTGTGCCTTAAACTTCCAAGTCTTCTTTTTTGTTGAAAAAGATTTTTCAGCAGCTTCTGCTTCTTCTTGTGTTACAATCATTACTGGCTTATCAAAAGACTTAGTGGCTTTTTCGTAACGTTTCATCATTTCTTTTGAAAACACTTCTTTTCTATTTTGAAGCACTCCTGTTGCATCTAAAATATGATCTGCAGGAACAGTTATGTTTACTTCATAATCTCCAAAGGGAAGTGCAAACTCTCCATTGCCCCAAAACTGATGATTTTGCCACCCGTCTACATCACTATAAACAGCCATTCTAGGAAAGAATTGTGCTATTACATAGGCCTTATTACCGTCTTTAGAAAAATATTCATATCCAGATCTAGCTCTATTTACTGTATGATCAGGAATATTGTACCACCATTTTATAGAAAAAGAAATTTGATCTTTACTCTTTAATGCAGAAGGCAAATCAATTCGCATCATTGTTTGATTAATGGTATAAGGCAAATCCTTTCCGTTAGCATCTTTTACATACTGTATTTTAAAACCTCCATCAAATCCTTCAGATATATGTGTGCCAGTAAATTGACTAACTGGCATAGCCTCTGAAAGCTGTGTGCTATTTCTTAAAGCAGATTTATTGTTTTTTTCACGTACATTTTGATCTAACTGTACCCATAAGAATTCTAAATCATCCGGAGAATTATTTATGTAAGTAATAGTTTCTTCTCCATATAGTTTTGAGTTTTTATCATCTAACTCAATATCCATTTTGTAATTGGCTTGCTGTTGGTAATAATCTGGTCCTGGAGTTCCAGATGCAGACCTATATGCATTTGGAGTTGAAAACTCTTGATACATTTGTCTAAATTTACTCTGGTTTTCATGACCAGCTTCTCTTTCTGTTTTTTCTTGTGCCTGTACCATTATTATGCTTACAAACATAAATAGAACAGCAGTTAGGTAATACTTGATTTTGTTCATTTTCAATTGTTTTTTAGTCGCCGAAAATTAACACTTTTTTAGTGATTTGTTAAAGTAATTTCAAAATTTTAACATTCCTTTATTACTTTCCTTAATAAGCACAAAACTTTTCTTCTTCTCTTTAAATTTAAAGTGTACAATATTTTTTTGCTCAGAAAACATATCTGTAAGTATGTTGTTCTCTATTTCTACGCTTTTTATTTTCTCTAAATCTACGTTTTCAACTTCTAAATACAATATTATAATGTCATTATCATACTCTCTTCCAATATAATTAACTACTACTTCTTTATCGTTTATAGTTATATGAAATTTAGCTTTTAAATACTTTTTTATAAATGTTTCTGCCGTGGTATTTTCTTCTTTAGTTGCTAAATTTGCAGTTATGTCATACCTTTCTTTTAGTAACTTGTCAAAATCATCTATAAAGACCCTAGATGTTATTTGTAGTGTTTTTTCCTTTTCTGAATAATTTACATTGGTTACACTAACATAATACTTATGGACTGCAACAAAAGCAAAAAGTGGCAATAATAAAATTAAATAGCTTCTTTTAAACATATTATAGATTTTCTAACCCTCAAAAATAAGCAAATGGTATGCCATTTTTAATTAATATCTTAATTTATTCCTCCTAAAAATTTTACGATTTCTTAGGCAGCAAGCAATTGAAGTAAAAAATGGTAGTAAAAAAATAACTTTTTAACCATATAATTTATTAGGTTTACTTTAATATAAGTTTTTAATTTTTTTAAACTCAATACTCTTTTTGGTTAAAAAATCCCATACAATGAAATCATTTTTGGCTTTAGAGATATTATTAAAATTCTCATCTGTTTCACAAAAAAGCATAAATTCTTCTATCTTAAGTGCAGGTATTTTTAAGTCTGTTGTAAAAATTGAATCGGCATACGAATTACGAATTGCCTGAGAACGAGCATATTTTTGGTCCCTAGCTACTCTTTTTTTAAGCATATTCGTACGGCCACTTATCTTATTCAATGTTTTATTAACATTAATTGATAGCCCAATTGCATAATAATAAACAAACTCACCATGATCTGCATCATACAACATACGCTCACTTTGTGGTAATACTTTTACATCTGCATTTGGCAGCCCTAAGCTTTTTGAAGTAACCAAGGTACTTTTATTCAAAATTACCTCGTCCAATTCCATTACTATGGTTTCTAACTCAACTGTTAGAACATTCAAGGCCATAATTATTTCTGAAACAACAATAGTTTCTTTTTTAAACTGTACTGCTGAAAAAACCAAAGTATCATTTAACTTAGCAGGAATAGAGAAATGCCCATTTAGATTAGTGATGGTGGCTTTATCACTGGATATATTTAAAATATGAACTCCAGATACATCATTATTTTCATTTACAATTACTCCCTCTATTTTCTTTACGGTTTCTTGGGCAATAAGCAATTGAAGCAAAAAAAAGAAAAGTAAAAAAAATAACTTTTTAACCATATAACTTATTAGGTTTACTTTAATCTAAGTTTTTAATTTTTTTAAACTCAATACTCTTTTTGGTTAAAAAATCCCATACAATGAAATCATTTTTGGCTTTAGAGATATTATTAAAATTCTCATCTGTTTCACAAAAAAGCATAAATTCTTCTATCTTAAGTGCAGGTATTTTTAAGTCTGTTGTAAAAATTGAATCGGTATACGAATTACGAATTGCCTGAGAACGAGCATATTTTTGGTCCCTAGCTACTCTTTTCTTTAACATCTTTGTGCGCCCGCTAATTGCATTTAAAAGCTTATTAAAATTTACGCTTAAACCACCAAACATAGGTCCATGATCTGCGTCATGTAACAAACGCTCACTTTGCGGTAGCACTTTTGCATCTGCATTAGGCAAACCCAAACTTTTTGCAGTAATCAAGGTACTTTTATTTAAAATAACCTCGTCCAATTCTGTCACTTGATCCTTAAGATATATAATAAAATCATTCTGAGCATAATTGTTCTGGTCAACTATAACATATGTTTTTTTATACTGTATTGCAGAAAAAACTAGAGTATCATTTATACTCGCTAGGATAGAAAAAAAGCCTTTATTATTTGTAATTGTTGCTTTTTCAGTAGTTATGTTTATAACATGCACACCTGCTATATCTTTACTTTTAGAAACAACAACACCTTCTAAATTCTTGGCAATAGGTTTTTGCGCAAGTACAGAAAAGCCATATAATAAACAACAAAAAAAGAGTAAACTATTCTTCAACTATTATAACTTTAAATATGCTTTACTATGTGTAACCAAAAAATCTATTAATTGAAATTCGTTAGACTTTTTTAATAAATCTTGTGATGGTATTTTATCATCACAATACACCAGAAAGGCATCAATCTTATTTTGTGGTATACCCAAGTCCGTTACAAAAAAACTATCTTCATATACCTGTCTTAAAACCTTGCTTAATTTTAATTTTGGCATTGTAACGTCCTTCTTATCCTTTTTAGACTTTAGTAAAGCTTTAAAAATATTTACAAAATTAATTCCGTTTTGCATACCACGCTGCGCATCAGTCTGCGCAATGTTTTCTACTTTAGTGGTACGGTCTATTTCATAATTAAATTCTTTAAACTCCTCATTTTTTACGTTTATAAATTTTTCCTGATCTTCTGGACTTACAACTACCTCATCTAATTCAGTTACTTTTTCTTTTACATCAATAATTAATCTATTCTTTGCTATAATCTCTTTAGTTATAGTAATAATCTGTATTCTATAATTAACCGCAGTAAAAGCCAATTGATCACCTATAGCAACAGCAATTGCAAAGTCACCATCACTATCCGTAATTGTTGCATCTTCAGCAGTAATGTTAATTACATCTAATCCAGGCACATTTATATCCCTATATATTACTGTTCCCCTTAGAATGCTTCTATCTATTTCTTGTGCAACAAGATTTATGGTTGTAAAAAGAAGGAATAGTCCAAGTGCTATTTTTTTCATAAAATCATTTTTAGTGAAAGGAAAAGAAATCTAACCCCCTATTAATATAAATAAATGCAATTTACACTCAAAAAAAATAGTGTACCATTAAACTTTTGTTAATTTGTAAAATAGAATTATGATAACAAAAATGTTTCCATACAAATAATACCATATGAAAAAATTATTATTAGCGAGTACCTCTACTCTATTTGGCGAAAACTATCTAGATTATTTACTAGAAGAATTAGTGTTTTTTTTTAATGACATAAATAGAATTACATTTATACCCTATGCCAGACCAGGTGGCATATCACATACAGATTACACAAAAATAGTAGCCACTGCTTTTGCAAAGATTAACAAAGAAGTTATTGGCTTGCATACATATGAAAATCCACAAGAAGGCATTACCACTGCTGAGGCTCTTTTTTGTGGCGGCGGAAATACTTTTTTATTGGTGCAACAACTGTATAAGCTAAACATTTTAGATAGCATAAAAAGAAAAGCAGAAAACGGAACACCCTATATGGGTACCAGTGCTGGCAGCAACATAGCAGGTATAAATATGCAAACAACCAATGATATGCCAATTGTATACCCACCAAGCTTTAAAACAATGCACTTGGTAAACTTTAATATTAATGCACATTATTTAGACCCAAACCCAAACAGCACACATAACGGAGAAACTAGGGAGACACGTATTAAAGAATTTCATTGCTTTAACAAAATCCCTGTAATTGGTTTACGAGAAGGAAGTTTTATACTTGTAAACGATACAGATATTAAGGTAAAAGGTGACTTAAGCGTTCGTGTTTTTGAAGCAGGAAAATTACCATATGAAACAAAAAAAATAAATTTCTAAACTACTCATTAGCAAGTCTTACCTTTTATCGAATTCATCTTATATTTTAACCTTAGTTTTAGGCTGTGCAATTAGTTTCCTTTACTTTTGTATGTTTATGTTATACTTTGTAATTAACCATTTATATCTATGAAAAAATTAGTTTTTGGATTATTTTTTAGCCTTTGCTTATCTACAAATATAGTAGCCCAAGTTAAAATAGGTGAAAACCCACAAAACCTTCACAATAATTCTGTTTTAGAATTAGAAAGCACAACTAAAGCATTAGTTATTACACGTGTTACTACCACACAAATGAATGATATGACCCCCCTTAATGGTGCATTAGTCTATAATACAGATACATCTTGTGTGTACTATTATGATGGCACTGTTTGGGTTAATTTATGTGAAACTGAAAAGGCTGAAAATATTAGTTTAGAAGAAACATCACCAAACACTTATACTTTTACAAATTCTGAAGGAGTTGAAACAATTTTTACCATTCCAACTTTTTCTTCAAATTACACAGGCAATCAAGGAAGTAATTACCCCAGTGGAATTATAATAACAGAAACTAACCCTTATAATGTAAACATAGAAGTAGGCTTAATACATGGAGAATCTATACAAGGTGGATCAGTTGGAAGAAATCAAATAGCCAATACGTCAATTTTAACCAGACATTTAAGTGATGGCAGTGTTTCTGCACTTAAAATTGGAAGCAATGCAGTAACAACAAATAAAATACAATCTGGCAACGCAAATGAAGTTCTACAAACAAACACCTATGGAATTGTAGAATGGGGTCCTTTAAATGCAAATAATATTGCTGGACAAGACTTAACTGCTGATGCCTCTATTACACTAACAGGAACACCAACGGGCGCTTTGTTAGAAACTGTTGGAATTTCCGTTGCGGATGGCGGAATTACTGATGTAAAATTGGCTGATGATGCGGTAATTACTTCAAAAATCACAGATTTAAATGTAACTACTGGTAAGATTGCTGATGATGCTATAACTACTGATAAAATATTGGATGCAACTATTGTAAATGCGGACATTGCCAATGATGCAATCAACAGTGCTAAAATTGAAAACGAAACCATTATTTCTGAAGATATTCTTAATGGTACAATTGCAACAGTAGATGTTGCTGAAGATGCTATTGATAGGACTAAAATAAATGCAGATGTCGCTGGAACTGGACTAACTCAAAATGTTAACGGATCCTTAGAAATAGACCCCACTTCAATCACTGGCGATGGAGATATTACCTCCACTGACCTAAATGTGACCAATGGTACTGATGCTGCTTTTAATGACGTGACCATTGACATTAACACTGGAGCTGTAACTTCTGATAAAATATTGGATGCTACAATTCTCAATATAGATATTGCCAATAATGCCATTAACAGTGCTAAAATTGAAAACGAAACCATTATTTCTGAAGATATTCTTAATGGTACAATTGCAACAGTAGATGTTGCTGAAGATGCTATTGATAGAACTAAAATAAATGCAGACGTAGCCGGAACTGGACTAACTCAAAATGTTAACGGATCCTTAGAAATAGACCCCACTTCAATCACTGGCGATGGAGATATTACCTCCACTGACCTAAATGTGACCAATGGTACTGATGCTGCTTTTAATGACGTGACCATTGACATTAACACTGGAGCTGTAACTTCTGATAAAATATTGGATGCTACAATTCTCAATATAGATATCGCCAATAATGCCATTAACAGTGCTAAAATTGAAAACGAAACCATTATTTCTGAAGATATTCTTAATGGTACAATTGCAACAGTAGATGTTGCTGAAGATGCTATTGATAGGACTAAAATAAATGCAGATGTCGCTGGAACTGGACTAACTCAAAATGTTAACGGATCCTTAGAAATAGACCCCACTTCAATCACTGGCGATGGAGATATTACCTCCACTGACCTAAATGTGACCAATGGTACTGATGCTGCTTTTAATGACGTGACCATTGACATTAACACTGGAGCTGTAACTTCTGATAAAATATTGGATGCAACTATTGTAAATGCAGATATAAACGCTGCTGCTGCTATTGATGGTTCTAAAATTAATCCGGTTTTCACATCTAATGTATCAACAACAGGCACATTAACAACTTTAGGTACTGCAATAATTGGGGATAATACAATTACAAATGTAGATGGTACAGCTGGACAAGTTTTAACTACAGATGGTGCTGGTATTGCCACTTGGGAAGATGTCAATACTGGAATTCCAACAGGAACTGCTGGTTCTATTTTCTTTTCTGATGGAAGTGGCAATTTAGTTGAAAATAACAGCCAATTATTTTGGGATGCAGGAAACAATAGGTTTGGTATTGGCACAAACACAATAGGAACAGGAATTAAATTACGTATTGCAAATGGCGCAATCAGGTCTGAAAGAATTTTTAATTCCTCCGCGGGAAATATGACAAATCCTACTTATAGTTTTTTTGGTGATGAAGATACAGGTATGTTTAGAGATAATGCAGACGAACTTGTTTTAGTTGCAGGAGGGCAAGAAGCAATTAGAATTAAAGAAGATGGCAGCAGCACAAATGTGACAGTTAGAGGGGCATTTTCAACAAGAATTAGAGACATTAATACTGGAACAACAGCAGTATTAGAGGAAGATGACCATACAGTTATCTTTTCAGGAACAACTATAACCAATGTTACCTTTCCTTCTACTGCAAGTACTGGTCAAATACTAATTTTAAAAAATATTTCTGGAGGAGTTGTAACAACAGATATTACTTATGTAAATAGCACAGGAACATCCATTAACAGTCTCCCTGTAGGTGTAACTCAACTACAAAGTGATGGAACCAATTGGCAACAAATAAACTAGTATGAAAAAACTACTCTACTTTATATTATTTATAGCCACCACAGCTACTTATGCACAAAGTGCATTATACAATAGTGGCAACATTCGTATTCATGATACAGGTGCTATTGGTTTTCATACCAACCTAATTAATGATGCCACTTTTAATCAAAATTTAGGCACAGTAGGTTTTTATGGTATTTCCAATTCAACAGTATCAGGGGCTTTTGCTCCCGTTTTTTATGATGTAGAAGTTTATAAGTTTTTTGGCAATGTAATTTTAGAAACTTCTATAGATGTAACCAATGCCTTAAACTTTATTGACGGCAATATACAAACCTATAGAAACAACCCTATAGAAAATATTAAATTACTACCAGATGCATTTACCAATGGCGAGACTAACTTTTCTAAAGTAGATGGCTATATGTCTATAGAGCAAAAGCAAAATTTCTTTTTCCCGGTTGGTGATGCAAACTATATAAGACCGCTTACTTTAAAGTCAGACAGTGAAAACCCAACTGCCAAATGTGCCTATTTTTTTGGAGATCCAAACATCCCTACCACATTTAATACCAGCTTTAATACCAATAGCAAAGAAAAAGAAGTAAGAGCCGTTAGTACTATTGAATATTGGGACATAGACGGAAGCATACCATCTACGGTAAGCATTTCATGGAATGAACGCAGTGACATAGGTAGTCTTGTAGATGAATACAACCAAGTTGGTATTACTGGTTGGCATAGAGCGCAAAGAAGATGGGTTAATCTTGGTAGCGTAGATGCCATTGGAGATTTAAATCAAGGTGCAGTTACCTCAAAAACCTTTATCCCTAATGATTATGAAGTAATTACATTTGCAAAAATGGCAATTCCCACAGAGTTATTGGAACTTAGTAACTACCTAGTTACTAACAATGGTGATGGTTTAAACGATTTTCTTGTTATACCAGAATTAGAGCAGTCACCAAACAATCGTCTTCGCATTTTTGACAGAAACGGACTTAAAGTATTTGAAAAAAATAACTATAAAGGAGAATTTAATGGGTTTTCTAATATTAATAATCTAGTCTACAAAAGAAACGAAGGCTTACCAAATGGCGTCTATTTTTATTTGGTATTTTTAGATGATTTAAAATTAGAATTTCAAGGTTTTCTCTACCTCACAAAGTAAAAATACCATATATACGAAACACAATCATAATTTTAGGCTTTTAAAATCAAACTCAGGTTAAAAATTAATAGTATACACATCTGTTGTGTATTTTGAGTCAAATAGTTTCCTAAATGTCGGTTCGAGTAATTTTGAGGCACAAAAATTGTATCGAGAACTAATTTGAGGGTAAAAATTCTTATTCTAGATACATATTAATAGAATTTGATTAAAATGCACAACGAGTTAATATGTATTTTTGTTACATAGCATTCATTTTATGAAAGAACAAAATAATCTTGTTTTTAAATTAATTTCTCCTGAAGAAACCTACCCCATAAGGCATACTATTTTAAGATCAGGAAAACCTATTTCGTCTTGCATTTTCCTTGGAGATGATTTACATACAACCATACACATTGGCGGTTTTTACAATAATAATTTAATTGCCATTGTATCCTTATTTAAGGTAAAAAACTTAGAAATATCCAACAAACATTCATACCAGTTACGAGGTATGGCCATCTTAAACGAATACCAAGGAAAAGGATATGGCAAAAAAATTATTATATATGCAGAAACAATTTTACGTAAAAAGGGCATTTCTATTATATGGATGAATGCCAGAGAAAGTGCAATTCCATTTTATATTACTTGTGGTTATTCTAAAAATGGCCGTATTTTTGATATACCTAATGTAGGATCGCATATTGTTATGTGCAAAAATTTAAATCAATAGTTATGCAAAGAAGATCATTTATTCTAAAAAGTGGAATTATAGGTACAGTCGCATTAGCGGCACCACATATTATTTTTGCACAAAAGCAAGATACGGAATATTCAATACAAGAATTAATGGGACAAGTAGATATTGAACTATTTGGTAAAAACATTAACCTAAGAAAAGAAGCCTATGATTCATTTCTTAAAATGAAAGTTGCAGCATATAGTGATGGTATAGATTTAAAAATAGTTTCTAGCTATAGAAACTATAACAGACAAGAAGCTATATGGGAACGTAAATATCTAAAATATACAGAAGACCAAAACTTAGCACCATTAAAAGCAATTGAGAAAATAATTGAATACTCTACCATTCCTGGTACTAGCCGGCACCATTGGGGTACAGATATAGATATTATAGATGGTTATCAAAAAACCACAGGAGGTTTATTAGTACCTAAAAAATTTGAAAATGGCGGTCCTTTTGAAAATCTAAAAATTTGGATGGATGAGAATGCTAACAAATATGGTTTCTATTTAGTCTATACGGACAATAAAAAACGGAGAGGGTTTAAATATGAGCCATGGCATTATAGCTATGCCCCAATATCTATACCAATGTTGGCTCAATTTAGGAAAAAAAATATTATGAAATTATTGCAAGAACAAGATTTATTAGGTAGTGAACATTTTACTTCTAGCTTTATTAAATCTTATATAATAGATAATATTTTAGACATAAATTCTAAACTTTTGTAACCCTTTTTGTAATTTAGTTCCTTAAATAAGAACTACAAATAAAATGAAAAGAGGTAATTGGAAAATTAGAATAATCATAGGGTTGGTTATCATTGCCTTTGCTTTTATAAAGCGTTGCAATAACAAAGAAGAAAACCCATATACAGGACGTGTTCAAAATATTAGTATAGACACAGAACAAGAAATTGCTATAGGGTTACAAAGTGCCCCAGAAATAGCACAACAATATGGTGGTTTATACCCAGATCAAAAGATGCAATCTTTTGTAGATGCCATCGGAAATAAATTGGTAAATAGTAGTATTGCCAAAGACACCCCCTACAAATATGATTTTCATTTACTTGCAGATGACAAAACTATAAATGCATTTGCACTACCTGGCGGACAAATATTTATTACTTACGCTTTATTTTCTAAATTAAACGAAGCGCAATTAGCTGGAGTTTTAGGACATGAAATAGGACATGTAATAGGCAGGCATTCTGCTGAAAGAATTGCAGATAGTGATTTCTGGCAAACCTTGACTATGGGTGCATCTGTTGGCGGAGATATGGGCGGATTAGTTAGTGGCATTGGACAAAACACACTATTGAAAAATGGTAGAGGTGATGAACTAGAAAGTGATGAATTAGGTGTTTTATTTATGATTGAGGCTGGTTATAACCCAAAAGAAATGATTGAAGTAATGAAAATTCTAAAAGCTGCAGCAGGGCCTAACAGACAACCTGAATTTCAAAGCACACACCCTGATCCAGAAAACAGAATACAAAAGATAGAAGAAGCAATTGCAAAATATAAAGTAAAAAACTAAAATAGTGTTAAAAAGCAATTAATCTCATTCATCTTTCGTACTTTTGCCTAATCCCAAAGATTAAATCTTACCATCTATTAGCTCTTATTGCTTTGAATTATAATATTTCAAAAAAATGAGATTATATGGAATGGCTATTATACTATAAAAAAATTTACTCAAATGCTTTTAATGATTGTAAACCAGGCATTGCTGTTACAATATTAAAAGTATATTCTTTTTTCTGCTTTACACTTATATCTATTTCATTATATGCTTTTTTGTACCGGGCATTTACAGGATTTAAATTTTAAGTTAATCACTTCTTGTAAAAAACAAACATATATAATATAGACAATTGGTTCTATTCAAAAAAAAATCCCATTGAGTAAAATTCAATGGGATTATTAAAAAGTTGATTTTTGAATGAACTCTACTTTCTTTTCTTTCTTGCTTTCTTTGCTTTTTTAGCATCTAACATTGCTTTCTCCAAAACAGCCATTGCTTCTTTTGCATTTGATAATTCTGCATAGTCCAAAGCATTACGACCTTTATCACATTTAGTTTTAAGATTTGCACCATTAGCTAATAATAACTGTAAAATCTCTACTCTATTGTAACGTGCTGCGTAAATTAAAGGTGTCTTACCTAAGGATTTTTTATTTAAATCTTCTCCAAACTCTATAAGTTTGTGTACAGTTTCTATATCTCCTTTTATAATTGCCTTACATAACAAATCAACATCTAAAGAGGTTATATACTCTGCTGATACATCTGCTTTCTTTATTGTTGCTGCTTTTGTTACACCCACCGTAATTAATAATAGACTAAATACAGTTAAAATTGTTTTTTTCATAATGATTGTTTTTTTTTGATTAATGAAGTGTAATATATGATTACAACTAAAAGACGCTATTTAATCAGTTATGTTTCACAAAAAATTAAGTATAACATAATTTTAACATAGAATGTTAAAGCTTAGGTTTTAATTAAAACATCTACCCTTAGTCTATCTAAAAAGTTAAAAAAATAATATATATTTCTCTATGAATTAATAAATGGTGCTACTTTTGAAAAGTAAATAATTTTAATGATGAACAAAAAGGTAATTTTAATGATTTTAGATGGGTGGGGGAAATCTCCTGATCCCAAAGTTTCAGCAATAGAAAACGCAAATACTCCATTTATAGATTCTCTATATAAAAAATACCCTAATTCTAATCTATTAACAGATGGTATGAGTGTTGGTCTACCTGATGGGCAAATGGGAAATAGTGAAGTTGGACATATGAATTTAGGTGCTGGACGCATTGTTTATCAAGATTTGGCAAAAATTAATTTAGCAGTAGAGAAAAATACACTAAAAGATGAAAAAACACTTAAAAATGCGCTTAATTATGCAAAGCAGAACAATAAAGCAGTCCATTTTTTAGGTTTACTTAGTAATGGTGGTGTACACTCACATACAGCTCACTTAAAAGGGTTAATTAATGTAGCTGAAAATTATGGTATAGAAAAATCATACATACACGCCTTTACAGATGGTAGGGATGTAGATCCCAAAAGTGGTATAGGCTATATTCATGACATTACTACTTTTTGTGAAGATAAAAATACAAAACTGGCTAGTATTATAGGCAGGTATTACGCAATGGATCGTGATAAACGTTGGGAACGTGTTAAATTAGCCTATGATTTATTAATACATAATACTGGAACAAAAACTAACAATGCAGTACAAGCCATACAAAACAGTTATGACAATGCTATTACAGATGAGTTTATTAAACCAATTGTTGTAACAGATAGCAATGACACACCCATTGCCAAAATAAATGAAGATGATGTTGTAATCTTTTTTAATTTTAGAACAGACAGGGGAAGAGAGCTTACACAAATGTTAAGCCAAGAAATCTTTCATGAATACAATACATACCCGTTAGCATTATACTACGTTACAATGACCAATTATGATGAATCATTTAAAAATGTTTCTGTTATTTATGACAAAGCAAATAGTAAAGAGACATTAGGAGAAGTACTTTCTAAAGCAGGTAAAAAACAAATTAGAATTGCAGAAACAGAAAAATATCCACATGTTACGTTTTTCTTCAATGGCGGAAGAGAAGTTCCTTTTGATGGGGAAGAACGTATACTATGTCCTTCTCCAAAAGTAGCAACCTATGATTTAAAACCAGAAATGAGTGCCTATGAAATTAGAGATGCCATTATTCCTGAATTAAAAAAAAGAGAAGCAGATTTTGTTTGCCTTAATTTTGCCAATCCGGATATGGTTGGTCACACAGGAGATATGAAAGCAGCTATAAAAGCCTGTGAAACAGTAGACAGTTGTGCTAAATCTGTTATAACAACAGCTCTTGAAAATGAATATACAACCATAGTAATTGCAGATCATGGCAATTGCGAAACAATGATAAACCCAGATGGAAGCCCAAACACGGCACATACAACAAACCCTGTTCCATTAATCATAGTAGATAAAGAAATTAAGTATGTAGCTGATGGTGTTTTGGGAGACATTGCTCCCACAATATTAAAATTAATAGGAATAGAACAACCAAAATTAATGACACAAAAATCTTTAGTTTAAGATTTATAATCTTTCAATACTGATTTTATCAGATTGTTTTACCTTTGTAGACTATGGTAAAAATTAAGACACCTGAAGAAATTGAAATTATGCGTGAAAGCGCATTAATAGTTTCCAAAACACTAGGAATAATAGCCAAAGAAGTTAAGCCTGGAGTTACCACATTGCAATTAGATAAAATTGCAGAAGAATTTATTAGAGATAATGGAGGAGTACCTGGCTTTTTAGGATTATATGATTTTCCTAATACACTTTGTATGAGTCCTAACTCTCAAGTAGTACATGGTATACCAAACAACACTCCACTTACAGAAGGTGACATTATATCTATAGATTGTGGTGTTTTAAAAAATGGCTTTTACGGAGATCATGCTTATACTTTTGAAGTAGGTGAAGTTTCTTCTGAAACAAAAAAACTTCTTAAAATAACCAAGGAGTCATTATACGCAGGCATAAAGGAATTTAAAGCAGGAAATCGTGTAGGTGATGTAGGGTATGCCATTCAACAATATTGTGAAGCAGAAGGCTATGGTGTTGTTCGTGAATTAGTAGGTCACGGATTGGGTAAAAAAATGCACGAAGGACCTGAAATGCCAAACTATGGAAAACGTGGTAGAGGCAAAAAATTTATTGAAGGTATGGTTGTTGCCATAGAACCAATGATTAACCAAGGTACCAGAAAAATTGTACAACATAATGATGGCTGGACAATAACTACATTAGACAACAAACCTAGTGCACATTTTGAACATAATGTTGCCATAGTTAATGGAAAACCACAACTATTATCTACCTTTGATTATGTATATGATGCACTAGGCATAACAAGTACAGAAGAAGATGAGTTTAGAAAAAATGCTAGCATTTAAAAGTTAAATCTTCAATTGAAAAAAATATTTAAAAAAACACTTAATCTAGTCCCAAGACCTTGGCTAATTAAATTAAGCTATGTAGCTAAACCTATCATATCTCTATACCTTAAGGGAAAAAAATATACAGATCCTATAGACAACAAAAGTTTTAGAAGTTTTTTACCTTATGGTTATGAAAAACAAAGAGATAACGTTTTATCTCCTTCTACTCTATCTTTAGAACGCCACAGATTATTGTGGTTATATCTAAAGAACGAAACAGATTTTTTTACTTCAAATTACAAGGTTTTACATTTTGCTCCAGAACAAGCATTTTATAAACGTTTTAGGAAAATGAAAAACCTAGATTATACCACAACGGATTTAGAGTCTCCATTAGCTGATGTTAAAGCTGATATATGTAATTTACCTTTTAAAGACAACTCCTATGATGTTATATTTTGCAATCATGTTTTAGAACACATTACAGATGACACTAAAGCAATGCAAGAACTTTATAGGGTGTTAAAACCAGGAGGCTGGGGTGTTTTTCAAATTCCTCAAGATTTAAAAAGAAAGATAACATTTGAAGATAATACAATAACTAACGAAAAAGAACGTGCACGCATTTTTGGTCAATACGATCATGTACGTATTTATGGTAGGGATTATTTTAATAAATTAAGAAACATAGGCTTTATTGTTGAAGAAGTAGATTATACTAACATTCTATCAGACAATGATGTTTTTAAATACTGCCTTGCAAAAGGTGAAATTATCCCCGTAGTAAAGAAATAACTATTTTAATACTCGCTTTTTAAAACCATTTGTCATAAATTCTTTTGTATCTCCGTTTTCATCTAAAAAAACCATATATACCTCTAGCGTACCATCATTAGCAATCACTTTTTTAGAATCTTCCATATCCATTGCCATAAAAGCGGTAGCATAGCCATCTGCCTTGGCGCAATTATCAGTAATGACTGTGGTCGCAAGAATTTTTGAATTTTTGGTATACCCTGTTATCGGATCTAAAGTATGTACATACTTTTCACCTGTTATTGAATCCACTCTAAAGTGTCTATAATTACCTGAAGAAGCCATTGCAACATCCTTTAATTGCACTGCTGCCCTATACTTAGTTCTATCTTCAATTTCTGGATCATTAATACCTACTACCCAATTTTTATCCTTATTTAAATTTTTACCCTTTACATTAATTTCTCCACCTACTTCTATTAAATAATTTTCTACTCCTTTAGCATTTAACATAACTGCTAATCTGTCTACACTATAACCCTTAGCTATAGCATTAAAATCTAAGTAAATACTGGGGTCATCTTTTTTTATTGTATTTTCTGTTGTTAGTTCTACTTTATTAAAACCTACATAATTAAGTAAGCTATCAACCCTTGTACTATCCAATTCAATTTTTTCTCCAGGACCAAAACCCCATGCATTAACCAAAACACCTACAGTAGGGTCAAAATAACCATTTGTTTTACTATTAATTTCTTTAGAAAGCAGAAATACATCTTTGAACATACCATCTACTTTTAAGGTTGAATCTCCTCTATTAATTTTTGAAATATCAGATGTAGAGGTATAAGTAGACATAGATTTATTTATTACTGCAAAAACTGAATCTATCTCTTTTTGATAATCTAATTTTTTATTTGAAAAATAAATGATATTATAAGAAGTACCTAAAGCTGGTCCACTATTTCTATTTTCAAATGTTTCAGGAGAAGTTTCTCCTTTACAATTAACAAATCCAACAACTATTAATAATAACAAAAAAAAATTTATTCTAAATTTCGATAAGTCCATCATAATCAACTAAATAATCTTCGTTTAAAAAAACAGGTAATTTACCATCAACAGCATTAGACAACCCTACTCCTGCATAATATGCCTTTGCATTCATTTTAGTGGCATGTTCTTTCATTTTTTGCATAAATGGAACATCATATTCACGTGGATTATTAGGAAAAGCCACATTTCTTACAACAATAAAATGCAGCTCTTTATTTTTAAGGCAAACAAATTGTGGATTTTTTTTGGGTTTACTATTAATACCCATAAACTCATATCCATTAGCCTCTAACTCTCTTCCAACAATATTCATTGCTAAATTATGCAGCTCTTGATTTGTTAATGGTTTTCCCATTCAGCAAAATTATAACAAAAAAAAGAGATTGCCCTAATAAAAGAACAATCTCTTCCCTAACTAAATTAAGTTTTTATACTACTGGTATAAACTTTTCAAATAATCTTGAGCAGCCTTTGCATTTGAAGCCTTAGCATATTCTAAAGCTGTTGCTCCTATTTTAGATTTAACATCAACATTAGCTCCATTTGCAACCAATAATTTAATTAAATTTACTTTATTATATCTAGCTGCATACATTAAAGGTGTCATACCCATTGTACCTGATTTCTGATTAATATCTGAGCCAAATTCTAAGAAATTCTGAGTCATTTCATAATTACCCTTTACAACTGCAATGCTTAGTGGTGTTAGGTTTTTAATTGTTGTCTTAGTAATTTTAAGATCTTTTCTTTTAACTGGATCTATTCCTGTACTAGCTGATACACTTGTTGCTAATAAACTAACTAAAATTCCAAATGCGATAATTGATTTTTTCATGATAATTGATTTTTTGATTGTGATGAATGTTTTTGTTTTATATTATATAGACGAACGCAGTTCAATTTTGTTTCACTATTTTTTTATTATAACTTTTTTTTAACATTGCGTGCGTCTTATTTAGAACCTGCGCTTATAGACTTTTCAAATATTCTACTGCCGCTGTTGCACCAGATATTCTTGCATAATCTAAAATCGTGGCTCCAATTTTTGATTTTATATCTACATTAGCTCCGTTTGCAACCAACAATTTCATTAAATGTACTTTATTATATGTAGCAGCATACATTAAAGGTGTCATTCCCATTGTACCTGATTGCTGATTAACATCTGAGCCAAATTTCAAGAAATTTTGGGTCATTTCATAATTACCTTTTACAACTGCAATGCTTAGTGGTTTTAGGTTTTTATTAGTTGTCTTAGTTTTTTTAAGGTCTTTGTCCTTAACTAGTGCTGACCTTTTGCTAGCAGATACAGTTGTTGCCAATAAACTAACTAAAATTCCGAATGCAATGATTGTTTTTTTCATAATTGATGATTTTTAAATTTATTTTGTTTTTGATTCTGATGTAAATGTATATGACATCTACATCTAACAAAATCATTTTATGATCAACGGTAGAATCTTAAGAGTGAACGGTCATAAAATTGTACAGAAGCATAAATTAAGGCAGGTTATACGCCAGTATAACAGAAATAAAAAAGCCGATACAATATGTATCGGCTTTACTTAACTTAATCATCCATTTTGGTTTATCCACCAAAATCATCAAATCTTATATGCTCATCTGGAATACCAAAATCTTCTCCCATTTTCTGAACAGCCTTGTTCATTAATGGTGGCCCACAGAAATACAGTTCTATATCCTCAGGTGATTCGTGATGAATTAAATAATTATCTATCACACAATTGTGTATAAATCCTACAAAACCATCACCTGGGGCATCTATATTTTCCTTAACCTTCCAATTATCTTCTTCCATAGGTTCAGAAAGAGCTAAATAGAACTTAAAGTTTGGAAATTCTTTTTCTAATTCATAGAAATGATCTAGGTAAAATAATTCTCTTTTAGAACGCCCTCCATACCAATATGTTACTTTTCTTCCTGTACGTAATGTTTTAAATAAATGGTACAAATGAGAACGCATTGGCGCCATACCTGCTCCACCTCCTACGTAAAGCATTTCTGATTCTGACTCATTTATGAAGAATTCTCCATAAGGACCAGATATAGTTACCTTATCACCTGGTTTTTGCGCAAAAATGTAAGATGATGCAACACCTGGATTAACATCCATCCATCCATTTTTAGACCTATCCCAAGGTGGTGTAGCTATACGCACATTCAACATAATTTCTCTTCCTTCAGCTGGAAAAGAAGCCATAGAATAAGCTCTTTCTACAGTTTCATTATTTTTCATTACCAAAGGCCATAGACCAAACTTATCCCATTCTGCTTGAAATTTATCTGGAGTTTCATGCTCTTCAGGATGTGCTGTGATATCTATATCTGTATACTTAACTTCGCATTGTGGAATTTCTATCTGAATGTATCCACCAGCTTTATACCCCATATCTTCAGGAATTTCTACAACAAATTCCTTAATAAAAGATGCAACATTATAATTACGTACTACAGTGGCTTCCCATTTTTTAATTCCAAAAACTTCTTCTGGAATGGTAATTTCCATATCCTGTTTTACTTTTACTTGGCAAGCTAAACGAGCTCCTTGGTTTAATTCTCTTTTAGAAAAGTGAGGTGTTTCAGTAGGTAGTGCTTCTCCTCCTCCAGATAAAACGTGGCATTCACACTGAATACAAGTTCCACCACCACCACATGCTGATGGCAAAAATATTTTTTGATTACCTAAGGTTGTCAATAAAGAACTTCCTGAACCAACTTGAACTTTTTTCTCTCCATTTATTGTAATGGTAACAGGACCTGAAGGAGATAACTTCTCCTTTGTAAAAAGTAAAAGAGCAACCAATATTAATAATAATACCATAAAAGCTATTACCGTTATGACAATTGTACCTGTAGTGCTTGTAGCTAAAATCATTCCTAATTATTTATAGCGTTGTTATAAGAAATTAAATTTTTATCAATCTTATTTTTAACTTTCTTTTCTTGTAATTGTTGTGCCGTTCCAGTCTCTTCTTCTGTTGGTGCATCATCACCTCCTGTTAACATACCTCCAAAACTCATAAAGCCAATAGCCATAAGTCCCGTAATAATAAATGTAATTCCCAATCCTCTTAAAGGGGCTGGCACATTAGAATATCTAATTTTTTCACGTATGGCAGCAATGGCTAAAATTGCCAAAAACCAACCAATACCAGAACTTACACCATAATTAAAAGCCAAGCCTAATGTCTGTATGTCTCTAGCTTGCATAAAAAGAGACCCTCCCAATATAGCACAGTTTACAGCAATTAAAGGCAAGAAAATACCCAACGAGTTATATAAAGACGGTGAAAACTTTTCTACCACTATTTCTACCAATTGCACCATTGTTGCAATTGTTGCAATAAATAAAATGTAAGAAAGAAAGCTTAAGTTATAATCTGCATATTCTGGTCCTAACCAAGCCAAAGCCCCATCTCTTAAAAGGTATTGATCTAACAACCAGTTTAATGGTACTGTTACTGCCAATACAAAAATAACAGCAGCTCCTAAACCTACAGCTGTAGCAACTTTTTTAGATACCGCTAAATAGGAACACATTCCTAAAAAAACGGAAAACACCATATTATCTATGAATATGGACTTAAAGAATAATTCTACGTGTTCTAACATATTAATATATTTTTACTATAATATAAGTCTAGTTCTCTTCTATTAATGCTTTGTTTCTTGAGCGTTGAATCCAAATAATGATACCAACTACTATTAACGCCATTGGAGGCATAATTACAAAACCATTATTCTCATATCCTAATGCATATAATCCAGTTTTAGCAATAGGATCTCCCAATACTTTTATACCTAACAAGGTACCTGAACCTAGTAATTCTCTAAAGAAACCTACTATAATCAATATTAAACCATAACCAAATGAATTTCCTATACCATCTAAGAATGATCTCCAAGGTCCATTAGCCAATGCAAAAGCCTCAAAACGCCCCATAATTATACAGTTAGTTATAATTAAACCTACAAAAACAGATAGGGTTTTGCTTAATTCGTAAGCAAATGCTTTTAGTACCTGATCTACTATAATCACCAAGGTAGCAACTACTATAAGTTGAACTATAATTCTGATTTTAGAAGGAATAATATTTCTCATTAAAGAAATAACCACATTACCTACCCCTAACACAAACATTACTGAAACTGCCATAACTATTGACGCTTCTAGTTCTGCCGTAATTGCCAATGCAGAACAGATACCTAATACTTGTATAGTAATTGGATTGTTATCTGCTAATGGATCTAATATTAAATTTGCATCTTTTTTAGAAAGTAATCCCATTTTTTATCTTTTTCTTATGGTTTCTAAATAATCTTTGTAAAGCGCTATGCCATCTTTTATCATTGCAGATACACCATTCCCTGTAATAGTAGCACCAGCCAAAGCATCTACTTCATTATCATCCTTTATTTTATTTAAAGGATCATTGTTACCTTTTGCAACAGCTATTCCTGCATATTTTTTTCCATCCAATATAGACTCTCCTTCAAAATCATCCATAAAATAACGCTGCTTTATATTTGCCCCTAATCCAGCAGTTTCACCTGCGTGGTCAAAAAATACACCTTGTACCCTTAGCTCTTCGTCTATAGCAACAAATCCCCATATGGCATCCCAAAGACCTTTGCCTCTCATTGGTATGATATATGATTTTTTACCATCCTTTTCTCCTATAAATAAAGGTAACTTTCTTGTTTCTCCACTTTTTGCAAGGGTTTCTTGTTTTTTTAAATCTATTAAATAGGCTTGATCATTATCAGTAATTTTATCTCCTTCTATAACCAATTGCTTTTTAATATATTTTGCAAATTCAGCTTCCACTCTATCAGTAGGAATAAATTTTACACTTCCTTCACCTTCATTTTCATTAACACCCATTGCATATAGGATATTCTGTTGTTTTTCAAATCTTTGGTTTTCTTTGATGCGATCACTTAATGATGATGCTAAAAAAGCCAAGATAGATCCAACAACAACCACCATAATTGCTGCAAAAATGACGGTGTAACTATTTTTATCTGTATTAATTGCCATAATTATACTTTAAGCTGTAGCGTTTTTTAATCTCTTTAAACGTTTCTTAACATTACCTTGAACAACATAGTGGTCTATAGTTGGTGCAAAAACGTTCATTAACAATATTGCCAAGAACACTCCTTCTGGATATGCTGGGTTAAACACCCTAATTAAAACTGATATAAATCCGATAAAAAAACCATAAATCCATTTTCCTTTAATGGTTTGCGAACCTGTAACTGGATCAGTAGCCATATATACAATACCAAAAGCTAAACCACCGACAAGTAAATGCTGCCAAAATTCAAAACTCATTAGTCCGTAAAACTTACTTCCTTCAGATATCCATTCTGCACTAACTGCTCCATTAAAAATTAACCCCATAACTAATGCTCCTACAACAGCACTAAGCATAATTCTCCAACTCGCTATTTTGGTAAAAATTAAAAATAGTCCTCCTAATAAAATTAAGAACGTAGAAGTCTCTCCTACAGACCCTGGTATAAAACCAAAAAACATATCAGATACAGAGTAAGATAAATCATTATTCTGTGCCAAATGACCTAATACGGTTTCGCCAGAAATGGCATCTGCTGTTCCAGCTCTTTCAACCGCCTGATGCACCCATACTTTATCTCCACTCATCCACGTAGGATAGGCAAAGAATAAAAAGGCTCTAATTGTTAATGCAGGGTTTAAAATATTCATACCTGTACCACCAAATACTTCTTTTCCTATTACCACTCCAAAAACAACAGCAACCGCCAACATCCACAATGGTGTATCTACAGGAACAATTAGTGGCACCAACATACCTGTAACCAGATATCCTTCTTCTATTTCATGTCCTTTAATAACGCAAAATATAAACTCAGTAGTCAAACCAATAACATAAGACACGATTACCAAAGGTAATATAGTCTTGATTCCTACCCAGAAATTTTCCCAAGTAAGGAAGTGTTCCATCAAAGAAAAATCAGTTGGAAAACCATTTATTGCAGAAAAATGTTGATAACCTGCATTGAACATTCCAAAAAGCAGCACAGGCACCAATGCCATTATCACCGTATTCATTGTACGCTTTAAATCATCTGCTCCTTTAACGTGAGTACCATTATGAGTAACCTCATTTGGCATATACAAAAAAGTATGAAATCCACTAAAAACAGGAAACCACTTTTTATCTTTATTTTTTACCCTAAATTTATGTAAGCTTTCTTTTAAACCCATCTTTATCCTATTTCTTTTTGTAACAAGTCTAACCCTTCTCTAATTATTTGCTGATGAGGTTGTTTGGATATACATACAAATTCCGTTAATGAGAAATCTTCAGGAGCAACCTCATACAAACCAAGTTGTTCCATTTCATCCAAATCTTTTATCATACATGCTTTTAGTAGTTGCATTGGAAATATGTCTAACGGAAAAACTTTTTCATACTGACCTGTTACCACAAAAGCTCTATGCTCACCATTAGTATTGGTATTCAAATCATATTTTTTCTTAGAAAACAACCAAGAAAAAGTCATTGCTCTAGTTGTTGATACTTTATTAAAGACTGGCTTGTTCCAACCAAATAACTCATAATCATCTCCTTCTGGAATAACAGTTACCGTATTATTATAGAAACCTAAGTATCCTTCTGGAGTAGTCTTACTACCAGTTAAAACATCGCCATTAATAACCCTGAAATTTTCCATAGAGACACCACTCACATATAAGAAAGTAGAAATCTCAGCACCGATGGTCGCTGTATAATACCTTGGAGCTTTAACTACAGAGCCTGATAAAGCTATTGTTCTTTGAGCATTGAATTTACCTGTTAACAACAACTCTCCAATTATAACCAAATCCTGAGCATTAATTGTCCAAACAGTTTCTCCTTTATTAATAGGATCTATTCTATTTATCTGTGTACCTACCAAACCAGCTGGATGTGGACCAGAAACCTTATGTTCTGTAATACCAGACAAACCAGACAATGGAGAATTAGAACTATTCACAGAGATATGAACTTGCCCAGAAGTCAGCTTCGCTAGAGCGGTAACAGCTGCCTGCATTTCGTTCTCCTTACCTTTTAACACATAATCTAAATCTGCTGCTAATGGTGCAGTAGTATAACCTGAAATAAAAATAGCTTTTGGAGCTACTTCAGGATTAGCCACTACATCATAAGGTCTTTGTTTTATAAAAGGCCAGCAACCAGATCCCAACAATTGCGCCTTGATTTCTTCACCAGATGCATTTGCTAAGTTTAGCGTTTTGTGTACTACTACTTCATTTGATTTATTAGCGCGTATTTTTAGCGATAATATTCTTCTTCTTGCCCCTCTTTCTATTTCCACTAATTCACCAGCCACAGGGGAAACAAATTGCATCTCCTCTTGGTTTTTATTATAAAATAAAGGTTCTCCTGCTTTAACAACAGTTCCCTCTTTTACCAACATCTTTGGTGTTATTCCGTGAAAATCATTAAGATTTATAGCATAAACATTGCTTAAAACCGCTTTAGAAGTAGTTTGCTCAGCGGCACCGACTAGGTTAATATTTAAGCCTTTTTTAATTCGAATGTCTTTAGACATATTATTGTAGACCTTAGGTTAACAAAATTTCGTGCAAATTTAAAGCTTTAAGAGCAAATTTCCTTATCAAAATAGCTAAGATATTTTATTTATATTTATTCTAAATAACTAACAACATAACTAACCTTAAACTTTTTTAGGCACAACTTTTGTTTATATTTGCTCATCAATCTTTTATAATGAAACAGTTGCTTATATTACTTATCTTTTTTTGTGTTTTTTTTTCAGTAAACTCACAAGCTATAACAGAAAAAAACCCACCTGATCATATTAAATCAATACTATTCAAAGGTAATACTGAAGATCAGTTTCCTATTGTTGAATTAGGAGAAAGTATCCATTTAGAATTTGATGATTTAAATGCAACTGAAGAAGATTATTATTACAAAATAGTTCATTGTAATTACGACTGGACTCCTTCTAATCTATTAAAGTCTCAATATCTTAGTGGTATGGACAATTTAAGGATTACAGAATACGAAAACAGCTATAATACACTACAAGCATATTCTAACTACTCCTTAAGCATCCCTAATAACAACATTAGTCTTAAAATAAGCGGTAATTATGTATTAGAAATATATAATGAATATAATAAACTACAATTTTCTCGAAGATTTTTGATATACAAGAACCTAGTAAATGTAGGTGTTATGACAAAAAGAACAAGGGATTTTAATTTTTTAAACGAAAAACAAGTTGTTCAATTTTCTATAAAAACAGGTAATTTTCAATTGATTAATCCAAAGAAAGAAGTAAAAATAGCTCTTTTACAAAATTATCATTGGCCATCTGCTATATACAATATAAAACCACAATATATATTAGGTAAAGAGTTACTCTATAAATATGACACAGAAACCAGTTTCTTTGGCGGAAATGAATTTTTAAATTTTGACACCAAGGACCTTAGAGCTACTAGCACAGCCATTGCTAAAATAAAATTAGAAGGCATATACAATCACTACCTACATATAGATACAGAAAGAGCAACAGAGCCCTATACATATTTCCCCGATATTAATGGTAACTTTGTAATTGCCACTCAACAAGGAGAAGACAGGTCGCGAGAGGCAGAATATACTAATATTCATTTTAAATTACCCTACACAGAAACAATTGGCCTTAATGAAGTGTATGTGTTTGGAAAGTTCAATAACTACACACTTTCTAAAGAAAACAAAATGACATACAACAACCTTACAGGCAATTTAGAAACTACAATAAAACTGAAACAAGGGTTTTACAATTATAAATATGCACTTATAACTAACAACGGAAAAATAGATCTAAATGTAATTAGTGGCAATTTTCATTTTACAGAAAATAATTACCTTGTATTGGTTTATTATAGAAATTTTGGCGATCAATATGATAGCCTTATTGGTGTTGGTACTGGAAATTCTATCAACATTACCAACTAATCCATATATTTCATCAGATAAATTTATTATTTTACCGAATATACAATACATAAGAAAGTTTCTTTCCTTATTATCTTATATCTTTGTTTGCAATAGTGTTAATCCTATAAAAATATTTATCAATTTTTATTTTCACTATTTCACACCTTATACATAAAAAAGTATTTATACATTTTTAACAGTTAATAAAGTATGACCACAAAAGTTACTAAAGGAATAAAAGTATCAGTAAGTACTAATTTTGAAGGCACTTTTTTTAAAAACTATAAAATGCACTATGCTTTTGGATATACTGTAACTATAGAAAACCAAAGTAACGACTCTGTGCAACTTACTTCTCGTCACTGGGAAATATATGACTCTCTTAATGATTTGGAGATTATGGACGGTGAAGGTGTGGTAGGTAAAAAACCTGTTATAGAACCTGGAGAATCTCATACATACAATTCTGGATGTTTATTAGCATCTCCCATTGGAGCAATGAGAGGACACTACAATATGGTGAATTTTACAAGCAAGGAAAAATTTAGAGTACACATTCCAAAATTTAAATTTAGCGCCCCTTTCATACTTAATTAAACTCAATACTTTTCTATACTATATTTTGTTTTAATAACGATTTTGATTTTAGTACATTTGTAATGATTTTTAACTTAAAAAACATAGCACAATGGGTAAAGGATTTTTTGAAGTTCCAACTGCTTTTAATGAACCAATAAAAAGCTACGCTCCTGGCACTCCAGAGCGCGAAGCTGTACTTAAACAATACAAAGATTATTACAACGCAACTGTAGACGTTCCTCTTTACATAGGTGGTGAAGAAATTAGAACTGGCAATACAAAACCAATGTCTCCTCCTCACGACCACAAACATGTTGTTGGACACTACCATATAGCAGAGAAAAAACACGTAACCAAAGCAATAGAAAACGCATTAGAAGCAAGAGAAGCATGGGCTAACCTAACTTGGGAACAACGAGCTGCCATTTTCTTGAAAGCTGCAGAATTAGTTGCTGGTCCTTACCGAGCAAAAATTAACGCTGCAACAATGATGGCTCAGTCTAAAACAATACACCAGGCTGAAATTGATGCTGCTTGTGAATATATAGATTTTCTTCGCTTTAATGTGGAGTATATGTCACAAATATACGCAGAGCAACCAGACTCTGCTGAAGGTATATGGAATCGTGTAGAATATAGACCTTTAGAAGGTTTTGTTTATGCTATAACGCCTTTTAACTTTACTGCCATTGCAGGAAATTTACCCGCCAGTGCTGCAATGATGGGGAATGTAGTGTTATGGAAACCAAGTGATAGCCAAATATTTTCTGCTAAAGTGTTGGTAGATATATTTAAAGAAGCTGGTGTACCAGACGGCGTGATTAATGTAGTATATGGCGATCCAGTAATGATTACCGAAACTGTTTTAGCAAGTCCTGATTTTTCTGGATTACACTTTACAGGTTCTACTTATGTTTTTAAAGAATTATGGAAACAGATAGGAACAAATATACACAACTACAAAACATACCCAAGAATCGTTGGTGAAACTGGCGGAAAAGATTTTATTGTAGCTCATAAATCCGCAAAACCAGCTCAAGTAGCAACAGCAATTATACGTGGTGCTTTTGAATTTCAAGGTCAAAAATGTAGTGCTGCATCAAGAGTTTACCTGCCAAAATCATCTGCAACAGAAATTCTAGACATTGTTAAGACAGATTTAGCATCTATGAACAAACCTGGCTCTCCTGAAGATATGAGCAACTTTATTACTGCTGTAATTCATGAAGGTTCTTTTGATAAGTTAGTTAAATATATAGATGGAGCTAAAGCAGACAAAGATGCAGAAATTATTGCTGGTGGTAATTATGATAAATCTAAAGGTTATTTTATAGAGCCTACTGTTATTTTAACAACCAATCCTAAATATACTACTATGGAAACTGAGCTTTTTGGTCCCGTAGTTACTATTTACATTTACGATGACAAAGACTGGAAAGAAACACTTGAACTGGTAGACGGTACATCTGAGTATGCATTAACTGGAGCCGTATTATCTACAGATAGATATGCCATAGATGAAGCTACCAAAGCACTGCAAAATTGCGCAGGTAATTTCTATATAAATGACAAACCAACTGGTGCTGTTGTTGGCCAACAACCGTTTGGTGGAGCAAGGGCTTCTGGAACAAATGATAAAGCAGGCTCTGCACAAAATTTGCTACGTTGGGTTTCTCCAAGATTAATAAAAGAAACATTTGTAACTCCTGAAAATTATAGATATCCATTTTTAGGATAATTTTTTCAACATATTATATTTTATTAAACCAAAACTTAAAAGGTAACACTTTTAAGTTTTGGTTTTTTTATTTACAGCATTAATTCCTAATTTGACATAAAAAAACTGATAAATTAAATAGAAGTCGTATAGAAATTATCCTAACTAACGCAAATTTTATTTATAAAAAACTCAGGTTTATACAGCTCTCACAGCTTTAAAAAACAACATTTAGACATAATCAAGACAATATATATGTTAATTTAACGTTAAGTAATTGTAAATTAATCGTATATTTATTGTAAATTTGAATACCTATATGTAGTGGTATAGTTAATACATCTCCCTGAATTTATTTCAGGTTCTTACATTATTGTATTGATTTAAAGTACTATGTGATTCTGAAACAAGTTCAGAGTGATGTACATTTTAAGCTTATAAACCTTTACAGACATACAATTATAAATTTGAAAATGAAAAATAAAAATTATGAAAGAGAAAGAAAAAAAATCATTAAAAACCAAAAAGAAAAATTACAGTATAAACAGTATTTATTCCTTTATGGTGCGTTATGCAAAAAACTGTAAGTATTCATTTTATAAAATGCTAAGTACATAACTTATTTCTTATACTTTAGAGGTAAGTATACTATTTTTTTGGTTGTATAAAATTCTTCAGAAAAATATTCTGACAAATTATAAACCTCAGCAGTTTTATACTCTTTTAGTTCATCAGAAAGATCACCTCCTTTTAAATATATAATTCCATTTCTTCTATTATGCAGCGAGTCCTTTTTTATACGACCTTTAATCCATCTTACAAAAGTTGGCATTGCTGCTACTGCTCTGCTAACTACAAAATCAAACTGATTATCTAGATCCTCAACACGCATATGTTTTGCAGTAACATTTGTGAGCTGTAATCCGTCTATAACATCTTGAACTACTTTTATTTTTTTCCCTATTGCATCAACAAGTGTAAATTGAGCTTCTGGAAAGAGTATAGCTAAAGGAATACCAGGAAAACCACCACCTGTGCCTACATCTAAAATAGTAGATCCTGGCAAAAATTGTTGAAATTTTGCTATCCCCAAAGAATGCAAAATATGACGTAAATATATTTCATCTATATCCTTTCTAGACACCACATTTATCTTTTGGTTCCAATCTTGATACAAAGCTTCAAGTTCTTCAAATTTTTGTCTCTGCTCCTTAGTTAAATCTGGAAAATACTTAAAAATAATGTCTGCTTTCATAAATCAATTAGAATTTCAACAAAAGTAAGGAATTCACATATCATAAAATTTTCTTATTTTAAGATATTTATCATATTTTAAAAAGTACCTTTACACTATATTTGTCCTTTTTATGTCATAAATGACACAAAATAACAGGCTAGAAAGCAATGTTTTTTGCTTTTTATTATTAAACAAATTAAAAAACAATTCCCAAAAAATGGGATAGTCAATACATAAGAATTATGGAAAAAAATTTAATCCGATTTTCACGTAAGGATTCAACAGATTTTTTTAAAATATTAAACAAACGAGTTAACACTTATTTTAAAGAAAACCAAATTAAGAAAACAGGAAACTGGAAACTACATTTAAAAACGGTAGTTATGTTTACTCTTTTTTTAGCGCCTTATTTTTTAATACTAACATTAGGTTTACCAAATTGGGCTAATTTATTGCTAACAATTACTATGGGTATAGGTATGGCTGGTGTTGGTATGAATGTTATGCATGATGGCAACCACGGATCATACTCAAACAATAAATGGGTTAACAAAATAATGGGAGGAACCATTTACATTCTTGCCGGAAACGTATACAATTGGCAAGTGCAGCATAATGTACTACACCATACATATACTAACATACACGAACATGATGAAGATTTAGAAGCAGGTAGAATCTTACGTTTTTCTAAACATGCTGAATGGCATAAGCACCACAAATTTCAACATTTTTATTCTATATTTTTATATGGCTTATTGACTTTTAACTGGGCAATTACAACAGATTTTCAACAAATGTACCGTTATATGAAACGTAACTTAGCCTATGGAAAGGCTCCAAACAAAACTATAAATTGGAGTACACTTGTAATTACAAAATTATTATACATTACCATATGGATTGTAATTCCATTGGTTTTTGTAGACATAGCTTGGTGGAAAGTTTTATTAGGATTTTTTATTATGCATTATATTGCTGGTGTAATTTTAAGCGTCGTGTTTCAATTAGCCCATGTAGTGAATGATGCAGATACACCTTTGCCAGATGAAAAAGGAACTATGAAAAATACTTGGGCCATACATCAATTATTTACCACAGTAAATTTTGGAACCAAGAATAAAGTGGTTAATTGGTTTACTGGCGGATTAAACCATCAAGTTGAACATCATATTTTCCCAAATATTAGTCATGTTCATTACACAAAAATCTCTAAAATTGTGAAACAAACAGCAAATGAATTTAATTTGCCGTATAATGAATATAAAACTACAAGAAAAGCCATAATTTCGCATTTTAAACATTTAAAGGAGTTAGGAAAAAGACCAACTCTACAGCATCAGTAAAAACTAAGTAAAAGTATGAGCAACCATTTATCCGATAGAATTACAAATATGTCTACATCGGCAACTTTGGCTATGGCAGCTAAAGCAAGAGAATTACGTAACTCAGGTAAAGACATTATTGGTTTAAGTTTAGGTGAACCAGATTTTAATATTCCAGATTTTATAAAAAATGCAGCCAAACAAGCTATAGATGATAATTATAGTAGTTATTCCCCTGTTGATGGTTATGCAGATTTAAAACAAGCAATTGCTAACAAATTTAAAAGAGACAACAGCCTTACATATAATCTTAACCAGATTGTTGTTAGCACAGGAGCCAAGCAGTCTTTAGCAAATGTAGCAATGTGTATGTTAAATAAAGGAGATGAAGTTATTTTACCTGCTCCTTACTGGGTTAGCTATGGTGATATTGTTAAACTAGCAGAAGGTACACCAGTAGAAGTGCCAACAACTATAGATACAGATTTTAAAATGACTCCAGCACAGTTGGAAGCCGCCATTACACCTAATACTAAAATGATGTGGTTTAGCTCACCTTGCAACCCTAGTGGCTCAGTTTATAACAAAGAAGAGCTAGAAGGTCTTGCCGCAGTTTTAAAAAAACATCCAAACATATATGTGGTTTCAGATGAAATATATGAGCACATTAACTTTAGAGATGGTCACGTTAGTATAGCTGGTATAGATGGTATGTATGATAGAACTATTACAGTAAATGGAGTCTCTAAAGCATTCGCAATGACAGGATGGCGTATTGGTTACATAGGTGCTCCAGAATCCATTGCAAAGGCATGTACTAAATTTCAAGGACAAAATACAAGTGGTGCCAATGCAATAGCGCAACGTGCAACCATTGCAGCATTAGAAGCTCCTGTTAGCAAAATACAGTTTATGATTGATGAGTTTCATAAAAGAAGAGATCTTGTTTTGGAACTTTTAGGAGAAATTGAAGGCTTTAACTTAAATGTACCAGAAGGTGCTTTTTATGTTTTTCCAGACATCTCATCCTTTTTTGGCAAAACAATAAAAGGAACTATGATTAATAGTGCATCTGATTTTTCTATGTATTTATTGGAAAATGCTAATGTTGCAACCGTTACTGGCGAAGCTTTTGGTAATGCAAACTGTATACGCATTTCTTATGCGGCATCAGAAAAAGAACTAAGAGAAGCCATTAGCAGAATTAAAGCTGTTTTATAAAATATAAATTCATAAAACGACTAAGGTCTTTTTACAAATTGTAAAAAGACCTTTTTTAATTAAATTAAGACTAATAACTCTGTGTTTACAACATACTCACTATTCTTTAAAAATCATTACAATAGAAATACATACTGCTATACCACAATAATACCCTGATTACTAAATATGCTTAAAAAAAAGTAAATTTTAGTTAATGGAAATATAGATACTACAGCAACTTAAACTTTTGAATCAGAAATCATTACCTACAACTGCTCTATAAAAAATTATACCTAAAAGGAATTTACACTATATTCAGAAGTTATATATCAGGAAAATTATCCAAAACTAATAAATAACCCAGCATAATTTTTAATAAGTAGTAATTCTTTTGAAACAATAGTATATACTCTAGAGCAAAATATATCTAATAATTTTACAATTTGTACTTACCATTTTAAAAACACATAAATAGTAGTAACTTTATTTCTAAAAACAACCATATGCCAAAGTCTACAATAAATTGCAAAAATTGTGAAAACTCATTTGATTGTAATTATAAATTTTGCCCACATTGCGGACAAAAATCCAATGACAAACTAACAGTAGGCGTATTATTTAGTAACACTATTCGTAACTACTTTTCTGTAGATGCTCGCTTTTTTAAAAGCTTTTTTCCACTATTATTTAAACCCGGCTATTTAGCAACAAAATTTGTGGAAGGCAAAAGACTAATTTATTTACACCCTGCCCAATTATATTTATTTACTTCTGTTCTCTTTTTCTTTTTCTTTTCATTTAAGATAAGGAATCAAGAACGCGCTATTAGTAATGCAATGAAAAATGAAAATCGTGTTGAAAAAACAATAGATTCTATAATTTTAGTTAAAGACAAAGACTCTATAATTACTAACATATTTTTGGGCAAAATGAAAAAAAATCAAGAAATTATAAGTCTAAAAAACGAAGAACTATATAGATTGGACTCCGTTATAAACAAAAAAAGCCGTAATGATAGTAAAGTTATTAATTTTGGTTTTAATGAAGAAAAAATAGATTCATTACTTGCTGTAAATGCTCCAGAGTCATTGATTTATAAAGAAATGGGGTTAAATGAAGATGATGGCTATATTACAAAAAAAATGTATATACAGACTCTAAAACTTTATAAAGATAATGGTAGTGTAGCTAATATTTTAAAATCTTTCTATGACACTATACCAATTGCAATGTTTATACTTCTGCCAATATTTGCTCTTATTCTAAAGTTATTATTCTTCAATCATGGGCCTTTTGCCTATCATTTAGTTTTCTCTTTTTATTACTTCTCATACTTGTTTAGTACTTTTATCATTCTGTTATTAATTGGTTTTATATGGGGGAATTTTTCTGGCTGGTTACAGTTTTTAATTATTCTCTCTACTTTTTTATATCTATGTATTGCTGTAAAAAAGTTTTATTGTAAAAATTGGTCAACAAGCTTATTAAAAAGCACATTGGCAACGCTTATTTACTTTCTATTTGTTATACCAATTGCGATTCTATTAATTGGAATGTTTGCTTTTATGTATTATTAAAATAATAATTATAAGTAAAAGGTTAAAAAAATTATTTAACAGAAACCAAGATGTTAATCTCCTTTATTAAAATTTAGCAAGTATACAGTTTTTAATAATGAGTAATTTAGTGTTTTGTTAATTTTAGCATAGCAGTTTATCTTGAGTTTATGAAAGGGCTATAGTTAAACTAAAAAACAAGGCTAAGTGTCTATATTTGCAGCAGCTACAAGGTGCAAGATTTCTACTACATAAATGGGTTTAAGCAAGTCTTAACAATCTTTAAGTTTAGGTTAGACTTCTTTTAAAAAAGAAAATTTAAACAAAGACAAATAGTTTGTTACGCGCTTTTATATCTTCTTCCAAAAATAAGGGGTAAGTATAATAAGGACAGTAAAAAGTTCTAATCTACCTGCAAGCATTAAAAACCCACACCACCATTTTCCTAAATCTGGCAGCCCACTAAAATTGCTGAGCGGATTAAGACTCCCCAGTCCTGGACCAACATTACCCAAGGATGTTGCGGCTCCACCAATTGCAGATATAAAATCTAGCCCTAATAAACTAAGTACCAATGCTCCTATTATAAACAACAGCATATACAAGACTAGAAAAGCTATGATATTATAAACTATCTTTTCTGGAACCATCTTATTGTTATAACGTACCGGAATAATGGCATTTATGTGCAATGTTCTCTTAAACTCTAACAAACCGTTTTTTATAATCAATAAGTGCCGCATTACTTTTATACCTCCTGCTGTTGACCCTGCAGACCCTCCTAAGAACATTAACCCAAAAAAGAAAACCGTTAGAAAGGGTGTCCATCCTGTAAAATCTGCAGTAACAAAGCCCGTAGTTGTAATAACCGCTATGATTTGAAACAGTGCGTGTCTAAAAACACTTTCCCCTACACCCATTACCATAGGGTGGTAATCAGATACTGGCATATCTGCTTTAAAGTATATGACCAAAGCAGCTATAATAGTAAAAACTACAATAAAACCACTGTAAAACTTAAATTCTTCATCTAACAACATTTTTTGCACTTTTCCCTTAAAAGCAAAATAACTTAACACAAAATTGCTTCCTGCCAAAAACATAAATAAAATTACAATATACTGAATTAAAGGTTTATTATTCCAATAAGCTAAACTTGCATTTTTTGTGGAAAAACCACCAGTGGATAGCGTTGCTAATGAATGATTTATTGCATCAAAAAATGACATTCCAGCAAGTTTTAATAATATTGTTTCTGCTGCTGTATACCCAACATATATTAACCAAAGTCTTTTGGCTGTATCTGTTATTCGTGGGTGCAATTTATCGGCACTGGGACCTGGTGCTTCGGCTGAAAATAATTGCATACCTCCAATACCCAATAGTGGCAAAATGGCTATAGCCAAGACTATAATACCCATACCTCCAATCCAATGTGTAAGGCTCCGCCAAAAGAGTATTCCTTCTGGCAAAGACTCTATATCATTTAAAATTGATGCTCCTGTTGTAGTATACCCAGAAATTGTTTCAAAAAATGCATTGGTAACACCAGATATGGCATTAGAAAAAAGATATGGTAATACTCCAGATACCGACATCACTATCCAACCTAAAGTAACAATTAAATATCCTTCTTTTCTCTTTACTTCCTTTTCATGACCTCTTGTTGCCATCATTGCCATTCCTCCAGCAACTATAGTCACCAAAGCAGCCATTGCAATTTCTAATGTTACTCCGTCATCATAAATAGCAGAAACACCCGCAGAAACACCCATAAATGCACCATTACAAAGTAGTAACAGCCCCATTATATGAACAATAATTTTATAATTTAATGCCATTTTTACAAGAAAAGCTTTTCAATCTTAGGAATAGCACGAGGTAAACAACAAACTACCACTCTATCTCCTTCTGTAATTTCAAAATCACCTAAAGCAATTATACCTACACCATCTCTTACAACACCTCCTATGGTCGCTGATCTAGGAAAATCTAATTCTTTAATTATCTTACCATTAACAGCAGAAGTAGGCTTTACTACAAATTCCAAGATTTCTGCATTTAAATTGTTTAAACGTGTCATTGCTACTACTTCACCACGCCTAATATGTTTAAATATATTATTTGCCGCAAGTAATTTTTTATTAATAAGAGTATCAATACCTATAGTATGTGAAAGCTGAAAGTAATCCATATTTTCAACTAGGGCAATGGTTTTTTTAATATTTTTGGATTTTGCCACAAGACAAGACATAATATTAGTTTCAGAATTTGAAGTAACAGATATAAAAGCATCCATTGCTTCTAAATTCTCTTCTTCTAATACCTCTACAATTCGCCCATCAGCATTTATTACCAAAGCGTTTGGTAAGTCATCTGCCAATTGCATTGCAATATCTTTATCTTTTTCTATAAGCTTTACATTAAACTTTTTATCACATAAATCACGTGCTGTTTTATATCCTAATTTACTGCCTCCGTGAATCATTACATTTCTAATCTGAGTTTTTTCTTTACCTGTAAGCTTTAACAGTTCATCCAAACCTTCCCTAGCTGTAATAAAATATACCTGATCTCCTTTCATAAATTCAGTATCTCCCCTAGGTATAATAGTATATTGTGTACCTATACGCTGTATTGCTATGGGCATAAAATGCAACTCTGGAAAAATACGTGCAGCTTCCTTAACCATTTTACCTACAAAAGGAGCTGAACTTGGCAAACAAACACCTAACATAATTAAAGCTCCATCTTCAAATTCGTACGTTTCATTAAATGCAGATTGGTTTAACAACAACTGTATTTCAGTTGCCGCAAGCTCTTCTGGAGAAATAAGTTCATCTACACCTAAACCAGTAAAATTCAAAATTTCTTTATGCTGTATGAACTCCGTATTTGAAATACGGGCAATAGTACGCTTACACCCTAGCTGCTTTGCTAAAATACAAAGCGTTAGATTGGTAGTTTCTGAAGAAGTAACTGCTATTACCAAGTCGGATTTTTCTACTTGAGCATCCTTTAAAACAGAAACAGATGTTGCATCTCCTTTTAATACTCGTATATCTAAATGACTATCGGCATAGGCTAAACTTTCTTTATAAGTATCAATCAAAGTAATGTCTTGAGATTCAAAAGACAATAATTTTGCCAAATGAAAACCTACTTCACCTGCACCTGCTATAATAATCTTCATGTATTTATTCTAAATATGTTCAAACTACGAGAATAAAAAGAATATTTCGAAAAATTTGATAGGCAAAATTACTCATTTTTATGTAATCCATTCCTATTTCCTTACAAAAACAAAAAATACACTGCATACAACACTAGTGTTTATTGGCTTCTGAAACAAATAGTTATAAGATGCTCCTTGATTTATCTAGAATTGTTAATCTTTATAACTACTCTATAACCTTAGTTCGGTCTTAGAATTTGATTAAAAAAAGCTGTTATATAGAGTCATTTTTCATAGTGAAACTAATAAAAATTGTATCAGCCTTTTGGCAAGCTCAAGATGACAAATCTTTTAGTTTAAAATTTACTTGTCTGCAATACAATTTTCTATCGAAAATCATTCAGACTGACATAAATTCTCTTACACCGAACTCAGGTCTATAATCTTTAGCTTTCCTCTAACTTCTTTTTAAACAAACAAGCTAGCAGAAAATGTAACCTTTATATTATCTTTGTAAAAAAATAACAATGGCAGAAAAAGTTACCCCATATAAAAATTCTGAACTAGGAAAAAAAGAGCAGGTTACAAAAATGTTCGATACTATTTCTAAGAATTATGACGGACTAAATCGTGTTATTTCTTTTGGGATTGATATTAAATGGCGTAAAACAGTGGTTGCCATTTTAACAAAAAAGCAACCCAAAACCATTTTAGACATTGCTACAGGTACTGGCGATTTAGCAATTAACCTAACACAAACTGGAGCAAATAAAATAACTGGACTAGACATTTCCCCTGGAATGTTAGAAGTTGGTAAACAAAAGGTTGCTGACAAAAATTTAACCAGTATAATAGATATGATTATTGGTGACAGCGAAAATTTACCATTTACCGATAGTTCTTTTGATGCCATTACTGTAGCATTTGGTGTACGAAATTTTGAAAATTTAGACAAAGGGTTATTAGAGATAAACAGGGTTCTTAAACCTAATGGTACTTTTGTTGTTTTAGAAACATCTATACCCACTAAAACGCCTTACAAACAAGGCTATAAATTTTATACTAAATACATACTGCCAGCTATAGGAAAAATATTTTCTAAAGACCGTACAGCCTATTCATATTTATGTGAATCTGCTTCTATTTTTCCTTATGGAGAAGACTTCAACAATATTTTACTAAAAAATGGGTTTATTAATGTAGAGAATAAACCACAAACATTTGGAGTAGCTTCCATTTATGTTGCATCAAAATAAAATATGAAGCATTTAATGAAAAAAATTACATTTCTTTTTTTGTACCTTTTTCTTTTGGGCAATACATTAAACGCTCAGTTTAATGAAAAACCAATAATGAATTTAGAAAACGAAGATTTGCACCCTCTAAACTTTGGTTTCTTTCTTGGTCTTAATCAATATGATTTTAAATTTGAATACAAAGATGACTTAGGAGATGTGCTGGTAGATAAATCTTTTGGTTTTAATGTTGGTCTAATAAGTGAGCTTAGGCTAAATAAATTTTTAGATTTAAGATTTGAACCTGGTTTGCATTACACAAAAAGAATAATGGGTTTTAGAGGCTTTAACAATAAAAATGATGCTATAAGGGAAGTAAAATCTACTTATATAAATTTTCCTTTACTATTAAAAGTAAGTACAAAAAGAATTGGGAACTGGAAACCTTTTATAATAGGTGGTGCTTCTACATCATTGAATTTAGGAAGTAATGAAGATAGTTTAGAAGATAATAGCAGTGCTACTTTTAGAATGAAGAAGAACACTTATTATTATGAAATGGGTTTTGGTATTGATTTTTACTTAGAGTACTTTAAATTTTCACCATCAATTAGAGGTGTTTTTGCAATTAATGATGAGTTAGTTAGAGACAATGACCCAAATAGTCCTTGGACAGGTAACATTAACGCTATGAAAACTAGAGGAATTTTTATTAATTTTACTTTTGAATAATTTTATTAACCTCTTCTTATTTCATTTAACAAAATAGCTGTGGCTGTAGCAACATTTAAACTTTCTGTTGTTTTTTTGCCAAATTGAGGAATGCTGATTTTTTTGGTAACTAATTTTTCTATTTCTTTTGAAACTCCATTAGCTTCATTTCCCATTACCAAAATTCCAACCGTAGTAGACAAATTTTCTTTATACACATTTTTCCCATCCATAAACGCTCCATACACAGGAAGATTTGAAGATTTTAGAAACTCAACTAAATTAGTATATCTTATGTTTACTCTTGCAATAGAGCCCATTGTTGCTTGTAAAGTTTTAGGATTGTAACAATCAACTGTGTGCTCAGAACAAATTAGATTTGCCACTCCAAACCAATCACACATTCTAATTATGGTTCCTAGATTCCCTGGGTCACGAACATCATCTAAAACAATTGTCCAATTTTTTTCTATATTTAATTCAGTTTTAGGTTGATGAAAAACAGCCAATATCTTATTAGGCGTCTTTAAAGTACTCATTTTTTTTAAATCAGCTTCAGAAATTAACTCACTAGAAAAAGCTTCATTGGATTGTAAGTTTTCATCTACTGTATAAATATGATACACTTTAAAATTGGCATCTACCAATTCTCTTATTATTTTTATTCCTTCTACTACAAACAACTTATGTTCAGTTCGGTACTTTTTTTGCTGTAAACTTTTTATAAATTTTATTTGGCTTTTACCAACCATACAAATAACGTATTTTTGAACTCTATGAATATGCGCTTACTAAACACTAAAAACATTGCAAAAATAAGTTTAATATTGCTAGCTACTGCAATTACATCTTGTAATACATTAAAAAGAGTTGACAAAAATGAACTTTTGCTTACCAAAAATGTGGTATTAGCCAATGGAAAAAAAGTAAAAAATGAAGATGTTTATAGCTTAATTTCTCAAAAACCAAATAGTAATCTCTTAGGATATCCTTTACGTTTAAATTTATATAATTTAGCAAAAAAAAACCCAGATTCATCTTACCAAGCTTGGTTACATAGAAAACCAAAAAGATTAGAAAAACTAACCAATTTACTTTCTAAAAAGCAAGTAGATAGATTAAGTGAATCTTTTATGGTAAAAGGCGCTAGCAAATGGCTTAAAAGTATAGGAGAATCACCTGCTATAATAGACACTTCATTAACAAGAAAATCTACTAACCTACTTAAATCATATTATAAAAGTAAAGGGTATTTTGATGCAATATCTAATTATACTATAGATACTACCAACAGAAAACAACGTGCTCACATAAATTATGATATAACATTGGGCGCTCCATACATTATAGATAGTATATACAAAACAATAGATTCTAAAACTCTAGATTCCATTTATCAATTAAACAAGGAAAAATCAATATTAAAAGAAAAAGAGCAATACAATGCTACTAATTTTTTATTAGAAAGAGAAAGGTTAACTCAATTGTATCGTAATTCTGGAATCTACAATTTTCAAGAAAACTCAATTAGTTTTGATATCCCTAGCGATAGTACAAATAGGCCTATATCTAAGAGTATGAAGGTTGAGTTGCTAATTAAAAATCTAAAAAGAAGAGGAGAAAATAAAGTAACGGAATATAAAGTATATAGGTTTGATACTATTAATATATATTCTGATTATAATTTTGGTGACGATATATCTAAAATGAAAAGCATAGATTATGAAAATTACACAATCTATTATAAGGACAAATTAAAGTATAAACCTAAAGCATTAACAAATGCTATTTTCATAAAAAAAGACAGTATATACAGAGAAATAAATAAATCAAGAACATATAGGCAAATAAGCAACTTAAACACATTTAAATACCCCAACATTAGGTTTGACAGTTTAGGAAATAAATTAAATACGCAAATTTTTTTATCTCCATTAAAGAAATATCAATTAAGGGTAGATCCAGAAATAACACATTCTAACATTCAAAAAATAGGAACCGCATTTAGCACATCACTAATCATTAAAAACGTTTTTGGAGGAGCAGAAACATTTAGTATCTCAACTCGTGGTTCTTTGGGCTTGTTAAGTGATGCATCTATATCAAATGAAGATTTTGTTTCAGAAATTGGTGCAGATGTAAATTTGATAGTTCCAAGAATATGGATGCCCTTTAAAACAAAAAAGATAATTCCGCCATATATGCTACCTCAAACTCGTATGGTTATAGGTACTAATTTTCAAAAAAACATTGGACTGGATAAACAAAACCTAAATGCTATTCTAGGTTATAATTGGTCTGCCACTCAATATAAAAAGAATGCATTAGAGCTTATTAATATTCAATTTATCAGAAATCTAAATCCAAAAAGGTTTTATAACGTATACCAAAGTACTTATAAAAGGTTAGATGACATTGCTAATAATTATCAAGACAATCCAGACTTAAGTGATTTTTTTGAAACACCACTAGATGGTTCAGACCCAAAACTTAAAATTCCATCTGGCACCAATGGTTTCATAAATGAAGTATTAAACAAAGGGCTTATACCAAATAATACTGAATATTATAAAGAGGTTAGAAGTATAGATGAGCGCCAAAAAAGATTAACAGAAGACAATTTAATTTTTGCTTCTAATTTCTCTTATACAAAGGATAATAGAGGAGTAAATGATAATAAATTTTATCAATTTAAAATAAAAGTAGAGAGTGCAGGCAACCTGTTATCACTACTTTCAAATATAACAGAGTTTAAGAAGAATGAAAATGGGAACTCAGAGATTTTTGGAGTGCCATACTCCCAATATGTTAAAACAGATTTTGATTATATAAAGCATTGGAATTTTCAATCACAAAATGTACTTGCTTTTAGAGCTTTTCTTGGCATTGCAATTCCATATGGCAACTCAAATAGTATTCCCTTTACAAAAAGTTATTTTGCAGGCGGATCTAATGACAATAGAGCTTGGAATGCATATGACTTAGGGCCAGGAGGCACAAAATCATTAAATGATTTTAATGAAGCAAATCTAAAAATAGCCGCAAATCTAGAATATAGATTTCCTTTAGCAGGAAACCTAAAAGGAGCTTTTTTTGCTGATGCTGGAAACATTTGGAATGTTCTTGACAATGAAGAGAATAAGGAAGCCATTTTTAACAATTTGGGTTCCTTAAAAGATATTGCATTAGGCACAGGTTTTGGAATAAGATATGATTTTACTTATTTTGTATTGCGTTTAGACACAGGCTTTAAAACGTATGATCCAGAATTAGGACAAGCCAAAAGATGGTTTAGAGATTATAATTTTAAAAATGCTAAGATAAACATTGGTGTTAATTATCCTTTTTAGACCTAATAATTTTATTACTTTTGTCTAGTTAACCTAAATAAACTACCAATATAATATGGGTCATAATATTAAACCAGGAGTAGCCACAGGCGATCAAGTACAAGAAATTTTTAATTATGCAAAAAAGAAAGGCTTTGCATTACCAGCTGTAAATGTAATAGGTTCAAACACAATTAATAGTGTATTAGAAACTGCTGCAAACTTAAATGCCCCTGTAATAATTCAGTTTTCAAATGGAGGTGCTCAATTCAATGCTGGAAAAGGATTATCAAATACCAATCAAAAATCCGCCGTTGCTGGTGCCATTGCTGGTGCAAAGCATATACACCAACTCGCTGAAGCCTATGGAGCAACAGTTATTTTACATACAGACCATTGTGCAAAAAAATTATTACCCTGGATAGATGGATTGTTGGATGCTAGTGAAAAACACTATGCAGAAACAGGAAAATCATTATTCAGTTCACATATGATAGATCTTTCAGAAGAGCCTATTGAAGAGAATATTGAAATCTGTAAAGAGTATCTTTCCAGAATGAGTAAAATGGAGATGACCCTAGAAATTGAACTTGGTATTACTGGAGGAGAAGAAGACGGTGTAGATAATACTGATGTAGATGATTCTAAGCTATACACACAACCAGAAGAAGTAGCTTATGCTTATGAGGAACTTTCCAAAGTAAGTCCTAAATTTACAATTGCAGCAGCATTTGGAAATGTACATGGCGTATACAAGCCTGGAAATGTAAAATTAACTCCAAAGATATTATTAAACTCACAAGAGTATATTACAAAAAAATACAATGTAGAACACAACCATATAGATTTTGTATTCCATGGTGGTTCTGGTTCTACCTTAGAAGAAATTCGTGAAGCAATAGGATATGGCGTTATAAAAATGAATATTGATACTGATTTACAATATGCTTTTTTAGAAGGAGTAAGAGATTATATTCAAGAAAAAAATGAGTATCTACAATCACAAATAGGAAACCCAGACGGAGAAGATATACCAAACAAAAAGTTTTATGATCCAAGAGTTTGGCTTCGTGAAGGAGAAAAGAAGTTTACAGAACGTTTAAAAAAAGCATTTGAAGACTTAAACAATGTAAATACATTGTAATAGGCAACCCCTTAACTTAATATTATTTTATGTCAGCTTGGTTTAAAAGAAAAGAAAAAGGAATACAAACGGCTACAGAAGAGAAGAAAGACACTCCTAAAGGACTATGGTACAAATCTCCAACAGGTAAGATTGTTGAATCTGAAGTTTTAGCCAAGAATTTTTATGTAAGTCCAGAAGATGACTATCACGTAAGAATAGGAAGCAAAGAATATTTTGAAATACTTTTTGATGACAACAAGTTTAAAGAACTAGATATTAAACTATCATCTAAAGATCCTTTAAAATTTGAAGACACTAAAAAATATGTAGACCGTTTAAAAGCTGCTGAGAAAAAAACTGGACTTAAAGATGCCGTTAGAACAGCTATTGGAAAATCATATGGGTCTGATTTAGTAATTGCTTGTATGGATTTTAGTTTTATTGGAGGATCTATGGGCAGTGTAGTAGGAGAGAAAATTGCTAGAGCAATTGACTATGCTATTAAAAAGAAAGTTCCTTTTATAATGATTTCTAAATCAGGAGGAGCAAGAATGATGGAAGCTGCTTTATCTTTAATGCAATTAGCTAAAACATCTGTAAAGTTAGCACAATTAGCTGAGGCTGGTCTGCCATATATTTCTTTATGTACAGATCCAACAACAGGTGGCACAACTGCATCTTATGCAATGTTAGGTGATATAAACATTTCTGAGCCTGGCGCTTTAATTGGTTTTGCAGGTCCTAGAATCGTAAAAGATACCACTGGTAAAGACCTTCCAGAAGGATTTCAATCAGCTGAATTTTTAAAAGAACACGGTTTTTTAGATTTTATAACTCATCGCAAGGATTTAAAAAAGAAAATCAACTTATATATAGACTTAATTCAAAACAATCCTATTAGGTCATAATAAAAATAATTGTATATTTGCGCTCTGATTGAAAATCAATCATATACATAAAAATCATTAAATAAAATATTGGAATGTATTTAACAAAAGAAGTAAAAGCCGAAATCTTTAAAAAGTACGGCCAAAATGAAAAAGATTCAGGAACAGCAGAAGCTCAAATTGCTTTGTTCACTTTCAGGATTAATCATTTAACTGGACATTTAAAAAATAATCATAAAGATTATAATACAGAACGTTCACTAGTCAAATTAGTAGGTAAGAGAAGAAGTCTTTTAGATTATTTAATTAAAAAAGACATTGTACGCTACCGTGCTATCATTAAAGAACTTGGTATTAGAAAATAATACAATCTGGGGAAAGCTAAGCTTTCCCCTTTTTTATATTGAATTTGTAATTTGTTTAATATTATACAAAAGACCTTTTAATTAAATAATTAAAAGGCAAAAGATAAAAGCTTACTTATAGTTTTTCATTGGTCAACACAACAACACAACACCTCGTCTAATACAAAGACGTAAGACCATTGTTTAACAAGCCTAAAAAAGAAATAGGCTTTAAATCAAATTTATGATTCCAAAAGTTTTTAAAGAGGTCATAGACCTAGGTGACGGTAGAGAAATTTCTATTGAAACTGGAAAATTAGCAAAACAAGCACATGGTAGCGTTGTTGTGCAATCTGGAAAATGTATGCTGTTATGTACGGTAGTTTCCAATTATCAACAAAGTGATGTAGACTTTCTCCCTCTAACAGTAGATTATAGAGAAAAATTTGCAGCTGCAGGTCGTTACCCAGGTGGTTTCTTTAAAAGAGAGGCTAGACCAAGTGACGGAGAAGTATTAACAATGCGTTTAGTAGATCGCGTTTTACGTCCGTTATTTCCAAAAGATTATCATGCAGAAACACAGGTAATGATTCAGTTAATGTCTCATGATGATGATGTAATGCCAGATGCTATGGCAGGTTTGGCAGCTTCCGCAGCTATTCAATTATCCGATATCCCATTTGAAACGCCTATTTCCGAAGTTAGAGTTGGTCGTATAAATGGTAAGTTTATTATTAATCCTTCCTTTTCGCAATTAAATGAATGCGATATTGATATGGTCATTGGCGCAAGTGCCGATTCTGTAATGATGGTTGAAGGTGAAATGGACGAGATTTCTGAAGAAGAAATGACTGAAGCTATCAAGTTTGCACACGAAGCTATTAAAGTACAATGTGCAGCTCAAGTAAAATTAGCGGAAGCATTTGGCAAAAAAGAAACTCGTGAGTATGAACCAGAAAGAGAAGATGAAGATTTAGCAAAGAAAATTCACAATATGGCATACGACAAAGTGTATGCTGTAGCTAAAGCAGGATCTTCTAAACATGAAAGAGGTACTGCATTTGCAGAAATTAAAGAAGAAATTTTGGCTTCTTTTACCGAAGAAGAATTAGAAGACTATGGCAGTCTAATTTCGAAATATTATAGTAAAGCAGAAAAGACAGCGGTTCGTGATTTAACCTTAAATGAGGGATTACGATTAGACGGTCGTAAAACTACAGATATTAGACCCATTTGGTGTGAAGTAGACTATTTACCATCAACTCATGGTTCTTCTATATTTACTCGTGGAGAAACCCAAGCATTAGCCACAGTAACTTTAGGAACTTCTAGAGAAGCCAACCAAATAGATATGCCATCTTTTGAAGGTGAAGAACGTTTCTATTTACACTATAACTTCCCTCCCTTTTCTACAGGAGAAGCTAGACCAATTCGCGGAACATCACGTAGAGAAGTAGGACATGGCAACTTAGCACAACGTGCCCTAAAAGGTATGGTTCCAGAAGATTGTCCTTATACGGTTCGTATCGTTTCTGAAGTATTAGAATCTAATGGTTCATCTTCTATGGCTACAGTATGTGCTGGTACTATGGCACTTATGGATGCTGGTGTTCAAATGAAAAAGCCTGTTTCTGGTATCGCTATGGGATTGATTACAGATGTTGATTCTGGAAAGTATGCCGTACTATCTGATATTTTAGGTGACGAAGATCACTTAGGCGATATGGATTTTAAAGTAACGGGTACTACCAATGGTATTACAGCTTGTCAAATGGACATAAAAGTAAAAGGATTAAGTTACGAGATTTTAGTAAATGCTTTAAAACAAGCGCGTGACGGTCGCTTACATATTTTAGAGAAATTGACTGATACCATTGCTAAACCAAATGCTAGTGTTAAAGATCATGCACCTACTATGGTTACAAGGCGTATTCCTAACGAATTTATTGGAGCTTTAATTGGTCCTGGAGGTAAAGTAATTCAAGAATTACAAAAAGAAACTGATACCACTATAGTCATTAATGAAGATCCTGTTACTGAAGAAGGTATTGTTGAAGTTTTAGGTGTTGGCAGAAATGGTATTGATGCTGTTTTAGCGAAAATAGATTCTTTACTCTTTAAACCAGAAGTTGGAAGCGTTTATGAAGTAAAAGTAATTAAGATGCTAGACTTTGGTGCTGTAGTAGAATATATGGATGCTCCAGGAAACGAAGTTTTATTACATGTAAGTGAATTAGCTTGGGAACGTACAGAAAATGTTTCTGATGTTGTGAATATGGGAGATGTTTTTGATGTGAAATATTTTGGACAAGATCCAAGAACTCGTAAAGAGAAAGTATCTCGTAAAGCCATTTTACCAAAACCCGAAGGTTATGTAGAAAGAGCTCCAAGAGAAAATAAAGGGCGTGACAACAAAGGCAGAGATAATCGTGGTCGTGACAATCGTCGAGATGATCGTAAACCAAGAGAAAACAAAAAAGAAGATTAAATTTTAATTTTTCTTAAAAATAAAAAAGCTCAACAATTTAATTTTGTTGGGCTTTTTCTATATTACATAAAATTCTTAAGCACAAAATGCTAAGTCATTATTTTAACTCGCTTTATGCAGTAGAAAACCTATTACATCATGTAGTTACTGCAAATATAGACACTTTTCTTCGTTTTTTAATTTAACCGCAGCCCCTTAAACTCAGGGTAAATCGCTATGCTAAAAATAAGAAAATAACCGTATTTATGGCATCCTCTAGGTTCATTAAGAAATTCTACTGCATAAAGCAGGTTTAAACAATATTTTTCTGCTCACTATAAGTACTAGCTCACTACTCTTTTATACTATATGTACTAGTTTTTAATGCTTCTGCTAAATACCCAAGAAATTAACAAACTTAGTTACATAGAAATTCTAGGAGAAACTAATATCTACTAAAAGACACGTGCACTCCTCTATTAAGCAACCAAAAGAGATTTTGATTTAGGAATTCACAGAGATAATAAGGTTAATTATTATGAATACTTACTATCTAACGGAATTACGCCAATTACAAATGATGTTGCTGTTCCTGTAACAATGCGCCTATGTTTTATGACAATGAAGAACTATCATCCTATTTGGTAGCAGAGTTAACAGGTACAGACAGACTTATTATTTTATCTGATACATATATACACTAGCATCCTGACAAGAAAAGCTTTAAAAAATTAGCGAAGTTACACGTAACCAAAATATAGAACAATATGTAAAACCAGTGGTAAAATGAAGGCAAAGGACAAGCCACTAAGGCTTCCAAACTAAAAATAGTAAAGAGCACCACTAAAAAAGGTCCCTCTACCTACATAGCAAATGGTAAAATAAAATATTATTGTTGACATTATTGATTATACATTCTATCATTTATATGAAATTCTTAATTCCTTAACAATATTATAAAATTTTAAATCTAAAGACCTGATTTTTCTTAAGATATTCATAAATAAAAAAATTTAAAAATCTAAAATGGCATTCCTTTCGTAAAACTAACAGAGAACAGAGTTAAAAACTATAAAATTATGAATACTATACCTATGCTATTAAAAACTTCATATCAAAAGACTGCAACAGTTTTTCAGGATTTTAAAACGTATGTAGACCAAAAAGTAAGCCCCTCTAAAGAAAATAACTCTTTAGCCATATTAGTTTTAGTTGCCACATTTTTATTGCTACTAGGTTCCATATACTATATAGTAGCTTTTCAAAATGATTTTGTTAAGTTTAACCAAAACAGAACAGAGTCTACTTTTGGTTTAATTTTTATGATTATTGCAACTACTCTACTAGCATTTAAAGTTGTTTTTTTTCTTTTTTTACTTTATAGATATTTTAAATACAAACCTATAACATCTGTTTCTGATGATAAATTACCAAAAGTTACTGTTATTGTGCCTGCATATAATGAAGGGAGACAAGTATATGATACTTTAGTTAGTTTAATAAATAGTGATTTTCCTAAAGAAAAACTACAATTAATATCTATTGATGATGGTAGTGCAGATGACACTTGGGACTGGATGAAAAAAGCAAAACAAAGCTTAGGAGAAAGTGTAGAAATTTACCAACAGCCAGAAAACAAAGGAAAAAGACACGCACTATATCGTGGTTTTAATTTAGGTACAGGAGATGTTTTTGTTACTGTAGATAGCGATTCCATTGTAGATGCAGATACATTACGTAATTTAGTAAGTCCGTTTGTTGTTAATGAAAAGGTTGGTGCTGTTGCTGGTAATATTAGGGTTTTAAACAAGGCAAAAGCATTAATACCTAAAATGTTAGATGTTAGTTTTGTTTTAAGTTTTGAGTTTGTTCGTTCAGCAGAAAGCACATTAAATTCAGTTTTATGTACTCCAGGAGCCCTAGCAGCTTACCGTAGTTCTGCTGTATTTAAAGTATTACCAAAATGGATAAACCAAACCTTTATGGGTAAACCATCTGATATTGGCGAAGATAGAGCTATGACTAATATGATATTAAAAGAAGGCAACCACGTACTTTTTCAAAGAAATGCAAATGCATATACTAACGTGCCAGAAAAATACAAAGGTCTATACAAAATGTTTATTAGATGGGGAAGAAGTAATGTTCGTGAAAACATAGAAATGGCTAAATATGTATTTACAAATTTTAGAAAAGAGTCTAAAGCTGGTTCTAGACTTTTATTTATAAATCAATCTATAAAAATAATAATGAGCTACCCATTTTTAATATTCATATTATTTTTTGTAGCTACACACCCATTATTATTTTTATCATCAACACTTTTTAGTATTTTAATATTAAGTACATTTTCAGTGATATTTTATTCTAACAAGTATAAGCCACAAGAGTCATTATGGGCGTACACTTATAGCATATTATATACATTTGGTTTATTCTGGATTACTCCTTACGCTATAGCAACCGCAAGTAGAAGAGGATGGTTAACTCGTGGGCCAGTAAAAAATAAATGATCCAACATACGTCTAAAATTAAAGTAGATATATAATTTATGTCTACTTTTTTTATACCTAATAATGACATAGTTAAATAAAAATATTACCTCTTTAAGGTTAAAGACTTTATTTTGACTGAAAAATAATAAGAAAAAAATTAATTTAACATTAATAAAATGTAACATTTCTTGTTTTCCTTCGTATAACTATATGCAGCCATTTGGTTGTGCCCAATTTAGAAAGAAAATTAAATGAGACAGCTTAAAATCACAAAACAGGTTACCAATAGGGAAACTGCATCGTTAGACAAATATTTACAAGAAATTGGTAAGGTTGATTTAATTACTGCTGATGAAGAAGTAGAGTTAGCACAACGAATTAAAGCAGGAGATCAAATAGCCTTAGAAAAATTAACAAAAGCCAACCTTAGATTTGTGGTTTCTGTTGCTAAACAATATCAAAACCAAGGTCTTACGTTACCAGATTTAATTAACGAAGGTAACTTAGGTTTAATTAAAGCTGCACAACGTTTTGATGAAACTCGTGGATTTAAATTTATATCTTATGCTGTATGGTGGATTCGTCAATCTATATTACAAGCATTGGCTGAACAATCCCGTATTGTGCGTTTACCATTAAACAAAATTGGATCTATCAATAAAATAAACAAGACTTTTGCTTTTCTAGAACAAGCGCATGAACGTAAACCATCAGCAGAAGAAATTGCAAAAGAATTAGATATGACCATTGAAGATGTAAAACAGTCTTTAAAAAATTCTGGTCGTCACGTATCTATGGATGCTCCTTTAATTGATGGTGAAGACTCTAATCTATACGACGTTTTAAGAAGTGGTGAATCTCCTAATCCTGATAGAGAGTTATTAATAGAATCTCTACGTACAGAAATAGAACGAGCCCTAGAAACGTTAACTCCAAGAGAAGCAGACGTAATACGTTTATATTTTGGTTTAGCAGAACAACACTCTATGACTTTAGAAGAGATTGGGGAAACTTTTGACCTAACAAGAGAAAGAGTAAGACAAATAAAAGAAAAAGCTATTAGAAGACTTAAACACACTTCTAGAAGTAAAATACTAAAAACATATCTTGGATAACCCTAACGGTTTAGAGTACAAAACAATTTAATTATTTATATAAAAAGAGTAGTTGTATTTTTAATATAAAAATTGTATTTTGTAGACTGTAACAACAGTTTATCATGACTGTTCGTTTTTTGATTGATGAATGAACTCCGGCTGATTACCGGAGTTTTTTATTTCATAGAATTACTTCTTTCTTTTAAGCTGTTTTTTCAACTCATTATTATTTTACAACCTGAGTTTTTCTATTTTAAATTAGGTGTTTGATCTGAAAAGCTATTATAAAAAGGTAAGTTTTAATATAAACTAATTTGTTGTGATTGCCTTTATATGCCTAAGCATTAAACTGAATAGTTGACCAATGGATATTTCAATCATTTTTTGATTAATTCATTGATAAAACAAAGCAGTATAGGGATCGTCTTTTCTTTTAGAATTATACTTTTTACAAATTTTAGGTCTACAAATTCTCTTTCACAAAAAAGGTCTTCTATGTCATATCTATATATCCTCTATCATCATAAAATGCTCCCTACAGTGATAAATTGTTATGTATTCTCTAAAGGGTTTATGAATCGTATTCTACCTTCAACTAAGTATATTATTACATAAATTCTACATCAGTTGTGATAATCAATTGTATTTTACTACATAGATGTATTCTCATGTAAAGGCATTATCCCTTTATATTTTTCTCCTGTAATAATTTACACTTATTAATACAGATGTTGTGAAAAACTTTAATTGGTAAAGAGTCAATCATATATTCTATCTAACAACGTAAGTACTTAAAAAAAACCAATGCATAAAATAGAAATAGCAATGATTCTTTGAGCTTATGTAAGTGTAAGGTAAAACATTTTTGTTAATAGTCTTTTAAAAAAATGGATCTTCATTATAGAATAAAGCTAAGGTTTGATTTGTTTTGAAAATAAAATACAGAAATTATAGTAGTAGTCATTTATTACAAAATAAATTGATATAATAAAATTTGCAGCTTGAATTTACTGGTAAATAAAATTAAAACTTATTTGTTTCACTGAAAAAAAAATTAAGTATAGTAGGACTACAGTTTATTTTTATTCTAATAACGAAGTGAAAAAAGAACATTTTATTACGGTAAATTCAAATTGTAAATGATATAACTCATTTTATGCAGTAGAAAATCTATTACATTTTGAAACTAATGCAAATATAGACGCTTTGCTTCATTTTTTAATTAACTATATCCCTTCACATACAGCTCTACACTAAAATTAAGAAAATGACTGTATTTATGATATACCTAAGCTTCATTACGAAATTATACTGCATAATGCAGTTATAACTTTCTCTTGGATTATTTTGTTTTCTTTTTTTTAAATTCGATAATCAAAAATAATGAACTTAGCTCCTCATTCTTGTTTGTAATTCTTTTTTTATACTAGGCTATTCTAAATTCTATGTCATAAAAAAAGCCCTTATCTTATAGATAAGGGCTTTAGAAAAAAGGCAGCGGCCTACTCTCCCACCTAGTGGCAGTACCATCGGCGCAGATGGGCTTAACTTCCCTGTTCGGAATGGAAAGGGGTGAGCCCCATCGCCATAGCCACCTTAAATTTTTGATGTCCTTTAGTTTTTTAACTAAAGAATACCATAGTTTTCACTACAAATATCTTTGACATAAATGGGACAGTGCGCGCCCTTGGTAAGGGCGCACGAAGAATATAAATACTATAGTGTACTTTGCGCAAGAGGCAGTACGTGCAAGTCTACGGACA
>CANLIE010000018.1 GCA_947491225.1 uncultured Cellulophaga sp.
CAGAACTTTAATTTACTAAATTTTCTGCTTTTTTCTATGAAAAATATTCACTTTTTACGTCGAACTCACGTTAAATAATAAAATTTTCTCATTCTTCTTAATTTAATAATTCAACTCCTCTGTTATCTTGTTGGCCATGTTTTTTATTACTCATAATAAGAATCTTGCCCACAAAAACCAGGAATATCAGTTTCTTTCCACTTATAATTTTCTCTTTCTTTTTGTAATCCCCTAAGTGCCTTTAGAGTATCTTCTGTCCATTCTTTTTTATGAGCAACTTCTTCTAATATAGAAGAATCAAATTCGCCTTTAAGTTTATTGAAATAGTCAAGATAAGCAGCTATTCGAGAAGCTACCCACCGTCTAAAATGAAAAGAAATTCTATCTTGCTCTATTTCTAATAATTGTGTTACATTCAGTGATGACATAATATACCCATAAGGAGCTCTAGTTTTATAATTTGCATTAGGATTGACAAATGTGAGTACACCCCCATCTGAAGCTTTGGTTTCTAAATATTTATAATCAGGTTTGATAATATATTTGAAATGCGAGTCAGGAAATCCAAAGAGTGCTTTTCTTGGTTTTGTAAGTATTTCTTGTATTGAAGCATCTAACACAAATATAACTGCTCGTTTTCGCCAATCTTGCCAATCTTCTTGATTAATAATTACATCCATAATAAAATCTTTAAGATATCTCGCATTGTCATTAGAAACTATTAAACTTAAATAATGTTCAGCTTCATATTCATTCTGAAGTTTTCTAGCATTTTCGATATGCTCATAAGGTATTTCATTCAAATTATCAATTTGATACTTTTCCAACTTAGTTAAGTCTGTATTTAATTTTTTCTCAATTATACTACTTACGTCTTTCATCTATTTATTCTATTATGTGACCTACAACAAAAGCACGTTCAGAAAAAGAAAGGTCTTCGGCTATTTTTCTATCTTTAGTTGTCAGTCTACTAGAATAACTACGTAATAAACTAAAATAATCATCTTCACTAGATTTTCAGTTTCTATGTAGTTTTTCAAAGTTCTTTTTATTAAGAAGTATTGAATTATCAGTATTTCTTGACCACAAGAATTCTCCAAAAGCGTCTAGTTTTTCTGGATAAGAATCTCTTTTCAAAGGAACACCTTCTAAAAAAGGTTTTTGAGAATTGCAAGATACGCTTAAAAATAAAATGAGCAATAAGTTCACTTGTAGTCTATTTAAAAGAGATTTATTACATATTATCAAAGTTTATTCATAATCCCAGTTGCCTGTTTTTTGATGACAGGAGGGTTCTCTTTATATTGTTTAATGTACTTTTCTTTAAATTCAACTAACCCGTAATACTCTTTTTTCATAAACTCATCGTAATAATTTTTAGCACTGTCACTAAATATAATATCAAGAGCAAACTCATTATCTTTAAACTTATGGTCTTTTGGTAGTTTTTCTCGAAACTCATAAAGACTATTCACAATATGAGCTACAATATAACTCCTTTCAGGAAATGTAATATTTTCTGAATTATAATCCACGTCAATCAAAAAAATAAGATACCTATTAAGTGATTTAATGTAATCAGTTTTTTTAAGCCCTCTATTTTTAATTTCATTAAGATTATGAGTATTCATAACAATAGCTTTAGTTTTCTTGCTCCAAATAAATGCGCCAAACTTATCTAAACTTTCTTTTGTAGATTGTCTTATTAAATCATTTTCTGTAATCGCTTGTTGAGACCCACAAGAAACTGATAAAAGGAAAGTGATATATATCACCACTATTTTAGGTACTATATTAATAAAATTAAACTTCATAAGTTCTATTTATAAAAATCTTTACACTCTTTTTTTGCAATCTCTGCTTGGTGTTTCCCAAAATACGTTCTATTATTAATGTAATCCATATAATTTTTCGTTTTTGCTTGAATTATTTTTAAGATTTAAAATACTAATTATATACCTGTATTTTTATATTTTTTTTTATGACTTTAATCTTCAATAATCCTTTTTTTTGATGGGATGGTATCTTCTTCTATATACTGAAAATAATGTTTAAGATGATGTTTTTTTAATAATTTTAACCCGTAATAATCGTGTTTTTTAAACTCTCTATTATATTTATTAGCAACCCGTGGCATTAAAAATCTATTGACCCATTTAGTTTTTTTAAAAAGAGAGCCCTCTTTGAATTTTTTCTGACATTTATATAAATATTCTACAAGATAAGCCGAAACATAAGCATTTTCTTCAAACGAAAGTTCTTTGGGAATAGGGTTTGAATAGATTAACTCGCTAGAATAATTGTGTAAAAAGCCATAGTAAGGATCTTCCCCCGATTTAACTGTTTTGTATATATAGTTTAATTTTTTTTTATTAATTCTAATAATACTATCAGTATCTCTCGACCAAATAAATTTTTTAAATGATTCTAAGTCTTCAGGTTTACTATTTTTTAATAAATCATTTTGTGAACCACAAGAAACAATTATAAAGATATTAGCTAATAAGAAGCTTACCTTTATTATTTTTTGATATTTAAAATCATTAATTAAGTATATCAATTTCATAATAAAGCAGATATCTATTTGTAAAAATCTTTACACTCCTTTTTTGCTATCTCTACTTGGTGTTTTGCAAAGTAGGTTCGATCGTTGATATAATCCATATAATTTTTGCTTTTTGCTTGGGTTACTTTTAAGATTTAAAATACTAATTATATACCTGTATTTTTATATTTTTTTTATGACTTTAATCCTCAATAATCCTTTTTTTTGATGGGATGGTATCTTCTTCTATATACTGAAAATAATGTTTAAGATGATGTTTTTTTAATAATTTTAACCCGTAATAATCGTGTTTTTTAAACTCTCTATTGTATTTATTGGCAATACGAGGAGCTAAAAAAGTATTGACCCATTTTGTGTTTTTGAAAACATCTTCATTTTTAAATTTTTTATTACATTTATATAAATACTCTACGAGATAAGCAGAAACATAAGCATTTTCTGATAAAGATAATTCTTCTGGTATTGGTTTTGAAAGGGTTAAGTAATTAGAATAATTATCTAATAATCTAAAATAGACATCTTCCCCCCTTTTAACAGTTCTATAGATATATTTGAGATTTTTTTTATTAATCTTAATAGTACTATCGGTGTTTCTTGACCATATAAATTTTTTGAAAGATGCAAGGTCTTTAGGTTTTTCATTTTTTAACAAATTATTTTCTGTGATACTTTTTCCCGAACCACAAGAAATTATCATTAAAAAAATAACCAATATGCAATTTACAGTTATTACTTTTTGATATTTTAACGAGTTAATCTGAAATATGAATCTCATAACAAGACAGGTATTTATTTATAAAAATCTTTGCACTCTTTTTTTGCGATCTCTGCTTGGTGTTTTGCAAAATAGGTTCGGTCATTAATATAGTCCATATAGTTTTTGCTTATGTTATTTTTTAACCGACAGAAGTATTATATTTTTATCGTCTTTATAAGTAAAAGCAATAACAACTCTATTGTAAGAGTTCTAATCAATAATCCTCTTTTTTGATGGGATGGTATCGTTTAAAAGTTCATCAGGAAAATATTTATAATATTTGAGATGATGTTTTTTTAATAATTTTAATCCGTAATAATCGTGCATTTTAAATTCTTTGTTAAAATTATTGCTAATCCATTGACCTAATAACATATATGCAAATTTAGAATTCTTATATAAGTCATCTTTTTTGAATTTTTTTTGGCATCTATATAAATATTCTATAACATAACCAGAAACGTAGGCTCTCTCAGACAAAGACAATTCTTTTGATATAGGGTCTACTGTTGTCAAGGCTACTGCATAACTACGTAAAAAACTAAAATAGTCATTTTCACTGGCTTTTGTTTGTTTCAGAATTCTTTTTAGGTTTTTATGATTTATTACAAGAGAATTATCTGTATTTCTTGACCAAATAAACTTTTCAAATGAAGCTACATCTTTGAATATTTCTTTTTCTGATAACTCATTTGTTGAAGGGCTTTTTTGTGAAGCACAAGAAATGCTGACCAATAAAATAAATGTAACAAAACCTAAATTTATTATTCTTTGATATATGAACTTCATAATTAAGCTGTTTATTTGTAAAAATCTTTACACTCTTTTTTTGCCTGTTCTGCTTGATGTTTCGCAAAGTACGTTCTATCATTAATATAGTCCATATAGTTTTTGGTTTTTGCTTGGGTCACTTTCAGCCCAGATACTCGATTAATATCTATTTTTCTAAGTTTATCTTTTTGTTTAGTTATGGATTTTTTAGTAGTTGTTATATCTTCTTCTAATCTTTTAATTTCAAGCAATTCTTGTGATGTAGGGTTATTTTTACTTTTTGCTTTTTGTAAAAGAGATATCCTTTCTTTTAAATAATTTTCTTGATGAGCAATTAAATCGTTAATCTCTTTCTTTCCATCTACAACACTTTGACTGCGTGTGAGTTTATCCAACTTATCATTCGTGTCAGTCATTTCGGTAACATCTTTAAAAAACGTATGTTCCAGTCCTAGCATATGCCCTATTTCGTGCGCGAATACGCTAGTATCACTTAACCCATTGTTAAAGATAACAGTTCCTTGACTGCGTATAGGATTTGCTTGTGAGAATCCAATAAAATTAGGGTCAATATAATTCTTGTCAGTCACAAAAATGAGTGCGCCTTTATGCGTTTTGCCATATTTAGCAAAATACGTATCCTCTAGTTGATCTACTAAAAATCGTGAATATGTTATATCTTTTGTGTGATATCGTTTATTACCATCTTCATCAAGAGATACAGTGGGTTTAACTACATCAACTGGTTTATAATCCCAATCTTGAAATATTCCTTTTTTATAAAATTGCGCCCAATTGTCTTTAGTAATATCTATAACAACACATTCTGGATTTGGTTGTACTGGCGCAATAGCACATTGAATACCTACCTGACTAAAAGCCTTATTATTTAGGCTATCTAACAGCGTTGTACCATTTGTTGCCTTTTTATAAAGTGCTTGTGCATCTGTTCTCTCGGTGCTTGTGTTGGATTTAAAAACCACGGGGATAATTTTAACCGCAAGCGTTTCAATATTATTAGGAGCCATTTCTATTTTGCCAACTTCATCACCATTATAATCTTGTATGCTAATGTATTCTTTTTGTGTAAAGGTGTTTAATGCCTTAATTTCTATAGCTGTGCCTTTCTTTTTTAGTTTATCTAATTTTATAGGCGGATTACTCCCTGCATCTGATGTTTTACCGTACGATATTTCAAAATTAGGGTTTTTTGCGATGGTTAAAAAATCAGTTTTTTCATCCTTCCCACTTATCAAGGCTGTTTTAATATTTATAGTAGCTACCTTCCCTTTGGGAAGATTAATCCAAGTGACAGGATAATCTTTGCCGCAGTACTGCACTATTTCATACATTTCTTTTAAAATTGCCTGCTTTTGAGGGTCTGTACCCCCTTTTATAAATTGGCTACTTGGTTCATCCAGTATATGACTAATATCAGAAACAGGGGTGTTTTGAAATTTTACAATTTTTGAAAAATTAGTATCCATTTCACACCAGTCTATCCCATATTCACCAGTAAATTTAGTAGGGTCTATAGGCGAAGGGGTTACAGTAGCTATATATTTTGCGGGTAGTATTGGCATTAAACTTGCCGATCTGGTTTCTCCGTCTTCAAAAGTTATTCTAAATGTAGTTTTTTTCATTAGTCTTTATTTTTTTGCTCAACTACTTTTAATTCAATTTGTTCTAAATCATTACTAATAACAATGTTTCGAAGCGTGTCATTAGATAATACATCGCCATTATATTCAAAATCATACTCTGCATCATTTAGATCAATTGTTAGGCTATCACCTATACGGTTTCTAGTTTCTATGTTTAGCACGATGATGTCCCCCTTTTTGTAATCGTCAATTGCTTCACCATCTGTATTGGTTAAATAATAATTTGTTACTTTCTTCCCATTATCAATAACAGTCGGTTGCGTAGTAAGCATTGCAGGGTCTGTTACCGCCCAATATCTTTTTAACATTACTTCTCCGTTACGGATAATTGTTGCAGGGGATAAGTTGAAATTCACTACAAACGGTTGGCTGTCCGTTGCCGTAAATTGATAATTGCAATACAGACAATACACATCTAATAATTCAATCGTAGTGCTTTTTCTCATTCCGTTTACAGGTAAAAACACAATTTTAATACGCTTTTTCTACATAGTGGGGTGTGCTGCCCATTCATAAAAAGTAGTATCTTTACTGGCTTCTATAGTAAATTTAAAAGGGTATGCATTAGGCTTGTTGCTTGGGCGGCCTGTATAATCGGAGTTCTGAAAAAAGCCTAAAAAGAAATCTAAGACTCTGTATTTCTTATCGTCTATATAAAGGTTAACATTTATGCTCATTTATAATTTGGGTTCATTAAAACTTTAAAATTAAAGCAATCTAGCTATTTTAAGTTTTAAATTCCTACATTTTTTTATTTAATCGATTAAAGGTATTCTGGCAAATTAGCACTTTAGTATTTTAGGAAAATTAACAAAGGGTTTACAGCTAATATAATACCAAACACAATTGCTATATGCTCTCAAAAACGAAAAGCATTCACTTGCTTACAGTCTTTATTACCCACTATTAAGCGAATCATGTGCCAAACAGATTGTCCTTAATAGGGTGTTTTAGATTTAACCCGCTTTATACATTTTAATAAAAAAAGAAAACCATTACCTTTAGGGCTTCTAATACAAAATATATGGCGTCAGGTTTTTTTGCATTGTTAGATGATATTGCAGCTCTTATGGATGATGTTGCTGTAATGAGTAAAGTTGCAGCTAAAAAAACAGCAGGTATTTTAGGAGATGATTTGGCTGTAAATGCAGAAAAAGCATCTGGGTTTATATCAGACAGGGAACTGCCTGTATTATGGGCAATTACCAAAGGCTCTTTTTTAAATAAGCTTATTATTTTACCTTTTGCCTTCCTATTAAGCGCATTTATACCTATAGCAGTTACTATTATTCTTGTTTTGGGTGGATTGTATTTAGCTTATGAAGGTGCCGAAAAAATATATGAATTTTTAGCAGGTCACAAACACGATAGTAGTATTCTTTTAGATGAAAACATTACTATAGAAGAGTTAAAGGTTATAGAAAAAGAACGTATAAAGTCTGCCATTGTAACAGATTTTATCTTGTCTGTAGAAATTGTAATTATTGCATTAGGCACTGTTACCAAAGAACCTATTTCTACTCAGATTATGGTGGTAACAATAATTGCTATAATAGCTACAGTTGGCGTGTATGGTATTGTTGCTTTAATTGTTAGAATGGATGAATTTGGTTTAAAATTGATAAACCTAAATGAGCAAGACAATAGTTTTTCAGACAAAGTAGGGAAACTACTAGTAAATGCATTACCGTGGGTTATTAAATTTTTGGCTATAGTTGGCACCCTTGCATTACTTTCCGTTGCTGGTGGTGTATTTGCTCACAATATTGATTTTTTACATCATTTAATTGAAGATATTCCACTGCCAGGAATGCTAAAAGAATTTCTTTTAGGCCTTGTTATTGGGCTTATAACTTTACCTATAATTGGTTTACTTAGAAAAATATTTAGTAAAAAAAACATTAATCACAAGAACTAATAAAATACAAAGTCTTCATTTGTGAAGACTTTGTATTTTACACAACTTTTTAAAATTTAATGCAACAAATATATTTTTAGTAAAACTGCCTGCTCTTTAGATTTATTGGAAAGACCGTGTGGAATTGTACCATCAAAAAACAATAAATCTCCTTGCTCCAGAAAAACACTTTCTTTCTTTATTAAATACGTAAGTGACCCACTAATTACATAAACAAGTTCATTTGCATTTGTAGAAATAGGCTTTCTATATGCCCCTTTTACAACAGTAATTATATATGCACGAATACTATCTCCTGATGATGTACTAGAAAGCAAATGTGTATATTCTAATTCTTCAGAATCTTCTCTATCTTCTTTGGTTCCTTCTCCTTTTTTTACAAGAATATAGTTACCACTAATGTTAGATGATAACTCCAACTCAGACAATTCTATACTTAATGTTTGCATTATTTTAAGTAGAACTGGTAAAGACGGAGTTGTCCTAAGGTTTTCTATTTTAGAAATTAAGCCTGCACTTACCCCTGCCCTTTTGGCAACTTGCAACAAGGTTAACCCTTTTTTTTGACGGGCTTGTTTTAATTGCCTGCCAATATTAATCAAAATGTCATCCATAAAATTTATTTGGTTAGTGTAATAGTATAACTATTTACAATTTATGAGGCTCAAAAATAAACATTTATTTTATACTAATTTTAATACTATTTATTCAGGGCTTGCCACTCTTGTCCTTTAAAAATTCGTAATCTTATCAAGAAAGTATTATTTTAATTATAAAGTGGTTTAAATTTATTGTATGCTCGTAAAGGCTCTTAAACTTAAAATGTACGTTATTCAGAAACAAGTTCAGAATAACATAATGCTTTAAATCAATACAATAATATGTAATGAAAATAACTTTAAGGTAACGTGTTAATTAATATGACTAAATACAGACATTCAATTAAATTTTTAATTAAAATAGTAATTGATTTAGAGTAACCCTTATTTTTGTTAAAAGAAAAAGAGTTATGCTTGGCTTAAAAAAAACAAATTCCTCTCTTTGGCAAGGAAGGCAATCTAACCAAAAACTATATTTACACGAAAAAATTGTTTATGGTTTGTTAGATAAGACAACCATAACTTCTAAAACAATTGCTCTTTTAAGTTATGCTTGTGATGAAGGAGTAAAACGCAACCAAGGCAGAGTAGGTGCAGCTATGGGACCTAATGCAATTAAACAGCAATTGGCAAAAATGCCAAATCATCTAAAACAAGAAACCCAATTACTAGATATAGGAATTATAGAATGTATAGATGAAGATATGGAAAACGCCCAAGAAACATTATCTAGCAGTATAACACAATTGTTACAGGCCAATATATTCCCAATTGTACTAGGAGGTGGTCATGACATTGCCTATGGCCATTACAATGGAATTAAAAATTATATTGGCAAAAACAAAACTATAGGAATCATAAATTTTGATGCTCATTTTGATTTAAGGGCAACTACAGGTACAAATAATTCTGGCACTCCTTTTTATCAGATATCTGAAGATAGTAAAACTGATAACACTAACTTTAAGTATTTATGCTTAGGTATAAGAAAAGATGCTAATGATAGTGAGCTCTTTAAAACTGCACAGGATTTAGATGTTCAATTTATTGAAAATGAAAATTTTAATTTACATCATTCCAAAAATGTACAAGAGCAAATTTCCATTTTTATAAATAGTGTAGATGTTATTTATACTACCATAGATTTAGACGGGTTCTCATCTGCTTATGCAGCTGGTGTTAGCGCTTCTTCTCCTATGGGTTTTGCGCCAGATATTGCACTACAATGTATACAAACTATTATTAATTCTGGCAAGCTAATTAGTATAGATATTGCAGAAATGAATCCTTTATATGATAATGATAACCAAACAGCAAAATTAGCTGCTTCTTTAGTTCACACCATAGTGCATTCTATATAAAAAAGAGGCTTTTTTTAGCACCCTTTTTTATATTTTTACTACGCCATCCATGATTGGTAATATGTGCCATCATCCAAATCTAAAGCATCTTGTGTTAATTGTAATGGCTTAAACGTATCTATCATTACTGCTAATTCTTCTGTTTTAGATTTCCCTATACTAGCTTCATACGTTCCTGGGTGCGGTCCATGTGGTATACCAGCAGGGTGAACAGAAATAAAACCTTTATCTATATTGTTCCTACTCATAAAATCACCATCTACATAATACAAAACTTCATCTGAATCTATATTGGAATGATTATATGGTGCTGGTATGGCTTCTGGATGATAATCGTACAACCTAGGTACAAAAGAACATACTACAAAAGCACCAGTCTCAAATGTTTGGTGTACCGGTGGCGGTTGATGAACACGCCCAGTAATAGGCTCAAAATTATGTATTGAAAATGCATATGGAAAATTATAACCATCCCAACCTACAATATCAAAAGGATGCGAAGCGTATGTTAAATGATGTAATTGTCCCTGTTTTTTAACTTTTATTAAAAACTCACCTTTTTCATCATATGTGTTAAGGTTTTGTGGCAATTTAAAATCTCGTTCGCAAAAAGGTGAATGTTCTAAATGCTGACCAAACCAATTGCGATATCTTTTAGGTGTGTATATTGGGTGGTATGATTCTGTTAGTAACAAACGATTATCCTCAGTATCAAATTCAATTTGATATATCATTCCACGAGGAATAAGGATGTAATCTCCATACTCAAAAGTAATTTCCCCCAACATTGTTTTTAAAGTACCTGTACCTTTATGAACAAAAAGCAACTCATCTGCATCTGCATTTTTATAAAAATAATCTGTTAATGACTTTTTAGGTGCTGCTAAAACAATATGCACATCTCCATTAAATAAAACTGTTTTTCTGCTCTCTAAATAATCGTCCTCTGGTCTAATACAAAAACCTTTTAACAATCTAGACTTTATATTATACTTTACTGCTGCTTTTGGAGAAATGTCTATAGATTTACCTACTTCTTTAATCATTGTTGGCCTGTGTAAATGATACATTAGAGTAGACATTCCATCAAACCCAACAGTTCCAAACAATTGCTCGTAATGCAATGTGCCATCTTCTTTTTTAAAAACAGTATGTCTCTTAGATGGTATTTTTCCTAATCTATGATATAAAGGCATATATGCTTGCTATTAGTGAATCTCAATAAAAGTACTATAATTTGAACTTTTATTAAAATTTAATTTGTAAAATATATAACTATTAAAGAAGGATAATGAGAATAAAAAAAGCCTTCCAAATAGGAAAGCCTTTCATTGGTTGAAACCATCTAAATTGGTTTTCAACTTTGTCTCAAAATTAATTGAGACACAACACAACATTACAAAGATAATATAAGGTTTTTAATATTCTATCCCTAAAGACCAAAAACTCTAAAATTCATAATTGATTATTCTAATAAATTCATTTATCAAACAACTTTAGCGCAAATCCTATTTTTTTCTGCTATAAATTTTTATATGATAACAAGGGAAATTTTCTTTAATGCCTTACATTTGCTTCTCAAAAACATAAAAAATGACACTACTTTTAATGGCTGCCGGAAGTGGTAGCAGATACGGAAAATTAAAGCAATTTGATAACTTAGGACCAAACCAAGAATTTTTAATGGAATTTGGCATCTACGACGCCCTTAAATATGGTTTTACACACATTGTGGCAATTACAAAAAAAGACTACGTAGATTTTCTTAAAGAACACCTATCAAAAAGATTACCCCAGAATGTTAAATTAGATGTTTTAGCACAAGAAATAACAGATGTGCCTCCTGGAACTAGCTATAAAAGTGAACGAAAAAAACCTTGGGGAACTGCTCATGCAGTTTGGACAGCAAGAAACGTTATTAAAGGATCATTTGCAGTAATAAATGCTGATGATTTTTATGGTGAATTAGCATATAAAAATGCTGCAAAAATAATGAAAAATGAAGGTGAAAACAATGAGTTTGGTCTTATTTCTTACACATTAAAAGACACACTATCTACATACGGATCTGTATCTAGGGGTGTATGTAAAATTAACGATGGAATATTAACAACTGTTAATGAGCGCTTAAAAATTGAAGAAGTAAACAATAAAATAATTGACTCAGATTCTGGTATTGAATTTACCGGAAATGAAGAAGTAAGTATGAACTTTTGGGTTTGTGGCACTTCAATTTTTGATTATATAGAACGCTCTTTCATTGATTTTCTTAAAGATGAAGACAAGATTAGTACTAGTGAAATTTATCTTCCTTTTATAATACAAGAAATGATAACTGAAAAAGGATTAAAAGTTCCTGTCTTAAATTCTGAAAGCAATTGGTTTGGCATAACTTATGCTGCTGACAGAGCCACTGCTGTTTCTATGTTAGATGAGATGACAAAAAACGGAGATTACCCATTTGATTTGTGGAATATTAATTAATCTAAATGAAAATACGCCTGAAGCAATTTTAAATAATTTTACTGTCGCTGATATATACTTTTTAGTCTCTAAAAGTGGTCTTATAAATGCCAATTATTTAGTATTAAATAATACGTTGTAATATATATTATAGCGTATTATTTATTACACTTTTAAAAATATTGAAGATATAGTGCTAAACATTATAATGCAGTATCTCATTTAGAGTCTCATATTTATAGTTATACCATTTGTAGTTTAAGTTTACTATAAAAGAAAAATGGTTGTAAGATTTGAATTTCTTTCTAACATTCAACTATAAACGATACAGCTAGTTAAGTAATGGTCTAATGTTAGTTTTATACTAAATAGTATAAGACAATCCAACATAAATCTCCAAACCATCTGGATTAGTAACTGAAGCCTATATTGATTGTTAGACAAAAAAAGACGTGAAGCTTAATACAGATTACATTATAAATTATTATAACATTAATCAAATTCTTTATGGTAAAGACAACCATTGGCTGCCTACATATGATCAATGGATTGACAAATTGGATTGAGTTCTAAAAAGCTACCGTAAAAATACCTTCAAAAAACATACAATAAAAATACTCTTTCGTTTTATAAACCATAAGCACCTTAAAATCCTTATGTATATCCGTTTTTTAAGCATATAATTACTATGCCCCTAAATTTATTCAGGGGTCACGTTACAGAATGTTGGTTTACAGTAGAAAAGATTCTAAAACAAGTAGAGAATGATGCCCTCCTTAACCTTAAATCACTTAATGTGCATACAATGAATCCTTTTTATAATTAAGATTTTTATTTGCTGTTGCTAATATGTTTCTTTGCGGCTACAATTAGGTAAACATATACATAAATGAATTTCAACATTGTTTTATTTGAACCAGAAATACCTAACAATACAGGAAACATAGGCAGATTAAGTTTGGCATCTGGCTCTACCCTCCATTTAGTTAAACCTTTTGGTTTTGAGTTGGATGACAAAAGAGTTAAAAGGGCTGGCTTAGATTATTGGCAACATTTAGACCTTAAAATTTATGAAAACATTGATGACTTTTTTACCATTCACCACGACAAAAAATTTGCTTTTTTATCTTCGCGTGCAAAGAAAAACTATTACGAAATAAATTATACAGACAATATGTTTTTTGTTTTTGGTAAGGAGTCCGTAGGCTTACCAAAAAACATTCTGGAAAAGCACAAAGACAGTCTCTATAAAATACCCCTGTACAGCCCACACATTAGAAGTTTAAATTTAGCAAATGCGGTGAGCATTGTTATCTATGATGCCATAAAAAATAGTATTATGTAGCTGTTTAATTACTCAAAACAATATAAGTTTAAGCAATTGTTAAGTTTTTATATCTATTTTTAGGCATAAACTAAAAAGACTCAATTAAAATAAAATCCTTCTTATTAAAATGAAATCATTTACTATACAAGAAATATGTGACCTCTTAGGAGGTGAATTAGTAGGCAATACAACACATAAAATATACGGAGCCGAACAATTGGAAAAAGCAACTGAAAACCAAATTACATTTATTGGTAGTGTAAAGTATGTAAGACTATGGAAAAACTCAAACGCAAGTGCTGCGATTGTAAATGATAATTTAAAAATAGAGCCAAAAGAAAATAAAGCACTCATTAAAGTTAAGAATGCAGATATTTCATTGGCAAAACTGCTTGAAGCTTTTGACCCTGGACCACCTTCTTTTAATGTTGACATTCATCCAAGCGCAATAATAGATGAAACTGCTAAACTTGGCAAAAACTGTAAAATAGGGGCAGGCACTTATGTAGGTAAAAATGTAACTTTAGGAGATAATGTAGTTCTTTATCCAAATGTTACAGTGCTAGACGATACTATTATTGGCAAAGGAACTATAATGTGGCCAGGAACAGTAGTTAGAGAACGTAGCGAAATAGGAAATTTCTGCATCTTTCATAATAATGTAAGCATAGGAGCAGATGGTTTTGGTTATAGACCTAGTGATGATGGGAGAGGCTTGGTCAAAATACCTCAGATTGGGAATGTAATTATAGGAAATGCAGTAGAAATTGGTGCAAACTCCTGTGTAGACAGAGGAAAATTCAGTTCTACTATTGTTGGCGACGGCTGTAAAATAGATAATCTTGTACAAATTGCACATAATTGCGTTATGGGCAGGTATTGCATTATGGCTGGCCATAGTGGTTTAGCAGGATCTGTTACTTTAGGTGATGGCGTAATCATAGGTGGTAGTGCCTCTATAAAAGACCATACCACTATAGGTGATGGCGCAATTGTAGGAGCAGGTTCTGGAGTAATGGGGAACATAGAGGCAGGAAAAACGGTTTTAGGTTATCCTGCACAAGATTCTAGAGATATGCTAAAACAATGGGTTGTAATGAAAAAATTAGCACGTAGCTAATTTTTTTATTACAAAAATCATTATAATTCAACAAAGAATATTAATAACAAAGTATTAGTAAAGACAGTAAAAAATACTTCTTTTTGTTTTTAAACTTTCATTACTGTATTTGCTGTTCTCTTTCCACTATATATAGCACCCTCAAGATACCCTCCATAAACAGGAGAAGTTTCTGTGCCAGAGAACAGCAATCTACCATCCATATAAGACTTTGCATAAGCATCATTCCCATACTGAGGAAACACATACAGAGGTTCTAAATTAGAGCTAGACGTAAACCTATCTTTAGACCAATCTTTTTCATAATAATTAATATGGTCTTTTATTTCTTCTCCAAGGTGTTTTTCAAGATAGTTCAAAATATATTCTTTTCTAATATTTGCAGCTACGTGTCGTAATTCTTCATTTACAAACCCCATCAAAACACATTTTTTTTCATCATTTGAACAATGATCATAGAGTTCTGTAACTGGGCTTACTTGACTCATTAAAGTTCCTGATAATTTTTTGTCCCTCCAAAATGCAGTCTTAAAAACAAGTCCAACTTTTATGGCATTACTCATCCAAGTATGGGTTTGCTTCATTACATCTATTAGATTATTAGGTAATTTAGGTATAAAGTTTAATTCTACAGCTAGTTTTGGCGGAACTGTTACAACTACCTTTTCAGCAGAAAACATTTTACCATCTGTTTTTAACAATAAACCTTTTTTATTTTCAATAATATCAGTGACTTTAACATTTAAACAAATTTTGTTTAAAATAGGCTCAGAAAGTTTATCTATCAAAGCAATGGAGCCACCAACGATTCTATTTGCTGATGGCTCATTACTATTACTTTCAAAATAATGCGCAGGTAGCATACTATTATGTACTAATATGCTTTTTCCTTTTGCGTATTGGTAAAATTTATTAACCCTTACATCTTCTAATAATTTCTGGATATGTACGTGCTGTTCCTGAAACCATGTTGCCCCTAAATCTACTCCATTTATGGTTTTTATTCTTCCTCCTACTTTATCTCTTGCCTCTAAAATAACAAAATCATTTACCCCTTTACTTAGCAGTACATTTGCAGTTACTAAACCAGATAGCCCTGCTCCAATGATAATATATTTTGAATGTTTTACCTGCACAAATTACTTAATTTCTACCAGACATCACGCCTCCATCTGTATCCCAAATAGCACCTGTTACCCAAGATGCTTTCTCTGATAATAAGAAAGAAATAGTATCTGCAACATCTTGTGCCTTACCATTCCTACCAATTGGATGAAACCCATGAAAGTCCTGCAAAGCGTTATGAGCTTCTTCTGCACCTCCAAATACACTGTTGTAAACAGGTGTTTCTACTACTGCTGGAGATACAGCGTTAACACGAATTTTTTTGTCCGCTAATTCCATTGCTAAATGTTGAGTAAGGCTGTGCAAACCTGCTTTTTGCATAGAATACGCAGAAGATGGTGTCGCCTTCACAGATTGCTTTGCCCACATTGAGCCTACATTTACAATTGCTCCGCCATTAGTTTCTGCCATTTTTTTGGCTGCAGTTTGGGTAATAAAGAAAAAACCTCTATTTAAATCTAAATAAGAATCATAATCTTCTTCTGTATGATCTAAAAATGCTTTAGGCCCAAAAATACCAGATGCATTTACTAAATAATTTAAATTATCAAAATTAGTAATGGTATTCTTTATCGTTTCTACATCTTCTTTATTTGTAATATCAATCTTATGTACAATTAAATTTTCTTTTGCTTCATTTTTAAAATTACTTAATTTAGTGTCATTAGTCCCTACAATATGAACTTCTACTCCTTCTTTAAGTAAATTATTAGCTGTTGCTTTTCCTATTCCACTACTTCCTCCTATTATTAATGCTCTTTTTTTCATTTTTATTGTTATTAGTTTAATAAAACAAATATATACTTTTAAAAAATCGTAACACAATACAAAGGAGAAGAACTATTATAAAATTTCAGTTATAAGATAAATTATCTCAAATATTAAAAACCTTTTGTTAAAGTTTATTGATTTTCCTATCTATACATTCTTTACAAATTTAGCGCTGTCTATATAATAACTTATCTATTTTAAAATTATAGTGTTTACGTTTCGTCTAATTGCTTTTCCATATCCTTTAGTATTATTTGTACCTACTCTAATAATAAATTGAATTGGCTTAAACATACCTATATTCTTATGAATAGTAGATTTCCAAGGTTCTTCTTCTAATGTTTGGGATATTGTGTGGTTTTTAATATTATGCTCTGTGCATTTCAACAATACTTTTTGATACAGCAGACCAGCACTAATAGTAGATTCAATATCATTCCTTTTTGAGGTTATTACAAGAAATCCGCTTAAATTTTTTAGTTGTTTTCTAGTGTTTTTTATGCTAGTATTTATAAAGGATTTGTTTAATGCTGTTTTTTCGCTAAAAGAATTGTACCAAACAAATTTGGATATTTTGTTTAGCCCTAGCATTTCAGGGAATATACCGTCTCCCTTTTTATCTTTATCTTCTTTATTAAATCTAAGCCATTGTCCAAGTTCCGTTTGCATAGACACATTATTACTTTGTTGTATAAATGCCTCTATTTGTGCCTCACCAATAATTCTCCCTTGCCAAGAATCTTTTGAAAAATAAACTAAATTTTCTTTATCCAAATTAAGAATCTGATTCACTGTCCCATAAGAAATTTCATTAGAATCATAACTTGTTCTGTCTGTGTACCTTGATTGTATTATATCTAGAATATATTTATTTCTAAGCCCTTCATTTTCAGAAAAATGAATTTTAAACTGAGGATCACCAAAGTTCTCTTTGTCATAAATATGTTCAATATCCATAGACAGCCCCATACCATTACCTGCATACAATATTGTCTGAACAAAAGCTGATAATGATAATAACCATTCCCTGTTATTTGCATCAACACATAGCAATTTTCGAGAATTATCTCCTTTTACTATTATTGCATTTTCATCAAGTAAAACTTTCCAAGGTTGTGTATTGTGAGTACTAGGAGCTAAAACCCCATAGTTTAACAATCGAATTATTTTTTCCATAATATTCTTTTCATAACAATTAATCCTTAACCCTTCCATTGCTTCAGACCAATTTACAAAGCACATTGACCCTAACCCAACAAAGCCTTTTATAAAATTTCGTCTTTCCATACTCTAACTTATTTGAATAATAATTGATCCTCATTAATCATAGACTACAAAACAAATTTAGAAGTAAATGCTCTAGAAAGAAATGATATATATCATCTTTAAATTAGAACAAAAATATGATCAATGGTCATTTTATTTGACCCACTTTCAACTAAAAAATGAATAATGAATATGGTCTGGCTCATAACCTACCTCTATAAAATATACCTCATAACGCTCCAAAATATCCAAACATATTTGCTTTAATCCTACTCCTATCTCATCTTTTATAACTGATTGACTATGTTTAAATGGAAAACCAAATGATACATCAGAAGCGCTTTTGTTATGTATCTTGATAATGTGATCTCCCATAAATTGAAAATACACTTTCTGCCTAACCCCCACCTAGAGGATCGACGAATTCTTTAGATTAAAGGTAGTAAAAAAGTTGTATATACAACTTTTTTACTACCTTTATCAGATGATAACTAAATTTCCTGTAGTAGAATCTTGTAACCCTTCCGTATGCATTTCAAGTAAAGTGATGAAATGCAACAGAATTGTTGGTTCAATTTTTAGAAAACATCTAAAAAAATTTAATCTTACTGATAGCCAATTAAGTACTCTATTCATTATAACCAAAGCTAAAAGCCCTACTCAAAAATTGCTAGCAGATATGTTATATATGGATAAATCCACAGTGAATAGAAACTTAAAACGCTTAATAAAAAGTGAATATGTCATAAAATCCAACATCCATAATCTAAAAACTACGGAAAAAGGTTTAGTATTATTAGAGGAAGTAATACCACATTGGGAAAATGCAATGGTAGAAATTAAGGATCTTTTAGGAAGCGAGGGAGAATTAGCCATAAATACAGTATTACAAAAATTAACTTAATATTAAAATATGATATTAAAATTTTCATACATTCTATTAACCATAATTGTACTGTTAATAATTATACGCATAGGTTTTAAAACAATTAATAAAACATTTTCTAAAAAAAAGAAAATTACAAAAAAGAAAATTCAACTTATAACAGGATTACTTTTATGGCAAGCGTACATAATAGCAATTGGGATATCTAAGGTCTTAGAGACTTTTGAACTACCTCCAAGGCTGCCCCTATTTTTAATTTTACCTACTTTTTTATTTACAGGAATATTTCTGTATAAAAACAGAAATAATACTTGGATTAAAAACATTTCACCAGAATCTTTAATTTATTTTCAAACCTTTAGGATTGCAGTTGAAACTATTTTTGTTTTTTCTGTTACTGCTGGAGTTTTAGTTAAAGATGTTACTATTGAAGGATATAACTATGATATGGTTTTGGCATTTACAGCTCCATTTATAGCATATTTAGTCTTTAAAAAGAAAAATTTACCTGTAAGAATTGCTATTCTATGGAACTATCTTGGCTTAGTTATCTTAGCTTCTGTAATAGTTATTTTCATAACCAACATATATATGCCAGAATTGTATGAAGAATCTAAAAGTTTAATGCCTTTGGAATTTACTAAATATCCTTACACATTAGTTGCTGGCTTTTTAATGCCTTCTGCTGTATTTTTTCACATACTATCAATAATCCAACTATCTAAAAAAAAATAAGATTTAGGGTTTTAACATCTGTTTACTATGGGTTGGCAAGGTATTTGCTATATTTATACTATATTTTATTGGAGTTTAATGCGAATTACATCTATATTTTCTTTGTTATTACTTTTCCTTGCCTTACCAGTCTTTGCGCAAGAAATCAACCCTGTTATTCCTTTAAAAATTGAAGCGAAAAAAGAAACCCCCAAAGGATTGCCTAATCCTACTGTAATTCCTGAAACTAAAAAGAAACCTAACATTAATTTTTTAGATTCTATGATGAAGCCTAAAATAGATATGCGGCCAGATAATAGACTCGTAAAACCAGGGCGGGATGTAAAACTAAATCCTAGGCTAGGGTTTGAAGAAAAAAAAGATTCTAAATCACATTTTGGCAATCAATATTTAGGTGATGTAAAAAGTAATGGTAACTTTATAGGGATTGTATGTCGAGATCATGAGTATGTAGATGGTGATCGTGTTAAAATTTATGCCAATGGAGATGTAATTGAATACAATATGATGCTAGATGCAACTTTTAAAGGTGTTAACCTTACGCTTAAAAAAGGGTTTAACCAGATAGATTTTGAAGCATTAAACCAAGGAACATCTGGACCTAATACTGCACAGGTAAATATTTATGATGATAGCGGAAAATTAATTTCTTCAAAAAAATGGCTTCTTTCAACTGGTTCCAAGGCTACTATTATTGTAATTAAGGAATAGCTACTTGTTTATAAACGCCAATGCCAATTTTATATCATTATATTCCACTTTTCCTTTAAGATCTTCAAAAATTAACTTAAGACTTATAGTTTTATCACTTTTCTGCTTCTTTTTGGCATTAGCAACATCCGTTATTAGTTTGTTGCTTGGCTTATAAAAACTAAAGTCTTCTTCAGGATAATCTACACAGAGTTTTATTAAATGACCTGCAATGGTACCTGTTGATAATCCTCTTTGTTCAGCAATTTCTTCAAGGGTCATTTTCTTTCTAAAATAATCTAAAGTAATATCATAAGTAGAATCTTTTTTTAGCTTTTTATCTCTAATTTTTTTTGCGTGCTTTTCAATGGCTTTTATATTGGTTAATCCTCCACAATCTACAACAAATTTAACAGCTTCTTCTTCTAACTCTTCTGCTGTATATTTTTGGTTTGCTTCATATGAAAGCTCTAAAAATCTTTTATCTGCTTTATGTGCTAAGCCATCTACTTGCAATGCCATTTCATTAAAACCAATGAGTTTTAAGTTTTTAATGTTTTTTAACCTAGAAAGTGCCACATATCCTTGGCCTTTTTCAAAAGTTTTGGATAGGTCTATAAGCGCCCCATCTAATGTCATTCCTTGGCATTTATGTATTGTAATTGCCCAAGCTAAACGTAAAGGAATTTGATCTAAACTAGCTAATACTTTGCCCGTATCATCCTGTATCCCCCAATTTTCTTGCTTTACAGTAATTTTCTTTCCTTGAACGGTTTCTACCACAGGAAAACCATCCTCACTAAAGTCCTTAACCATACCTAGAGTACCATTTACATACCCCAATTCAGGATTATTGCGAACAAACATAACCTTGGTTTTCAATTTTAATTCTAAATCTTCCTTAGCTAAAACTGATTTTTTTAAAGTTTCTACTAATTTTTTATTTCCTTTTGTAGATGCCTTAAACCTTTTTACTTTACCTTCTAGTTTCTTTAAATACTCATTATTAATTTGGTCTACATCATAATTATGCGTAAACAACTTAGTAGGTTCATTATTCTTACTAAACGTATTTTGCTCTGCTTTTTTTAGTGCATCTATACTTTCTTTAGATATTTTTCCTATTCTAATTTCATTTAAAATAGTATTTAAAATATCTTCATTAACCTGTCTGTACTGCTCAGTAAGATAACATACATTAAACTTAGCACTAACCCAAGCGTTAGACATAAAAGCAAATTTATCTTTATTTTTTTCATTAACATTACCTATAGGAGGTAACTGAAAAAAATCGCCACAAACTACAACTTGTATTCCTCCAAAGGGTTCATCATTCTCTTTAAAGAATTGCAAAACAGTATCTACCATATCTAACTGTTTTTTATGCAGCATAGATATTTCATCAATAATTAAAATTTTAGCATTTTCTAAATGTTCCTTCAGGTATTTTTTCTCCTTCATAGAATTTAGATTGGCTCTAGTAAGTTGTTCTTTTATACCAAAACCAGCCCAAGAATGTATGGTCATTCCATTCATATGCGTAGCAGCAATACCTGTGGATGCGGTTATGGCCACAGGTATTCTCCTTGATTTTAAATAGGATATGTATTGATTTAAAATGTATGTTTTTCCTGTGCCAGCTGATCCAGTTAGGAATACATTTTTACCAGATTTTAGTAATGCTAATGCCTTGTCTTGTTGCAATTTATATTAGGTTAATTTATTTCTCCTGGGTGGTATGTTTTTTTTGCCCGTAGTAAAACATCTTCTTTATAATAAGCAACATCTTTAAATTGCATATTTATATAAGGGTTTGTCTGATCATTAAAATGAGGTGAGGTAGGGTCTCCACTTTGCCCACCTGCTAAAATGGTCTTTGCTTTTACTTTTTCTCCAAACTCTACAGCAGCCACAAAACTATTACCACGAGTGCCATATATTTTTTTGGTATTGTTTGTATAACTTACTCCGTAAGCTGCCAAAGCTCCCCATCTCCCAGATGCAAAACCTACTGCTACGCTTGGTTTATCATCACTAAAAGCTTGTTTAATATCTCCGTTTAAGCGTTGGTACCTATTAATTTCTCCCCAAGCAATATTCCAGGTTCCAAAATCTGACTCAAGCTTTTGTAATACTTCTTTGAAAATGGCCAAACGTTCACTTTTAGGAGATTTAGAACCAAAATATATCATAGCCTCCATATCACTCATTCTATACGGTCTTTGTCCTTTTCTACCATATAATGTTCCATAATAATGCGCTAAAGACATAGCAACTGATTCTTTTGAAGTCTTAAAGTCCCACTCACGTAAAATATCTATTGATTTCTTTACGTTTGGATCTTTATCACCATACGTATCATAAGCTTCTACTAATCCTGGTATTAATGCTTTAAAAGCAGGCAAATAAGGGTCATGTCCTAACTTTATAAGACTGTCTAACGTATATGCATTTTTATCCTTTAGCAAACCAATAGCATGTACTCCTCTAAAATTTTCTTGATCCTTGGACATATATTTTGGATAATCTTTTCTTTTAGGACTAAACTCTAATGCGGCAGTATATGGTGTAGAATTGCAATTTTGCACCCAGCCATTTTTAGGGTTTAGTAAAAGAATATTCTCATCTACAGTATGCAGTCCTTTCCAATCTGTTTTAGGGTTACTACCATCTACTGGCTTGGTATAATCAAAAACGGTATCACGTACTGGCACAAAATTACCATGAAAATAAGCAATGTTCCCTTCTGCATCTGCATAAACAGTATTGTTAGATGAGTTGGTTCTAATATCCATCATTTTCCTAAAACCCTTATAACCATCTTGCTTGGTTCTAATGTAGGATTGTTCTAACGCTTTTACGGGTTCCCACATCATAGCAGAAGCTGTCCACTTACCATCACTTTTATGGGTTATTGGACCATGATGTGTTCTATATGTTTTAAATGTTTTTTCTTTTAGGTTATTACCAGACTTATATTTAAGTGTCACTGAATCTTCAACCACATCCCTTAATTCTTCACCGTATTGGTATTTTAAATCCCCTTCTAAGTTCACAATATTTTCTTGAAACTCGTCCATTACATCAGTATAAGTAGATGTATGCATCCACCCTGTTTTTTCATTAAATCCTTGGTATACAAAAAATTGTCCCCAAGTAACTGCACCATATGCATTAAGACCTTCTTCACTTACAACGTGTACTTCTCCTCTAAAGAAAAAAGAAGTATGTGGATTTATAAGCAACATTGAATTTCCAGACTGCGTAAGATTTCCAGAAATAGCAATACCGTTGGAGCCTTGAGGTTCTAATTCTGTCTTTTTTTCTTCAACTTTTAATTCTTCTGCTTGTGGAATCTCCATATTTCCTTCATAAAAATCTTTAATCTTATACGTAGAAATTCGTTCTATATCACCCCCAATAGATCCTTCACTAAAATACATAGGCATCCAGGGTTCAAATCTTGTTAACAACCTTGGTTTAACTTCTGGATGTGTATACAAATAATAATTAATCCCGTCTGCAAAGGCATTACACAACTCTTTTAACCACTTAGGACTCTTTTCATAATTGGCAATGGCTTCTTCCTGAGTCATAAATAATTTGGCACGTAAATCACTATACAAAGCCTCTTCACCTTCTACCTCAGCTAAACGACCAGTTGCCCATATGTAATTCTGTTCTACGCGGTTAAAATCGTCCTCACATTGTGCATAAAGCAATCCAAAAACTGCATCAGCATCAGTCTTTCCGTAAATGTGTGGCACACCAAAATCATCTCTAATTATGGTTGTATTATCTGCTTTAGATTCCCAACGTTCTAATTCACTATTCTTACTATTTTCCTTACAGCCTGTTATAGCTAGTAATAACAGACAAAACAAACTAAGTCTCATATAATTAGATTTATATTTTTTTGTGAAAATACTAGACTTCTTTTTTATATACTAATTTTAACTGAATTTTTACCAACTACCACTTGCGCCACCACCACCAGAACTACCGCCACCTCCTGAAAAACCACTTGAGGAACTGCTACTAGAAGAAGTTGATGAAGATGAGCTACTTGAACTTGTAACAAAAGAATACTTTCCTTTTGATGAAAAAGTTTTGGAGTAATACCTCTTATCACTCTTACAAAAGGAAAGTTTAAACTGTCCATTTTCATATAATACAACCTTTAGAATTGCAATTAAAATAGCAGTGACAAATAAGAGGACACTCAATATTATAGACCATTCTGGCCCTTCTATCAAAAAAACCAATTTATTTAAATCAAACCCATTCAAAGCTAAAATTCCCATTGATGGTCCCAACACAAATATTAATGAAAACATAATTGAAAAAACAATGCTCCCTAATAATAAGATTGCTCTTAAAACACTCAATTTTCCTATAAAAACACCTCTAAAAATTTCTATTAATGCTTTATAACCTTTCATAAACAAAAAGAGTCCTGCAATAACAAAAATTAAAATGAACAATGTAAATATGAGTTTAAAAATCCAATCATTTTTATTTTCATTGGTGTCATCCGCTTCATTAAACTCTTCAATAGCTTTGGGGTCTTTCAAAAAATCAATGATTTGATCCGTTGCTACATCAATCCCCTTAAAATATTTTTCTTCTTTAAATCTAGGAACCATTGTGTTCCGTATTACCCTAGAAGCTAGTGCATCTGTAATATATGACTCCAACCCCATACCGACTTCTATTCTAACTTCTCTATCATTCTTTGAAAATAGAATTAAAACCCCATTATCAACATCTTCTCTTCCTAATTCATTTTTATTAAAAACTTCATAAGCGTAACTCTCTATGGTTTCCCCTTTTAAATCATTAATGGTTAGTACTACAATTTGATTGGTGGTTTCTTCCTCAAAAGCAGATAATTTATTACGCATAAACAACAACTCTGTTTCTGAAAAAACATTGGCATCATCTGTTACTATTTCTGTTAATTTAGGATATTCAGTTTGCGAAAAACAATTTATGCACAAACAAGACAAAAGTGAAAAGATAATTTTTTTTTAACATAAGCTTATATATCCTTTGTTATTAAGTATTTCAATCTTTAAAGGTAAAAATTGAAATTTAATATTGATTTTAAAGTAACTTGCACTTTAACTTAAAATTGCAATGGCAGAAAAAAAAGTAAGTATATTAACTGCATTTAAGACCATAATATGGCCTAGACGTAATCTAGTTTTTATTGGATTATTTTTAATTGTTATTAGCAAAGCCGCAAGTTTTGTAGCTCCAATGGCCTTAAAATATTTAATGGATGATATTGTTCCTAATAAAGACCTTGATTTTTTAAAATCATTGGTAATAATTGTAGTATTGGCATTTTTAGTACAAGCTATTACTTCTTTTTTATTAACAAAAGTATTAAGTATACAGGCACAATATTTAATTTCTGAACTAAGAGCTCAAGTACAAAAAAAGGTGCTTTCATTACCCATTAGCTTTTTTGACAACAATAAGTCTGGTGCTTTGGTTTCAAGGATAATGAGTGATGTTGAAGGTGTTAGAAACCTTATTGGTACAGGGCTGGTACAACTGGTTGGCGGTACAATTACTGCTATTGTTTCTATTGTATTATTAACCCGAATAAGCCCAGAAATGACCTTAATGGCCTTTGTTCCTTTAATTCTATTTGCCTTTATATCTTTAAAAGCATTTAAGATTATACGTCCTGTTTTTAGAGAAAGAGGAAAAATAAATGCTGAAGTAAAAGGCAGACTAACCGAAACCTTAAGTGGTGTTCGTGTAATAAAGGGCTTTAATGCAGAAGAACAAGAAAACAAAATTTTTGAAGATGGCGTAGCTAAATTGTACAAAAACGTAAAAAAGAGTTTAACCGCAACTGCAGTAATGACAAGTTCATCTACCTTTTTATTGGGGCTTGCTACAACAGGTATTATGATGGGTTATGGAGGCTACTTACTAATTACTGGTGATCTTACCACAGGAGAATATTTTGAGTTTACATTTTTACTTGCACTAATGGTTGCACCTATTCTACAAATAAGTAATATTGGGAGTCAACTCACTGAAGCACTTGCTGGCTTAGACCGCACAGAAGAATTAATGAATATGACTGCTGAAGCAGACGAGAAAGACCGCACTATTGTTTTAAAAGATATTAAGGGTGATGTTGCTTTTAACAATGTTTCTTTTGCGTATGAAGAAGACAAAGAAGTGTTAACCAACGTAAATTTCACTGTTAATTCTGGTCATGTAATTGCTCTTGTAGGCAGTTCTGGATCTGGAAAATCTACTATTGCTGGTTTAGCTGCAAGTTTTTTAAATCCGGCTGAAGGGACTATTACAATAGATGGCAATGATTTATCTAAAGTAGATTTAAACAGTTTTAGACAACATTTAGGTGTTGTTTTACAGGACGATTTTTTGTTTGAAGGCACTATAAAAAACAATATCCTTTTTCCTAGACCCAATGCTACCAATGAAGAATTATTAAATGCTGTTGAAGCTGCCTATGTAAACGAATTTACTGATAGATTTGATGATGGTCTAGAAACACTTATTGGAGAAAGAGGTGTAAAACTATCTGGTGGGCAACGCCAGCGTATAGCCATTGCTAGAGCTATTCTAGCGAATCCTAAAATATTAATTTTAGATGAAGCTACTTCTAATTTGGATACAGAAAGTGAAGCATTAATACAAAAAAGTTTAGCTACGTTAACTAAAGGAAGAACTACTTTTGTTATTGCACATAGGTTAAGTACCATACGTAAGGCAGACCAGATTTTAGTCATAGAAAATGGCAAAATTGCAGAACGTGGCACACATGATGAACTTATTGCAAAAGAAGGTCGCTACCATAATCTATTTACCTACCAAGCAAGAATATAATATAGATTTCTTGTCTTTATATGAATTAAAAAATCTCAAATTCTAGAAATTAAGAATTTGAGATTTTTATATATTTTATATTTAATTGATTAACTCTCTGGAGCTAGCTCTACTTCTAATCCGTCTAGTTCTGGTGTCATATGCAATTGACACCCTAATCTACTATTATCTTCTACATTAAATGCCTCAGCTAACATTGCATCTTCATCATCAGACATTTCTGGCAACTTATGGTTAGAGATAACATAACACTGACAAGAAGCACACATTGCCATACCACCACATATACCAATTGTTCCTTCTGGAGCCAGTTCATAAGAACGTACAATTTCCATTAAGTTCATATTCATATCTGTTGGCGCGTCTACTTCATGCAAAACACCTTCTCTGTCCGTTATTTTAATTTTAATATCACTCATTAATCTATTGCTTTAACCACAGCTTTTGGTGCTTCTTTTTTAGTTCCATCAAAACCTGTAACACCACCCACGGTAGTATACTTCATTACATATTTTTTTTCAGGATATATTTTTTGATATGCACTTTGGCACATTAATGTAGCTTCATGGAAACCACAAAGAATTAATTTTAATTTACCAGGATATGTATTCACATCACCAATGGCATATATTCCTGAAATATTTGTTTGATAATCTAAAGTATTATTTACTTTAATTGCATTTTTTTCTATCTCTAACCCCCAATCCGCTATTGGACCCAATTTTGGAGACAACCCAAACAATGCTATAAAATTATCTACTTCTAATGTAATAAGTTCTTCTTCTCCTGTTTTTCTAATTTCAACTGCTTCAAGTATATTTTCTCCTCTTAGACCAACAATTTCTGCTGGTGTTATAAGGTTTATTTTTCCTTGATTCTTTAGTTGTTGTACTTTTTCAACAGAATCCAAAGCTCCTCTAAACTCGTTTCTTCTATGTACTAAAGTAACCTCAGCTGCTACATCTGCTAAAAAAATACTCCAATCTAAAGCGGAATCTCCTCCGCCAGCAATGATTACTTTTTTATCTCTATAAACTTCTGGGTCTTTTATCATATATGAAACTCCATTATCCTCAAACTTAGTTAAGTTTTCCAACAATGGTTTTCTTGGTTCAAAACTGCCTAGTCCCCCAGCTATAGCAACAATTGGTGCGTGGTGTTTTGTTCCTTTATTTGTAGTAACTATAAAAGAACCATCTTCTTGTTTCTCTATAGTTTCTGCACGTTCTCCCAATGTAAAACCTGGCTGAAATGCTTTTATCTGTTCCTTTAAATTATCTACCAATTCACCTGCCAAAACTTCTGGAAAGCCAGGAATATCGTAAATGGGTTTTTTAGGGTATATTTCTGCACACTGCCCTCCAGCCTGTGGCAAAGCATCTATTAAATGACATTTTAGTTGTAATAACCCTGCTTCAAATACAGCAAAAAGCCCAGTGGGGCCAGCTCCAATGATTAGTATGTCTGTTTTAATCATATAAAAGTATCCTTAAAAATAAAATGTAAAATTATGAAAGTTGTTTTGTTAGTAGTATGACTTATATCATTTATATACTAACTTACATTTATTACTTCTTCAATCTGCGGCACATATTTTTTTATGGTCATTTCTACACCACTTTTAAGAGTCATTTGATTAACACTGCACCCTACACATGCGCCTTCTAATTTTACTTTTACGGAAGTGTCATTATCTATTGAGATTAAAGAAATATCTCCTCCATCGCTCTGCAAAAAAGGACGAATTTCTTCTAATGCTTTTTCTACGTTTGTTCTTACTTCTTCTGTTGTCATTTTACTGCTTTTTAACAGACGAGCAACCCGCCATTGTTGTTATTTTTATAGCCTCTGTTGGTGGCAAATTATTATTTCTACCAACTACTTCTTGCACTACGTTTTTTGTTATTTCTTCAAAAGCGGCTTCTATTGGGGTAGCTGTCTGCATAGCTGCTGGTCTGCCAACATCACCAGCTTCCCTTATACTTTGTACCAACGGAATTTCACCTAAGAACGGAACTTTTAAATCTTCTGACAAGTGCTTGGCTCCTTTTTTTCCAAAAATAAAATACTTGTTATTTGGTAATTCTTCAGGCGTAAAATACGCCATATTTTCTATTATTCCCAATACAGGCACGTTTATAGAATCTTGCTGAAACATTGCGACACCTTTACGAGCATCTGCCAAGGCAATTTCTTGAGGTGTACTAACCACAACAGCACCTGTTACTGGCATTGCCTGCATAATACTTAGGTGTATGTCTCCAGTTCCTGGTGGTAAATCTATTAACATAAAGTCTATTTCTCCCCAATGTGCATCAAAAATCATCTGGTTTAGGGCCTTAGATGCCATTGGCCCTCTCCAAATTACTGCTTGGTTGGGTTGTGTAAAAAAACCTATGGACAATAATTTAACACCATAGCTTTCTATTGGTTTCATTTTAGATTTACCGTCTATGTTTACTGCCAAAGGTTTCTCTTGTGCAACATCAAACATTATTGGCATAGATGGCCCATAAATATCTGCATCTAGTAACCCAACTTTAAAACCCATTTTAGCTAATGTAACTGCTAAGTTTGCAGTAACAGTAGATTTACCCACACCTCCTTTACCAGAGGCAACAGCTATTATATTTTTTATGCCAGGAATTGGTTTTCCTTTTATTGTGTTTGTTTTTGGCTTTGCTGCTTCTACACCAACTTTTACATTGATCTTTATTTTTGCTTTTTCATAAACCTCTGCGTGAATAGTTTTTAAAATTTCCACTTCAGTTTTTTTACGTGCCTGTAAACTTGGGTTATTTATGGTTATATCCACAACTACCTCATCTCCAAAAACCATAACATTGGTTACAGCTCCGCTTTCTACCATATTTTTACCTTCACCAGGAACTGTAATTTTTTCTAATGCCTTTAAGACATCTTTTTTCTGTAACTTCATTTATACCGCTTTCTTTTTCAGCTTTTTACTTAAACTGATTCTAAATTACAAAGATAGTATATAGGGCTGAGATTATGAAGCTATGGAATTGAAATATAATATGCATACATAAAATTTTCTTATGTGATATGACTTATTCTATCTTTTAAGAAAAAAGATTAAAATTTAATTACAAATCTCCTTCTAACTCTGTAAACGGATCCCAGAAGTGTTTATCTAAATCTTGTATTTGGTTATCTACAACAACAATACCTTCATTCTCTAACAATTGTTGCATTAAATTTGTCCCATCAAAATGATGCTTGCCCGTTAACAAACCTTTACGATTTACTACCCTATGTGCCGGAACATTTTCTATAGCACCAGCACCCCTCATTGCCCAACCAACCATTCTTGCACCACGTGTTGTTCCTAAATATTTTGCAATTGCACCATAAGAAGTGACCTTCCCATATGGTATTTGACTTGCCACTGCATATACTTTTTGAAAGAAATTTTGGTTTTCTGGCTTCATTTTTTAACGATTATAAACCCTGAATAAAGTTATTACAAAAAGAACCAGCATTAATGCACTTATAATGTAATTAGAGTTTTTGGAAAACCCGCTAGATTTTTTCTCTAATTTATTAAAATAGACAGTGTACAAGTATAAAACTGCAAACGTACCACAACCAGCTGCCAAAATAAAGGTAAGTATGTCCCATATTTCAAATTTTATCCACCCGGAAACTTTCCACATAGCATTAAGACCACTGTAATACGGGATCGTTAGTAAATTTATAGCTGCCAAAAAAACACCTTTATAAAAACTGTTGCGCTTACTTATTTCTGAATTTTTCTTTTTTTTTGGTTTTATCCATTCTCTTGCCATTGCAAAAAAATAAAGACATAAGAAAGTAAAGATAACCAAAGCTACTTTTAACAATATTTCAACTATTTCTGGGTTTTTGTGCAAGAACTTAGAAATCATTACAGCAATGTAAGCTTGTGCTATTACAGTAATTGATACTCCAATACTAAAAACAATACCATTTAACTTTCCTTTTTCAACACTAATTTTTGCCGCGTTCATATTCAACAACCCAGGAGGTACTGTAGCCATAAAAGCGGCAGAGAAAGTTGCAAAAAAAAGTATTACTAAGTGCGTCATTGGTTAATTGACTCTAAATTGAATGTAGGTTATTGGTTTTCCTTTTTCAAGATACTGATTTTCATAAAAAGTCTGAATTTCTATGACTTCTTTTGGACTTCCTTCATTCTTATACACGTTATGATTGGCATAAATTACCTCTAAACCTTTACCATGTAACAAACCTAATGTATAGCCGTGCATAAACTCACTATCGGTCTTTAGGTTTACAATACCGTCTGGTTTAAGTATTTGTCTATACTTGTCCAAAAAAGCTTCATTTGTTAATCTGTGCTTGGTGCGCTTGTATTTTATTTGCGGGTCTGGAAAAGTAATCCATATTTCTGAGACTTCGCCTTTAGCAAAAAGCTTGTCTATTAATTCTATTTGTGTTCTCAAAAAAGTAGCGTTTTTAATATCTTCTTCAATAGCTGTTTTAGCACCTCTCCAAAAACGAGCTCCTTTTATATCTATTCCAATATAGTTTTTATTGGGATTCCGCCTGGCTAAACCAATTGTATACTCACCCTTACCACAACCTAATTCTAAAACAATTGGATTGTTATTCTCAAAAAAAGTAGCCCACTTACCTTTTAAGGAGAAATCTACATCAACAATCTCTTCTCTAGTTGGCTGAAACACATTGACAAATGTTTCATTTTCCTTGAATCTCTTTAACTTGTTCTTACTTCCCAAAACATAAATTTAATGATTTGACAAAGCTAAGGAAATCTATTTATGTTTTAATAGTAGTTTCTTTATGTCTATGAATAAATCTAAACGTATATTGGTTGCTCCTCTAAACTGGGGTTTAGGGCACGCCACAAGGTGTATACCTATAATTAACGCTTTATTAGAAAATGGATATACTCCTATAATAGCTTCAGATGGCGATGCCTTGAATTTATTAAAAAAAGAATTTCCAAAACTTGAGTTTCACGAACTTCCTTCTTATAAAATAAAGTATGCAAAAAAAGGCAAAAACTTTAAAATGAAAATGCTGTGGGATTCTCCTAAAATGCTAAAAGCAATACAACAAGAAAAGAAAGAAACAAAAAGACTAGCAAAAGAATTAAATATAGATGGTATTATTTCTGACAATAGACTTGGTGTTTTTTATAAAAAGATTCCTTGCGTATTTATAACGCATCAGCTAAACGTACTTACAGGTAAAACAACTTGGATGAGTACTAAGCTTCATCAAAATATCATTAAAAAATTTGATGAATGCTGGGTTCCAGACACACAGAAAAATCCAAACCTTTCTGGAAAACTAGGACACTTAAAAAACTCTAAATTAAATATTAAATACCTAGGTCCTTTAAGCCGATTTAAAAAAATTGACCTTCCAAAAAAATATGAGTTAATGGTTTTATTGTCTGGCCCTGAACCACAACGCTCTATGCTAGAAGAAAAATTATTTGATGAATTAATTGGCTATGAAAATGATGTTCTCTTTGTAAAAGGAAAAGTTGAAGAAGAGCAAAAAATAACATCATTAAGGGGAAATATCGTAATCTACAATTTTATGAATTCTAAAGCTTTAGAAAGAGCAATAAATGAAAGTAAAGCAATCATTTGCCGATCTGGCTACACAACTTTAATGGATTTGGCAAAACTAGAAAAGAAAGCTTTTTTTATACCTACCCCTGGGCAGTTTGAACAAGAGTATTTAGCTAAACGCTTACACAAAAAAGGCGTAGCTCCAACTTGCTCACAAGATGAGTTTACTATTGACGAACTAAAAAAAATAAAAGAATATAGTGGTTTAAAACAATTTAAAAACGATTTAAACTATACTTTGTTATTTGATGTTTTCTCTAAAGTAAAAGAAAATTCTGACCCTACACCTACTACACTTTCTACATAAATTCTTTCATTATGTGCTTCTATTATGTGCTTAACAATGGACAATCCAAGTCCAGAACCACCAACCTCCCTGCTCCTACTTTTATCAACTCTATAAAAACGCTCAAAAAGTCTGGATAGGTGGTCCTTAGAAATCCCTTCTCCATTGTCTGTTACTCTTACAATAACCTTGTTCTTTATTAAATTTTCTACACTAACCTCAGTAGTGCCATTTTTATGTCCATATTTAATAGAATTAACCAGTAGATTAGAAACTACTTGCTGCATACGCTCTTTATCTGCCCTTACCATTATTGGCTCCTTATAGTGCATATCAAAAGTTAATGAAATTTCCTTTTTAGCAGCACGCATTTCTAGCAAATCAAAAACGTTTTGTATAAGTTCAACAATATCAAAATCTTCAAGCTCCATATTAAGACCACCTGCTTCCAGTTTAGTAATCATATCTAAATCCTTAACAATATAGATTAGTCTTTCTACGCCTTTATTGGCACGTTCAAGATATTTTACACGAACTTTTTTATCGTTCATAGCACCATCTAACAACGTTAAAATATATCCTTGTACTGTAAATAAAGGTGTTTTTAATTCATGTGATACATTTCCTAAAAAATCTTTGCGATATTCTTCCCTAATTTTTAATGTATCTATTTCTATTTTTTTTCCCTGAGCAAATTTTTCTATTTCTTCTGTTAAAGTTTTTATATCGGTAGTAATAGGACCAGATGAAAATGATGTAGACTCTAAAAGCGAAACATCATCATATATTTTTTTTATACGCCTATAAATAAATTTCTCTACCCTAAATTGTATAATTATAAAAGATAAAACATAACTTATTAGTGAAAAAACCACTAAAAAAAGCCAATCAAAAATAGTACTATAATACATATACACCCCCAACAAGGATGTTAACGCTATTACAATAAAAAGTGATGAACGAAATGCAAATTTATATGACTTTTTTAGTCTTTTTGTCATTATATAACAAACTTATATCCTACACCCTTTACGGTTTTAAAATGGTCATCTCCTATTTTTTCTCTTAATTTTCTAATATGTACATCTATTGTTCTACCACCAACAACTACTTCATTTCCCCAAACTTTATCTAAAATAACTTCTCTTTTATAAACTTTGTTTGGTTTAGATGTTAATAAAGCCAATAACTCAAATTCTTTTCTTGGCAATACAATCTCTACTCCATCATTAATAACCTTATATTCTTCTCTATCAATAATAATATTACCAACCTTGACAATATCATCTTGTTCAACGGAATCTTCTTCTTTTAACCTTCTAAGTAAAGCTTTAACTTTACTCACTAATACCTTTGGCTTAATTGGCTTGGTAATATAATCGTCTGCACCAGCATCAAACCCAGCAACCTGTGAATAATCTTCTCCTCTAGCCGTTAAAAAAGCAATAATAGTATTTTGTAAGCCTGGTGTATTCCTAATTATCTCACAAGCTTCAATACCATCCATTTCTGGCATCATTACATCTAAAATAATCAAATGAGGGGCTTTCTTCTTTGCTTTAGCAACTGCTTCAACCCCATTCTTTGCAGTAAACACCTCATATCCTTCTGATGAAAGATTATAATTTACTATCTCTAAAATGTCTGGTTCATCATCAACCAAAAGTATTTTAATATCCTTCTTTTTCATCTTTAAATCTTATTGATTATTCGCCAAAAGTAAATATAATACTTATACTTCAAAGATGCTTAACATTCATTTAATATCATAACATTAAAATAACAATTAAGAGTTAAATTCTTAACCTACAAGTAACATCACATTTACAGCCTCTGACGTTCTTTGCGCCAACAATTAAACGAAATTAATGAGATTTTTATTATTGACATTTTGCCTTTTAACTTGCTTAGCATCAAAGGCGCAAAAAACAGGAAGCATTGTTGGGAAACTAACAGACAAAGAAATGAATAATCAACCGTTGGCATTTGCCAACGTTTTAATTAAAGGAACAACAAAAGGTGCTACATCTGATTTTGATGGGCTGTATGAAATTGCAAATTTAGAGCCTGGTAAGTACACAGTACAATTTAGCTATGTAGGCTATGAAACTGTAGAAATACCCAACGTTGAAGTAATTGCAGGTAAGGTAACTACCATTAATGCCCCAATGTCAGCAAACGAAGGTATGCAATTAGATGAAGTTGTTATTACGACAGTTACAAGAAAAGATTCTGAAACTGCTTTATTATTAGACCAAAAGAAAGCAGTTGAAATGAAAACTGCCATTGGCGCTCAAGAACTGGCTAAAAAAGGTGTTAGCGATGTTGCAACGGCAGTAACAAAAACAACTGGTATTTCTAAACAAGAAGGTTCAGGTAATGTTTTTGTAAGAGGTTTAGGAGATCGCTACAATGTAACTACTATGAACGGTTTACCCTTACCATCTAACAACACATCTAACAAAAATATTGACTTGGAAATATTTTCCACAGATATTGTAGAGTTTATAGGCATAGACAAAACATACAACGCTAAAAACTATGGCGATTTTGCTGGCGCCAACATAGATATTTCATCAAAAAATTATAAAGGAAGTGGTTTTTTTGAAATTGGAGCTGGTATTGGAGCAAATACTGAAGCTATAGGTGAAAAAGATTTTTACTTAAACGATGGCCCTGATTTTAGTGGTTTTTATAATAAAAATTATCCTGCTTTTCCATTAAACAATTATAACTTTACTACAAGTTGGGATAGGCAAAAGGTAGGAACACCTACAAACTCTAGTATCTCTTTAAAAGGAGGAGATTCTTTTACTATTGGAGAAAATTCTAAATTGAGTATTTTTGCAGTTGGTGCTTTTGACAACAAATACACATATAAAGAAGGGATAACAAGAAGTGGTGTAAACGTTTCTAACTTAATAAGAAGAGATTACGATTTTAAAGAATATAAATACACTACAAATACTACTTTAATGGGGAACATTGGGTACAGATTTGGTCGTAATAATATAAAAATCAATTCTCTATTTGTAAATACTTCAAATCAAAAACGAGAAGAATATACAGGCGTAATAGATGCTTTTGATTTTGCTTCTGAAGGTGGTGGTTTTGCGCAAAGAGGTATTTTTGACAAAACTTCACTTTTTGTAAATCAATTACTTGGTGATCATAAAATAGGAGAACAATTAGAAATTAATTGGGGGGGATCTTACAATACAATTATTAATGATGTTCCTAACAGACTTCAAAATATTATAGCACCAAATAATGATAATGATCCTGAAGGGCCTAAATCTTTTAAAGAAACTTTAAATGAATCTGATAACCATAGATATTATCATGAGCTTACAGAGGATGAAATGGCTGCTAATTTATCTGCGACATATAAATTTAAAAAGAATGAAGATGATGGTTTTAATGGTAAACTTACCATAGGATATAGCGGAAGACTTAAAGATGTTAATTTTGAAGCTACCCAGTTTAACTTTAACATTATACTAAGAGACCCACAAACCAACCAAACAATAAATCAACCATTAATAACAGATGTTTATAACTTGGATGGTTATTTTAATCAACAAAATATAGATAATGGATATTTCTCCATTAAAACATTTAGAGGAGACGCATCTCAACCCTCTGCATTAACACCTCAAACATATGGAGGCGAACAAAAAATACATGCAGGGTTTATAAATACCGAATATAGGTTTTCTCCTAAATTAACTGCTATTGTAGGTGTTAGAGTAGAACAAATTAATCAAACCATTAGCTGGAGTACTTCTCTAGATTTAAATGGTGGATCTAGTGAATTTGATTCATTTGAAGTTCTACCATCAATTTCAATGAAATATGAGTTAAATGAAAAGCAAAATTTAAAATTTGCTGCAAGTAAAACTTATACACTACCACAATTTAAAGAAAGAGCATTGTTCTTTTTTGAAGAATTAACACAATCATCAATAGGAAATCCATCCCTTTATGCTTCTACGGATTACAATTTTGATTTAAAATGGGAATTATTTCCTAATTCATCAGAAATAATTTCAATTGGAGCCTTTGGAAAACACATACAAAATCCTATTAATGATGTTACTGTAAACTCTGCATCCAATGACCTAAGTTATGTAAATTCTGGAGATTGGGCAAATATCATAGGTGGTGAATTTGAAATAAGAAAAAACGTATATGAGTATGAAAATGATAGCAAGGACAAAGTCTTAAAAACAAATCTTTCAGTTGGTCTTAATGCTTCATATATGTATACTAATCAAGAATTAAATGGAGAAAAAATATTGAAAGAGACATCAATAGGAAACCTCCCTTTGAGTGCTAATTTCACTGATGAAGAAACGAGACTTACTGGCGCATCAGATTTATTACTTAATGGTGATATTAGTTTCTATAAAGATTTAAAAAAAGATAGAAACATACAAACTACTTTAACATACAACTATTTTTCAGATCGCATCTATGCAATAGGCATCAACGGAAAAGGGAACTTAATAGACAAAGGAATTGGAACCTTGGATTTTATATTAAAATCTCAGCTAAATAAAAACTTAAGTGTTGGCTTCTCTGCTAAAAATATATTAAACCCTGCTGTTGAAAGGTTTCAAGAAGTACAAGATACTAAAGTGCTATCATACAAAAAGGGAAGCAGCTTAAAATTATCATTATCTTATAACTTTTAATTAATATTAAAATTACTCTTTAATAATTTTTAGGTAAACATAGGTTAACACCTAAGGTCTTAAATTCGCATTAAAATAAAACATAAATAAAATGAAAAAAACATTTCTTAAATTAATGATGATAATAACAGTTATTGCTACTGTTACAGTATCATGTAAAAACGATGATAACTCTGGTTCAACGTGCTCTGACGGAATCAAAAATGGTAATGAAACTGGTATAGATTGTGGCGGTGATTGTAATGATTGCCCTGTTGCTGATACACTAGAAGGTAGTTTAGCAGAAAAAAGGACTCTAGACGCTTCTATTGAATATAAGTTAACAAAAAAGTTTATTATTGAAGAAGGTGGTGAATTAACCATCCCTGCGGGTACTGTAATTAAAGCAACAGGTGGTACTTCTGCTTATATTGCTGTTGCACAAGGTGGAAAAATATTTGTTAACGGTACCGCTAGTAACCCTGTTGTAATGACTTCTGGTAGTGCTACTCCTGCTGCAGCGGATTGGGGTGGTTTAGTTCTATGTGGTAAAGCACCAACAAACAAAGGAGCTTCTGTAACTTCTGAGGTTGCTGAACTTACTTACGGTGGTACTGTGTCTAATGATAACTCTGGATCTATCAAATACTTGCGTATAGAATATACAGGTGCTCAATTTACTAATGAGAAGCAATTTAATGGTTTATCTTTATTTGGTGTGGGTTCTGGCACTACATTAGAGTATATACAGTCTTACAACGGTAAAGATGATGGTATTGAATTCTTTGGTGGTACTGTAACTGGAAAATACTTGGTATCTACAAATTCTGGTGACGATGGTATTGACTTTGCTGACGGATGGAATGGTAATGGTGAAAACTGGTATATTTCTGGAACTGCTGATGCTGGCTTAGAAGGATCTAACAATGGTGACAACGGAAACGCAACTCCTGTAACCACTACTACATTAAAAAACATTACAGTGGTTGGGCCTGTTGATGAAGGTGCTTTGTACTTTAAAGAAGGTGGAGGTAAATTTACCATTGATAACTTTTATACTTCTGCTATAAACTTAGGAGTAAAGATCAAGGATTCTGATGCTCCTGCAAAAGCAAGGATTGAAGCTGGTGATTTAAAAATTACAAATATTCAGTTTGCAAATGTTACTAATGAATTTGCTTACACAGATTACAAAGGAGCAAAACAAGACTTCTTTACAGAAGGTTCTGCTACTGGAGCTGGTAACGGTGCTGCTGCTCCTGATTGGACATTAGGCTGGACAGTAGGTCTAGACAATAGTGTTGCCCCTAACGAAAAATTAACAGGAAGTTTAACAGGAAATTTAACATTAGATGCTTCTAAAGAATATGAATTAACTACAGCTTATATTGTTAAAGATGGTGGAAAATTAACTATCCCTGCTGGTACTGTAATTAAGGCAACAGGTGGTACTTCTGCTTATATTGCTGTTGCACAAGGTGGACAAATATTTGTTAACGGTACTGCTGACAAACCAGTTATTATGACTTCTGGTAGTGCCATTCCTGCTGCAGGAAACTGGGGTGGTTTAGTTGTATGTGGTAAAGCACCAACCAATAAAGGAGCTTCTGTAACTTCTGAAGTTGCTGAACTTACTTATGGTGGTACTGTATCTGATGACAACTCTGGATCTATCAAATATTTGCGTATAGAATATACAGGCGCTCAATTTACTAATGAAAAGCAATTTAATGGTTTATCTTTATTTGGTGTGGGTTCTGGTACTACATTAGAGTATGTACAGTCTTACAACGGTAAAGATGATGGTATTGAATTCTTTGGTGGTACTGTAACTGGTAAATACCTAGTATCTACAAATTCTGGTGACGATGGGATTGACTTTGCTGACGGATGGAATGGTAATGGTGAAAACTGGTATGTTTCTGGAACTGCTAAAGCTGGTTTAGAAGGGTCTAACAATGGTGACAACGGAAACGTAACTCCTGTAACCACTACTACATTAAAAAACATTACAGTGGTTGGATCTGTAGGTGAAGGTGCTTTGTACTTTAAAGAAGGTGGTGGTAAGTTCACCATTGATAACTTCTATACTACTGGCATAAACTTAGGAGTAAAGATTAAGGATTCTGACAATCCTGCCAAAGCAAGGATTGAAGCTGGTGATTTAAAGATTACAAACATTCAGTTTGACAATAAAGCAACTGGTTTTATAGCAACTGATTATACTGGTGCTAATCAAACTTTCTACACAGAAGGTACTGCAACTGGCGCTGGTAACGGTGCTGCTGCTCCTGACTGGGCTGCTGGATGGACTAAAGGTTTACAATAAACAAAACCTATTTATAAATGAAAGCCTCGCAATTGCGAGGCTTTTTTTATTTACACATAACAAATTGATAACAATTACCAAATAACGCTTATAGGTTTTTCTTTAATTTTATTTAAATCTTAAACCCAAAATCATAAAAAAAATTACACTATTGCTTTTTACAATTTGCCTTTCAATAACAATGAATGAAATGGTAGATATGAGAACTCCAATAAATGAGAACTTAAAAGATGTTAAATTTAAATCCAATTACAATTCACCTATACAAAAAACTTACATAGGTCATATATTTTATTCTCAAATAAAGGGAATAGATGATATCACAAAAAGCATAGCCACTAATAAACTGTGACAAAACATACAACTCAAATCAATTAGACCACAAACGATGGGTGGACATCCCTATTGAAAAACCTTTAGAACCTAAAAAATTCTATTATTTAGATATAGGAAATACTATTAGCTCATTCATCATATGAAAGTAGCAGTGATACTGATGAAACCCTTGATAATGCCAATGATATACAAAAAACTGAGTGTTTAGACTCAGACAATGATGGTGTACCTGACTCTAAAGACAATTGCCCTAACTAAGCTGGTTCTGCTTCCAATAATGGATGCCCTGTAGCACAAGGAAAACCTGATTTAATAATAGATAAGTCTAATTCCCTAGCATATTCAGCATGTCAATCTTGCCAACCTTGGCTAGATACATTCTTAAACAGTAATGAAAGGAACCTTATAGCAGGGAGAGTTGGTGGCATAATCTTTTCCGATTTAAAAATTAAAAATACAGGTAATCATATGTCTAATAGTAGCGAGCTCAATTTTTACTTTTCTACCAATAATACCCTTAGCAAAACAAATGATAAGTTATTAAAGTCGGTAACCATTCCTGCATTAAATACAAATGCGTTGCATAATATAAAAACAAAAGTAAATGGGTGGGACATATTTACAACTCCAGAAAACTCATCAAATAATGGTAATTATTATTTAATAATAGAATTAGATGCCAATAATAGTAACAATGAAGGATCTTTAGGGGAGACAAACAATATTTTAGCAATATCATTCTCATATAATAGTAGTGCTACCGCTAGTAGCAAATTAAGAATTTTGCTCAAAGAAAAACACTTACAACCATATTATATTAACGTCTATAACTTCCAAGGTCAAAAAGTTATGACCAACCAAGTAAAAAACATAGAAGAAGAAAATAAAGCAACTCTATCTTTACCAAAAGGGATTTACATTATAAAAAGTAAAAATAGAGATAGAAAAGTCTTTAATAATTAATTGAAACACAATTAAATATAATAAAAGCCCAGAAATAGCTGGGCTTTTATCCTTTCATCGAAAATGTTAAAATTTTACAACGCACAAGTATCCTAATTATTATATTTGTGGTATATTTAGTGCCACATTTCTTTATATGAAACAATTATACCTTTTATTATTTTTCTTTACTTTTACTACTATTGCTTTTGGGCAAGAGACAAAAAATAATGCTGATATAGAAGGTTTAAAAATTTATCCTAATCCTGTAACTAACGGCAAAGTATACATTTACACTAAAAAAAAATCACCTAAAAAAATTCTGATTTTTGATGTCTTGGGTACTAAAGCTATGGAGACCAAATTAATTGGAAAAGAACTTAATGTAACAAATTTAGATGCGGGCGTTTATGTAATACGTATTTTTGAAAAAGATAAAGTTGCTACACGTAAATTAATCATCAAGTAGCCTACTACAACTTTCCGTAACGTATTATTACAACAATTATTTCACAAAAAATATAAAATATTGCTTTTGCCTACAAAAAAGCAGGTTTTCACAACAATAAATATTTTCAATTCCCTTCTTATCATACATTTACATTGCTAATTCCAAATCAGCAGAAATGAAAAAAATATACATATTCCTATTAATGACATTCTGTATTATTCTTTCGGCTCAAGAAACATCTATAAAAGACACGCCACAGAATAAAGAGATATCTGAAATATTGGATTTTAAATTATTTCCAAATCCAGTTTCAAATAATACTGTATACATAACAACAAAAGACAATGCAAAGAAAGACATTGTTGTCTATAATATTTTTGGGGAAATTGTTTTAAAGCAAAAATTATTAAACAAACAACTAGATATAACAAAATTAGTTTCTGGAATGTATTTGATGCAAGTAACGGAAAATAACAAAACCATTACAAGAAAGTTAGTCGTAAAATAAAAATCCAAACCAGCCAAAGAAAAAGCTCCAACTTGTTGGGGCTTTTTTATTTTTTTCAACTAACCAGTTCCTTACTTTTGCAGTAACAATTTAAAAAATGAATACTGAGTCCTTATTTAAAATAAAAACGGAAGAAGATTTTAATTCTATGGCACTCTCTGTATTTCAATTTCAACACAACAATAATCCTGTATATAAAGAATTTTGCAAACACCTTAAAAAAGATGTTTCTTCTGTAAAACATTATACAGATATTCCCTTTTTACCCATTCAATTCTTTAAATCAAAAAAGATAATTGTAAACGATGCTCACCCTGAAGTTATTTTTAGCAGCAGTGGCACAACTGGTAGCATAACTAGCAAGCATTACGTTTCTAACATTCAGATATATAAAAAAAGTTACTTAAAGGGCTTCCAGCATTTTTATGGAGATATTACTAATTATTGTGTTTTAGCTTTATTGCCTTCTTACCTAGAGAGGGAAGGTTCTTCCTTAATTTATATGGCTCAAGACCTTATTGATAAAAGCAACCATCCAGATAGTGGTTTCTATTTAAATGAAGTTGATGCGTTGGTCACCAAATTAAAAACTATGGAAACTAAAGGGGATAAGGTTTTATTAATTGGAGTTTCTTTTGCCTTATTAGATTTAGCAGAACATTATAATCTAAATCTAAAGCAAACCATTATTATGGAAACCGGTGGTATGAAAGGACGAAGAAAGGAGCTAATAAGACAAGAGCTACACAACTATTTAAAAAAAGGATTTGGTGTACACAAAATACATTCAGAATATGGAATGACGGAATTGTTATCGCAAGCCTACTCCAAAGGAGATGGTATCTTTAACACTCCTCCTTGGATGAAAGTTTTAACTAGAGACCCTGAAGACCCCTTAACACTTCAATCTGTAGGGAAAACTGGTGGTATTAACGTAATAGATTTTGCCAATATAAACTCTTGTTCTTTTATAGCTACTCAAGATCTAGGAAAAATATACCCCGACCAAAGCTTTGAAATTATTGGAAGATTTGATAATTCTGATATTAGGGGTTGTAATTTATTGGTTTTATAAGTAACACACTATTACCCCAGTTAGATTTTAGAATTTGATTTAAAAAACCATCAAACCTAGACTAATATAACACTCTGTCATAGTTAGCTGGCAACATATCTCTATTAAATACAATTTCACCTCTGGCATTAAACCAAAATTCTTTTTGTATTCTCTGACCAGCCTTTTTCCCTTTCACAATTAATTTATAGCCTATACTAGGCAGCATTAAATTCTGAAAAGCATTTTTAAATGTTTCTTCTTCTGTTTCCTTAGATTTTATAGAGTATACTTGATTCATTTTAAGCAATTTCCATTTGTCGAATAAAGTATTTAGCTGTTTCTCCATATTTTCATAAGCATCCATAGGCACGTCTACCTTTTTTATAGAAAATTGAATACTTTGTAACTTTCCTTCTTTTGTATATATCATCTGGTACTGAAGCCTGTCTTTTTTAAACTTAGCAGTAAATAGTGTTTCCGTTGCACTAACCTCCTTATAATAACGTGTCTTTTTAATACCGTCACCTAATTTGTTTTCATAATACGCTATATCAGGAAATTGAGATTTTAAAATCCTGTACTCTCGCTCTAGTTTTTCTTGCGAAAATGCGGTAGCACAAAAAAATAGAAAAATGTAAACAAGTTCTTTCTTCATTTATAAAAATTACACTTCATTATACCTAAAACAATCCATTTCATGGTCATTTACCATTCCTGTAGCTTGCATATACGCGTAAACCACTGTACTACCTACAAATTTGAAACCTCTTTTTTTAAGATCTTTACTAATAGCATCAGATAAAGCTGTATTACCAGGGGCATCTTTATAATTTTTTAGTTTATTTTTTATAGGAGTATCATTTACAAAACCCCATATATAATCACTAAAACTACCAAACTCTTCTTGTACTTTTATAAAAGCTATGGCATTGGATACGGTTGCATTTACCTTTAGTTTATTCCTAATAATACCAGTATTTTGCAATAAATCATCAATTTTACTTTGATCATATTTTGCAATCTTTTTATAATTAAAATCATCAAAAGCTTTCCTAAAATTTTCACGTTTACGAAGTACAGTTATCCAACTTAATCCCGCTTGAAAAGTTTCAAGTATTAAAAATTCAAACAACTCATCATCATTTTTTACAGGAACACCCCATTCTTTATCGTGATAAGCTTCATATAAATCATCACCAACACACCAACCACATCTGTGTTTTTCCATATACTAATTTTTCCAAATCAAAGATATGTAAGTTTCTATAAAAAATTACTACCAATCTGACATATATCAGCTTTCATTAAAAGTTGATATCCTATTTTTGATTTAAAATAAAGGTCATATCATATGCATACAACAATAGAAAACAATGTAAAAGAAATAGTAGAAAAAGCAATAACCTCAGCAATGACGTATGAAGAATATAGAGACTTAATGAGAACTTTAGTTGCAGAAAACAAATCTACTGGAGTAGAGCAATCTGACACTTTGGTAAATTACACAATGTTAAATGACAAGCGTATGAAACGCTTAGACAAAACAGTAAAAATTGATACTGAGTCTGCAGAAAAAATAAAACAAGTTGATACCAAAATAACTTGGTTGATTTTAACTGAAAGTTGGTGTGGGGACGCTGCACAAACAATGCCTGCAATACAAAAAGTTTCAGCACAAAATAAAAACATTATTGTAAAGATTGTTCTGCGTGATGAGAATTTAGAATTGATGAATAATTTTCTATATAACAACACGCTATCCATACCAAGACTTATTGCCGTAAATAACGACACGCAAGAAATTATGGGAGATTGGGGGCCAAGACCTAGTAAACTAACAAAAATTGTTGAAGCTTATAAAGCTGAGCACGGCTCCTTGTCAGCAGAATTTAAAGAAGAATTACAAGTTTGGTATAACAAAGACAAAGGACAAAACACCATAAAGGATCTTATGCAATTACTTCCCTTGAAATAGATAGGTAATTGTACCCTTTTGATTTAATTTTTGAGAATTATTAAACTTAGATTTTAACGCATATTCAATAGCATTGTCTACTAAACAACCATTGTTTGTGTTAGAGCTTTTTTTATTGAATTCTGCGTCTGTTACATTACCAAAATTATCCACTACTATATTTATCACTACTCTACCACCTTCTATACAGGTGTATGTTGGTGGTGGTAAATCATAAGCATTTCTCTTAATTAAAGAATAAGAAATAGAAGCGTTTCTTTTTGTTGTATTTTGGGAAACTGGGTCTTTTTTTGCATATTTTTCTCCTAATTTTTGTTTAGCTTCTTGTCTTTTTTTAGCTAATTCTTTTAAACTAGCCGCATAGCCACTTTCAGAACTTAGAGTTTCAGAATCAGGAGAACTCTCTTTATTAGACTTTGCCTCTTGGATTAATTCATCTAACGTCTTTAAAGGTTCTGGATTGCCATAAGTTGGTTTAGACGTTTCATTATATGCTAAGTGGCTTTTTATTTTTTCTTGAGGTGATGCTTCTTTCTCTTCTTTCTGCATTTCTTCTTCAACCTCTTCTTCTAGCATAGCCATTTCCACAACATACTCGTCTTGCTCTTTCTTTGCCCCTAAATGAATGTTAAAAAGAAACAACACTACAATTGACATTGAAAAGAAAGTTATTAAAAACGATAATGAACGACTATCTTTAAACATAATGATATAACCGTTTTTTTGTGAAATTATTTTAAAGTTTCTCCTAAAATTAAACCTTTTAGTTGTTTTTTGGTTTTTCCATACCAAGCACATTTGTGTGAAAATCAGCAGGACTAACTGCATTATCTACGTTAAAATCACCTATTTTGGTTCTTCTTAAAGAAGACAAATGCCCACCACTTTTTAATACTTTTCCAAAATCGTTAGCCAAAGAACGTATATAAGTTCCTTTACTACAGACGACCCTAAAATCTAAAGTAGGCAAATTTATATTGGTTATTTCAAACTCAGATATTTCAATCTCTCTGGATTTTACTTCTACTACTTTGCCTTCTCTAGCATATTCATACAAACGTTTACCATCTTTTTTTAATGCAGAAAAAACTGGTGGCACCTGTTGTATTTTTCCAATGAATGCAGTAGTTGCTGCTTGTATTTGTTCTTTGGTAATATGATCTATGGGGAAAATTTCATCTATCTCTGTTTCCAAATCATAAGATGGTGTTGTTCCTCCTAAGGTTATTGTACCTATATATTCTTTTACTTGTCCTTGCAAAATTGGTATTTTTTTAGTGAACTTACCAGTACAAATAATCAATAACCCTGTAGCCAATGGATCTAATGTTCCTGCATGTCCAATTTTAATCTTCTTTAAATCGAACTTTCTTCTAATCCCCCACTTTAATGCATTAACCGCCTGAAAAGATGACCATTTTAATGGCTTATCTATTAATAGTATTTGACCTTCTAAAAATTCTTCTTTGGTTTTCACGGCTGTAATGACTTTAACTAAATAAAGCTTTCCTTCTTAAAATGTTTTAGGCAAGGAAACTATACCCAATTGCAATTAAACCTACTATTAAACAATAGATTGCAAAATAAGAAAGCTTACTCTTTTTAACCAACTTTATCATCCAGGTACAAGCAACAAGACCTGCTAAAAAGGCGGCAATAAAACCTGCTCCCATAGCAACAGCTTGGTTACTCTCAAATGCAAGATTACCACTTAACACATCTTTTCCAATTTTTCCAAAAATTAATGGTACAACCATTAAAAAAGAAAAACGTGCTGCTTTTGTCTTATCTATACCTAAAAGTACTGAAGTAGAAATAGTAGCACCACTTCTAGAAATTCCAGGCAACATAGCAATAGCTTGTGATATGCCTATAATAAGCGCACTCCCAAAATTTACTTTCTTGCTAGTATTCTCAGCTTTATCTGCAAAATAAAGTAATACTGCGGTTACCAAAAGCATTAGTCCAACAAATTGAATATTTCCATTAAAAAAGGCTTCTAATTGTTCTTCAAAAAAGAGACCTATTAAAACCGCAGGCAACATTGATATAATTATTTTTAAAGAAAATTGTGTTTCTTCATTCCATTTAAACTGAAACAAACCTTGTAAAATTTCTAGTACATCTTTTCTAAATACAGCAAGTGTACTTAATGCTGTTGCAAAATGTAGTACTACCGTAAATAATAAACTCTCTTCTGGAATAGAATTATCTCCTAAAATTGCTTTTCCTAATTCTAAATGACCACTAGAAGATACTGGCAAAAATTCTGTTAATCCTTGTATAATACCAAGAACAATTGCATCAAAAGTTTCCAAATTATTTTTTCTTCTTATGTGGATTCAACAAAATAGCATAAACCTCAATTCCCAAACCTAATAAAACTAAAGTTGGTGCTAAGCGTATTCTTCTAAAATTATAAATTTCTTCATTAAAAACATTTGGGTTGTCACTACCACCACCACTCATTAAGATAAAACCCAAGGCAATACAGACAATGCCGATAAACATAAATACGTAATTCTTTTTCTGAAAAATAAATTCTGGCTTAGAATTCTCTTCTGTATTAATATTATTTTTTTTCATTTTTATATCTATACTATTTGTTAACGGTTTACCCTGCTTTAAATTTTATATGCTGCAAATTTAATAATATAAATCATCTGTTCTAAGGTTTAAAAAACGTTGTGTTGCCATATACGTACTTACAAACGAAATTATTACGCCTAAAACAAAAATTCCAGCAAATAAAAGCCCTAAAACTACTGGGTCTTTAAAAAGTGTTAATTCAGGAAAATTATCATTCACATAATAAATGGTAACTGCTAAACCAATCATTGCTAATAAAGCTCCCAATATTCCTAATTTAATGTTAGTCCATATAAATGGTCTACGAATAAATTTTTTTGTAGCCCCAACCATTTGCATTGTTTTAATTATAAAACGTTTAGAATATACAGAAAGGCGTATAGAACTATTAATTAATAAAAAAGCAATAAACGTGAACACTCCACTCGCTACCAATATCCATAAACTAATTCTCTTTACGTTATCATTTAACAAAGATATAAGAGGTTTATCATAACTAACTTCTTCTACATAACCCTTAGCAGCAATTGTTTTTGCAATTTCTTCAATTTTTTCCAGTGAAACAAAATCTGCCTTTAATTGCACATCTATAGAATTTTTTAAAGGATTATATCCTAAAAATTCCATAAAATTCTCCCCTATGGTCTCACTGTGCTTTTCAGCAGCTTCTTCTTTAGATACATAGGTAGATAATTTAGCATATTCCGCCATTGCTAGACTTTTTTGTAATTGGTCTATTTCAACCTGTTTAGCCTCATCCTTTAAAAAAACAGAAATCGTAATCTGTTCTTTAAAATGATTTGCCATTTTTTTAGTGTTTATAACCAACAATCCTAATATGCCTAGTAAAAACAAAACCAAGGCAATGCTAAGCACAACTGAAAAATAAGAGGAAATTAATTTCCTTTTTTGATAACGTTCAAAAGATTTACTCATAATTAATAACAATATGTAAAAATAACAAAGTAAATTGAATAATTCATTTACTATTTAAGTAAGCTTTACCTGTTGTACATTTTGAGTCGAATTATTTCCTAAATGTTGGTTCAAGTAATTTTTATCAAATACTGTATAAAGAACTAATTTGAGGGTAAAAATTCTTATTCTCGATACAAATTTCACTTATTTCTAGCGGAAAATTTACTTGAATTGACAGAATTTCATCAAAATGCAAAATGAGTTAAGCTTTACACTTTAACAAATTAGTCCTATTTTTACGAGCATTATAACCATTAAATGCTATTAGACTTAAAAATTTCTAGACCAGGCCTGTGGTTCCCTACAATATGGATTTATCTTGTTCCTTTTAGCAACCAAGAAGATTTTTGGAAAACAATACCATTTTGGCTAGGGCTAATCTTTGTAACATTTCCGCTGAATTATTTAGTTTATGGACTAAATGATTACAATGACGTTGCTGCTGATGCTATAAACACCAGAAAAGGTAATTTTTTATTTGGAGCTAAAGCTAGTAGAGAACAATTAGATTCTGTCTTACTAAAAATTACAATTGTAATCCTCCCTTTTATCATATTATTTACAATACTATCTGGTCTAAAAATGTTACTGTTATTAATAGTTATGGTCTTAGTTAACATTATATACAATTTTAAACCTTTTAGACTTAAAGAACGCCCACCTTTTGAGATACTAATTCAAATAGGGTATGTAGTAACTGCATATTTTGCAACTACACTAAATAATTTAGAAGACCTTCCTTGGCAAACCTTAATTTATTTATCATTATTTGCATTTCAGGCACATATTGCAGGAGAAATAATGGATATAGAACCTGATTTAAAAGCTGGCAAAAGAACAACAGCCACAATATTAAAAAGAAAAAAATCTAAGTTGCTAATGCTCTTCTTTTTATTAAGTGAAACCTTTTTGCTTTGGTATTGGTTTAATGATATGGTTTTAGCTTCTTTTTTATTTGTATTTTCAATTTGGTTAATTTTAGATATTTTCATCTTATTCAAAGACAAACCATATACACTTAAGCAGATGAAACTTTTTGGTTTTGCCATTAACATATCCGCTATTTTATCAATGATATGGGTATTGTATAGCGGAAAACTGTTACTCACATAGGATTTTTATACCTATACTATAGGTCTCCACTAATTTATACCCTTCAATTCAAGGATTAAACTTATTTTTGCGCAAATATTTCACAGAAACTCTAAAGTCTTAAAAAGCTTATAGGTGTATTGAAACAACACATATGAATTACGATTTTAAAACAATTGAAGCCAAATGGCAAAAATACTGGGCAGAAAACCAAACATTTAAAGCATCCTCCCCTGACCCCTCTAAAGAAGGAGAGAATATAAAACCAAAATTTTATGTTTTAGATATGTTCCCTTATCCTTCTGGGGCTGGCTTACATGTTGGTCATCCGCTTGGGTACATTGCCAGTGATATTTATGCCCGTTACAAAAGGCACCAAGGCTTTAATGTTTTACACCCTATGGGGTATGATTCTTTTGGTTTACCTGCGGAACAATACGCTATACAAACCGGACAACACCCAGCAATTACGACCAAAACAAACATAAACAGATACAGAGAACAACTAGACAAAATTGGTTTTTCTTTTGATTGGAGTCGTGAGGTACGTACCTCTAATCCTGATTATTACAAATGGACGCAGTGGATTTTTATTCAATTGTTTAATTCTTGGTATAATAATGACACTAATAAGGCTGAAGATATTTCTACTTTAATTGCTTTATTTGAGAAAGAAGGAAACGCTAACGTAAATGCGGTTTCTGATGAAGACATACTTGTTTTTACTGCTGATGAATGGAGCGCATTTGACACTAAAAAGCAACAAGAATTACTACTACAATACAGACTAACTTACTTGGCGGAAACCGAAGTAAACTGGTGCCCGGCTTTAGGTACTGTATTGGCTAATGATGAGATTATAAATGGTGTATCAGAACGTGGTGGACATTCTGTTATTCGTAAAAAAATGACACAATGGAGTATGCGTATTTCTGCGTATGCTCAACGTTTATTAGATGATTTAAACACAATAGACTGGCCACAACCTTTAAAAGATTCACAAACCAACTGGATTGGGAGAAGTCAAGGCGCATCAGTTACATTTAATGTCATTGCGAGCGAAGCGAAGCAATCTCATCAAATAGACGTTTTTACCACAAGACCAGATACTATTTTTGGTGTTAGCTTTATGACTTTAGCTCCGGAACACGAGCTAGTAGCAACTATTACTACTCCAGAGCAAAAACAAGAAGTAGAAGCCTACATACAAGCCACTGCAAAACGTAGTGAGCGCGAGCGTATGGCAGATGTTAAAACTATTTCTGGTGCATTTACTGGTGCGTATGCAGAACACCCTTTTACAAAAGAACCTATTCCTATTTGGATTGGCGACTATGTATTGGCAGGTTATGGCACAGGCGCTGTAATGTCCGTTCCTTGTGGTGATCAAAGAGATTACGACTTTGCAAAGCATTTTAATATTCCCATTCCTAATATTTTTGAAGGCGTAGATATTTCTGAAGAAGCTTTTGCAGATAAAGATAAAACAGTGATTGCAAATTCTGATTTCTTAAACGGATTACCATATAAGAAAGCAATGAAACTTGCCATCTACGAGCTAGAAAAAATAGGACACGGTAAAGGAAAAATTAACTACCGCTTACGCGATGCTGTTTTTAGCAGACAACGTTACTGGGGAGAACCTTTTCCTGTGTATTATGTAGACGGAATGCCACAAATGATAGATGCCAAGCATTTACCTATTACACTACCAGAAGTTGAAAAATATTTACCAACCGAAACTGGCGAGCCACCACTAGGTAACGCTAACGTTTGGGCTTGGTGCACTAAAGAAAATAAAGTTGTAGACAATAGTGAAATAAACAATGAGACTGTATTTCCGTTAGAGTTAAACACAATGCCAGGTTGGGCAGGTAGTAGTTTTTACTTTAACCGCTATATGGATCCTAATAATACAGATGCCATATTTTCTGATGATGCCATAAACTACTGGCAAGATGTAGATTTATACATTGGTGGTAGCGAGCACGCTACCGGACACTTATTATATGCACGTTTTTGGCAAAAATTCTTGTTTGATAAAGGTGTAGTTCCTAAAAATGAGTTTGCTAAAAAACTGATTAACCAAGGAATGATTACGGGTACAAGTGCTTTTGTTTATCGATTAGTTTTAACAGGTAACTTTGGGAAAAATCAAGAAGTTGAAACTTTTCATTCTGAATTTTATGTTTCTAAAGGATATACTGATTTAGTTTTAACCGATGGAAATGTTGTTAAAAAATTAAAAAAACAGATAGGAGAACTTTACAATGATGAAAAGTTTAGTAAAGATTCTATATTAGGTGTTGCACAAATTCACGCTGATGTTTCTTTTGTAAATGCCTCTGATGAATTGGATATTGAAGCCTTTAAAAACTGGAGACCAGAATACAAAAACGCTATTTTTATTGGTGAAAACGGTGAAGTTATTGATGGTGACAACGACAAATACATTGTTGGTCGTGAGGTAGAAAAAATGTCTAAATCTAAATACAATGTGGTGAGTCCAGATAGTATTTGTGAGGAATATGGCGCAGATAGTTTGCGTTTGTACGAGATGTTTTTAGGCCCACTAGAGCAATCTAAACCTTGGAACACTGCTGGTATTACAGGTACACACGGTTTCTTAAAAAAATTATGGCGTTTATATCTAGATGATGACGGTGCTAAATTTACAGAGGCCGCACCAACTAAAGACAACTTAAAAACACTACACAAAACCATTAAAAAGGTTGCAGAAGACATAGAGAACTTCTCTTTTAATACATCTGTATCTACGTTTATGATTTGCGTAAACGAGTTGTCTACGCAAAAATGTACTAGCAAAGAAATTTTAGAAGCCTTAGCTATTTTAGTTTCTCCGTATGCACCACATATAGCAGAAGAATTATGGCAACAATTAGGACATACAACTTCTATAGCTACAGCTCCTTTTCCAAAGTTTGATGCATCACACCTTGTAGAAAGCAGTAAAGAATACCCTGTTTCTTTTAATGGTAAAATGCGTTTTAAACTAGAGTTACCTTTAGACTTATCAAAAGAAGAAATAGAAGCAACGGTAATGACACATGAAAAAACCATTGCACAATTGCAAGGCAGAGAACCTAAAAAAGTAATTGTTGTTCCTGGTAAAATTATAAATATTGTAGGGTAAGATAGTACTTATATTGAGTAATAATAGAAATAAGATTGCTCTGCTATAAATGGAGAGAATCACTAAACCTTGTGACTTTAAACCTGAGCTAAACCAACATTGAACACAAATTATGGAAAACATAGAAATTCTTGGTTTTGTAGCAGCAACTTTAACAACAGCAGCCTATCTGCCTCAAGTATATAAAACTTGGAAGCTAAAATCTACCAAAGACATCTCTTTTAGTATGTATGCGGTAATGCTTACAGGCGTATTTCTATGGTTAATTTATGGAATCTTTTTAGACAGTCTTCCTATAATAGCAGCAAATATTGTAACTGCATTTCTTTTATCATTTGTTATTGTATTAAAATTTAAATACAAAAATAATTAGACATTTTGTCACATATAAAAACCTTGTATAATTTGGCTGGGTTTTTGCTTTTTAATTACTATATTTATTTTAAAATTAAAAATTATGTTTACATATTATATTATTATTGGCGCAGTTGCTTTATTAAGTTGGATTGTTAGTAATAGACTAAAAAGCAAGTTTAAAAAGTATTCTAAGGTTCAGTTACGTAATGGAATGAGCGGTGCAGAAATTGCCGAAAAAATGCTAGCAGATAATGGCATTACAGATGTTAAGGTTACTTCTACACCAGGAATGCTAACTGATCATTACAACCCTACTAATAAAACAGTAAACCTAAGTGAAGGTGTTTACAGTCAACGTAATGCAGCAGCAGCAGCAGTTGCTGCCCATGAATGTGGGCACGCAGTACAACACGCACAAGCATATGAGTGGCTGACTATGCGTTCAAAATTAGTTCCTGTCGTAAGCGTAACCTCTAGTATGTCTCAATGGGTAGTTTACGGTGGTATTATTTTAATGGCGGTATCTGGTGTGGCTGGTGGCATTGGTTTTTACATTGCCGTGGCTGGTTTAGTAATGATGGGGTTTGCAACATTATTCAGTTTTATAACATTGCCCGTAGAATATGATGCTAGTAACCGTGCGCTAGCGTGGTTAAAAAATAAAAATATGGTTAGCCAAGAAGAATATGCAGGTGCAGAAGATGCTTTAAAATGGGCTGCCAGAACATATTTGGTTGCCGCATTAGGTGCATTGGCTTCATTAATATATTGGGCTTTTCAAGTATTTGGAAGAGATTAATTGTATTTTTTAACACAAAAAACAAAAGAGGGTGTTTAAGAAGTTAAACACCCTCTTTTATTTTAAATAGTTATTTGCCTATCTATTTGTTGATCTAGAGAAATAAAAGTTTCCGTCCTAGAAATTCCTTTTATTTGTTGTATCTCTTTATTAAGTATTTGCATTAAATGCTCATTATCCTTACACAATACTTTTATAAGTATAGACCAATTACCTGTTGTATAATGACACTCTAATACCTCTGGTATTTTTTCAAGCTCTTTTACTGCACTTGGGTTGTTCATAGCCTTATCTAAAAATATACCAATATATGCCATTGTTGTATAGCCAAGAACTTTTGGGTTTAGTATAAATTTAGACCCAGACATAAGCCCAGATGCTTCTAGTTTTCGTAAACGCTGATGAATAGCTGCACCAGAAATACCAATTTTTCGAGCTATTTCTAAAATAGGCCTACGGGCATCTTGTATTAAGTATCTTATGATTTTCTTATCAATACCATCTATTTTTACTCTATCATTATCAAACTTCATAAATATAGTTTCAAATTATACCATAAATATATCAAAAGAGTTTTAAAAAATAACTACCTGTTGTAAATTTTGAGTCAACTAGTTTCCTATGTAACGGGAGTAATTTTTTGATTAGTATACCTGTTTTTAACAAAAAATCATTGTAGCACCTTAATTTAGCTCAGACTAATGTTCTCTTTAGCCTTATATTACTTAGCAGATATACAATTTTCACTTATTTCTATTATAAATTTACTTGAATTGGCAAAGTTTTATCAAAACGAAACAAACCACTAACTGTATTCAAGTATAGAATTATACCCTTTATATGGTTTATCATACTCATTAAAAACTATTCCGTGTTTATTTAATTCAGATAAAATGGGCTCATACACTTCTCTTGATAGTGGTATTTGCACGCCATAAGTGTTTATTTTTCCATTTAAAATCAATAATGTAGCCATTGCTACGGGTAGTCCTACGGTTTTTGCCATTGCCGTATATGTTTGGTTTTTACCAACTACCACCATATTGGAATCTATTTGTTTTCTTTCTCCATTAAACTCATAACCAAATTTATGATACATAACAATCATATCCTTGTCATCCTTGTCTAGCGTCCAACTTTGCTCTAAAATTTCTTGTAGTATTTGTGCAGGTGTGGCACTTTTTAGTGTTATTTTTTTGTTATCATCAAACAGGTGAAGCTCTAGTAATTTACCCCACATTATATCATCTTGATCAATCTTTAGGTAATGACGTAATTTAAGTTCTACTGTATTTGTTGGGGAATAGGGTAAAAATAAATTTGTAAACTCTCTGTAAGTCATTCCTTCTGAATTTTCAATGAAATAGCTATCATCTGTCATTCCTAATTCAACAAACATATTCCAGGCTTTGGAAAATCCAACACGCCGCATAGTTCCCCTATACAATGTTAATACATCTTGCAAACCATAAGCTTCTCTATATTTTAAAGAATCCCTATTAGCATATCCCTCAAAGCTACCAAAGCCTTGTATGTCAAAAAACTCTGTTCTTCTAAAAAGTTTATGATAAGGTATGTACTTATAAGTACCTTCTTGTATAAACTTAGCCGCTCCTCCCTGACCAGCTAAAACAACGTTTCTAGGATTCCATGTAAACTTATAGTTCCATAAATTGTTATCACTTTCAGGTGCAATTAATCCGCCTGCAAAGGATTCAAACAATAAAATTTTACCCCCTTTATCTCTTATGCGATCAATAATTTGCATTGCACTCATATGATCTATTCCTGGATCTAAACCAATCTCATTCATAAAAACAAGATTGTTTTTCTTAACCTCATCATTTAAAGCCGTTAACTCTTTACTAATATATGATGCTGTTACTAGATGCTTCTTATACTTTATACAATCTTTTGCTACTACTAAATGTAGACTGGCTGGTAACATAGAAACTACAATTGTAGCTTTATTTATTAATTGTTTTCTTTCCTTATCATTAAAGATATTTAGTAGTACAATAGTACAAGATTTATGATCAGAAATATGTTTTGATATATTTTCTGGCTTTAAGTCTGCAATGATTATGTGTAATTTTTCCTCATTAGCTTTACCTAATAAAAAATCCAATAAATAAGCTGTGGATTTTCCGGCACCTAGCACAAGTATTTTTCTTAACATCTGTTTTATTACTTTTGATATTATATCTGATATTCAATAATCAATTTGTTAAATTTATAAATTTACAAACACTTTTTGTTATGAACAAAACAATTTTATGTACAGGTGTGTTTTTTGGACTAACCGCAGTTATTTTTGGTGCCTTTGGCGCCCACGGACTTGAAGGTATCGTAGATGAAAAATCTATCTCTGCATATAAAACAGGGACGCAATATCAAATGTATCACGCCTTATTATTGCTTGTTTTAGGTGTTTTTCCAAAAATTTCGCAAAAGAGTAAAAAATGGGTTTTCTACATCTTGGCTTCTGGTACTATTTTATTTTCATTCTCTATTTATTTGTTGACTTTAGACACTATATTAGGTTTTAATGCAAAACCAATTGGTATACTAACTCCTATAGGTGGCGTATTGTTAATTTTTGGCTGGATTTTATTAGGTTATCGTATATTTAAACATTTTAACTAAACATTTAACTTTTAAACGTTAAAACTATATTTTTTTTTTAGATTTGCAATAACAAAAAACTAAATATATGAGCACTAATAGTCCAGAAACGAAAACAATTTCGTTAGAGGAATATGGTATTACCAGCACTGACATAAACTATCAATTATCTCCGTCAGAATTACACAAAATAACTTTAGAAAAAGATATGGGTAAAGAAGCTTCTTCTGGAGCTTTAGCAATTAATACTGGTGAATTTACAGGAAGGTCTCCTAAAGACAGATTTATTGTAAAAGATGAAGTAACTGCTGATAAAGTTTGGTGGGGAGACATAAATATCCCTTTTGATTCTGATAAGTTTGATGCACTTTATAATAAAGTAATTACTTATTTAAATAGCAAAGAACTTTATGTAAGAGATGCTTATGCATGTGCAGATAAAGATTATAAATTAAATATAAGGGTTATAAATGAATACCCTTGGTCTAATATGTTTGCTTACAATATGTTTTTAAGGCCTACCAAAGAGGAACTTGAAAGCTTTACTCCTGAATGGACAGTTATTAATGCCCCAGGATTTATGGCAGATGCAGACATAGATGGTACCCGCCAGCATAATTTTGCAATTTTAAACTTTACCAAGAAGATTGCACTAATAGGAGGTACTGGTTATACTGGAGAGATTAAAAAAGGAATTTTTTCTGCTTTAAATTTTATACTTCCTGTATACAAAAATACTTTACCAATGCACTGCTCTTCCAATATTGGAAAAGATGGTGATACTGCTATTTTCTTTGGCTTATCTGGAACTGGAAAAACAACATTGTCAGCTGATCCTAACCGAAAATTAATTGGTGATGATGAGCACGGATGGACAAATGAAAACTCTGTCTTTAATTTTGAAGGTGGTTGTTATGCCAAAGTAATAAACCTTTCTCAAGAAAATGAACCAGAAATATATGGTGCCATTAAAAAAGGAGCTATTCTTGAGAACGTTATAATGGATGATAAGGGCATTGTAGATTTTACAAATACTTCTATTACCCAAAACACAAGAGTTAGCTATCCAATATATAATATAGATAATATACAAGTACCATCCATTGGTTCTAACCCCAAAAATATATTTTTCTTAACAGCAGATGCTTTTGGAGTTTTGCCTCCAATATCTAAACTAACCCCTAGCCAAGCGGCATACCATTTTATCTCTGGCTATACAGCCAAAGTTGCAGGTACAGAAGCAGGTGTTGTAGAACCTGTTCCTTCTTTTTCTGCTTGCTTTGGAGCTCCGTTTATGCCATTGCATCCTACAAAATATGCAGAAATGCTAAGTGTAAAAATGAAAGAAGCTGGTGTTAATGTATGGTTGGTAAATACTGGTTGGACCGGTGGCCCTTATGGTATAGGCACACGTATGAAATTAAAATATACTCGTGCAATGATAAACGCAGCCTTGAATGGAGATTTAGGACTGTACTCTTATGATAAATACCATATTCATTCCGTTTTTGGCGTAGCCCAACCAAGAGAATGTCCAGGTGTACCTACAGAAGTTCTAAGCCCAAGAACGACTTGGAATAATGATGAAAATTATTACAAAACTGCTTTTAAATTGGCTAATGCATTCCGTGAAAACTTTAAAAAGTTTGAATCCTATGCTAATGAAGAAATTAGAAGAGGTGGCCCACAACGTTATGCTCTCTAATCTAAAGTTATAGATATTGAAAAAGCCTCATTTAAAAAATGAGGCTTTTTTATAGTATATAATTTTTTTATACTATTTTTTAGGGTTCCCCATTTTAATCACAAGCACTTTTAAATGAGTATATTATTTTGTAAATTGTATGTAAATACACAAACGATGAAGATATTAAAAGAACTTGATAGACAGTCATTTACAGAGCGATTTACCACCAATCAAG
>CANLIE010000019.1 GCA_947491225.1 uncultured Cellulophaga sp.
ATCAATGCTTTAATCTAATTTTTTGACAATTAATTTGCTGATTATCACTTGATTCTGTTTTTTGTCATGTACTTAGATCATTTGTAATTAATACAACTCATTGTAATTTAATACAACCAATAAACATCTACGGTTTTCTGCATGAAAATAATCTATACAATACACACCATTCACACATTTGTTTAATATATGATCTTCACCATATCCAATTGTATACAAAATATTCTTAGAAGGCACTCCGTTTGTAATTAAGTACTCTTTTATGGCATCTGCACGCCTTTGTGATACTTTAAAATTGTGTGACGCTCCCCCTTTACTGTCTGTATGAGATTCTATTTGAAGATTAAATTCTGGAAATTTTTTGATAATAACAATAGCTTTGTCCAGTTCTGTTTTTATTTCAGGAGTTAATACATAGCTTTTTGTTCTAAAAATGAATTTATTGAGCTTAAGAACTTTTTTACCTTCTTTGTCTTCTATAAAATCATCAACATAATCAAGAAAAATATTAGTTTGTTTTTTACCTTTTACTTTGTCTTCCAAAAAAAACTGTTTATAAGTAGAGTGTTTTTTCTTGGTTGCTATAACAGTAATTTTTTCTTGCCATGGTAGTTCAATTCTATAAAGACCATTTTCAGCAGAAACCAACTCTTTTAAAATTCTATTATCTTCTCCCATAACCTTTATGGCTACATTACCAATTACAATACCTGTTTTTGGGTTAACTGTTTTACCCTGTAAGACTATAGTATTTAATTTTGGTTTTTCTGCTACTTTAAAACCATAAATATCATCTTTTCCTTTGCCTCCTTCTCTATTTGAAGAAAAATAACCTTCTAAACCACTCTTATTATCATTTCTAACAATAAAACCAAAGTCATCTGCCTTAGAATTTATTCCTTCACCAAGGTTAATTGGCACACCAGGAGTACGATCATCATTTAAGTTAGATTTATAAATATCCATTCCTCCATATCCATAAAAAACATCAGATGAAAAGTAAAGTCCGTCTTCAAATATATAAGGAGAAATTTCATTCCCTGGCGTATTTACTTGTGGTCCTAAATTAATTGGAGCAGACATAATTTGTCCTTGATTTGTACTCACATAATAAATGTCTGTTCCTCCGTAACTATCAGAAAAATTAGCAGCAAAATATAATCTTTGAGATTTTGCATCATAGAAAGGATAGTAAAATGAAGTGCTTAAATCTTTTAAAATAAAGTTAAACTTATTATCACTGTTAACTCTACCAATGGCAAGTGCATTTTTACCTGAAGAGTCAAAAATCAATTCTCCATCTACTTCATTAGATAAAACATAAAATATTTTATCTAATTCTGCTGAATAGTGTGGAGTTGCCTCGTGGAAGTTTCCTTTGGGTATGCCAGAAAAAGAATTCACATTTAAAACTTCACCTGTATCATCTATTTTACCTACTAAAATATTTAAATAAGAATTGTCAGAATTTTTCTTTCTCTTTTTTATAGTTTCATTTCTTGCGCTTGTGAATAACAATTTGTCTTTGTAAAAAGTAGGAGAAAAATCAGCTTCTGAACTATTCTCAGACAAGTTAAATACATTGTAATTAACTATAGATGTCTCTTTCTTTACTGACATATCATAATTAAATTTAGCATTTTCTATCCAAGATGATTCTTCTAGAATGGAATCATTCATTAAAAATTTGTTCATTTCTTCAATACCTGAGTTCCTTGATAAACTACGAAGCATTTTGTTAAAATGATAAGGTGTAATGCTAGACTCACTTTCATAAATCATCTTATAAACATCCCAAGCTTTTTTATAATTAGCTGTATTAAAATAAGATTCTGCTAAATTTAAAAATTGCTGATTAGTTAATTTCGTTTCTGTTTTCTCTTTCTCATATTCTCTAGCAGCTTGTTCATAATTATATTGAAAGAAAAAACGATCACCTGCAGATTTAATATCTTGAGCCAAAGTAGCAATTACAGTTAAATTTAAAAGCAAAAAGCAAAACTTAAATTTCATATTATTTATAATTAAAAGAATCTTGGGGTATCTATTTGTTTTGGTTTCTTTTTATCTTTTGAACCTTTATTATTTCTATTTGATTTCCCTAAATAAAACTTTAGGATAACCTCATGAGAGCCATCATTATATGTTTTAAATGCATTTGTAGAATAATCATAAGAGTATCCTAAAAACAAAGAATTTGAAATTTGAAATCCTGCAAGTGCACTAACAGCGTTATCTAACCTATATGACGCTCCTAAGGTAAAAACATCCTTTATCAAAAAATTGGTAGATAAATTCACATTAACTGGTGATTTATCAATGTAATTTACTAAAAAAGCTGGTTTAAACTTTAATTGATCACTTAAACTGAATACGAATCCCCCAATAAAATTAAATTGAGTTTTATCTTCTTCCACAACAGCAACTTCATCATCATACAAAGTACTGGTTAAAAGGTTGGGAACTGATAGTCCTAAATACCAGTTTTCTGCATATATAAAGGTTCCTGCTCCTATAATAGGATAGAATTCATTAATTTTATTTTTGCCTATTACTGGCTCGTTGTCAAATTCAAAGTTACCTTTTGTGAAATCTACGTTTAAAAAAGAACCTCCTGCATTAACACCAAAAGACCATTTAGCATTATCTGATAATTTTACCTGATAAGAATAGGCTACATTAACTAGGGTCTGATTTACAGGTCCCAATTCATCAACCAAACCATTAAAACCTAAACCAGTTTTATCATTTGAGAAAGGAATATTGGCTCCTATTCTAATGGTTTTAGGTGCTCCAGGAATGTTTATCCATTGTGACCTATACAAACTCATTAACTCTGTATTTTCTACACTACCAACATAGGCAGGGTTAAAACTCCCTATATTATACATATACTGGGTATATTGTGGTTCTTTTTGTGCATTTATTGAAATACAGACAAAAAATAGTAAACCACTATAAATCAGTTTTACATACATAGAAGACTTTTTCTTTTTTAATTGTATCATATTATCTTATGATTTGAATCCATCCTTTTTTAACTTCAGAGCCGTCTGCCAAATCCAATACATAAAAATATGTGCCGTTGGGTAAATCTTCATTTTTCCATGTTCCATCCCATCTGTTATCATAATTAGATGTTTTGTATACTTCACTACCATATCTATTAACAATGGTAAGCTTATTATTTGGATAATTTTCTATACAATTAATTCTTAAATAATCATTTGTGCCATCTCCGTTTGGCGAAAACTGATTAAATAAAAATCCACACTCATCTGTAGTTCTTGGTGAAATGGAAACTATTATTGTAGACACATTATTATCCGTATTAAAATCATCTACAGGATATGATGCTGTTAGTGACGCTGTATTTTGGTAGCTTCCATCTTCTAAGACTAGAGCTACAATATCCAAGGTATGTTCCTGCATTCCTAAAATTTCAGAAACTTCCCAAACACCAGTTATTTCGTTATATGTTCCTGATGATGCTGTATGCGAAACATATTGAAATCCACTACCATTTTCTATTAAATCTGCAACAGTAATATCTGTTACTAAACCATCTGTTTCATTAGCCAATGTTATGGTAAATGTGATTTGTTCTCCAATTACTGCTGTTCCTTTATCCACTTCTTTAGTAACAGATAAATCTATCTCTTTTATTGCGACAGTAGCTGAGCTTGTATCATTAGTTGCATTATCATCATTTGGAAAAGTGCCTGTAATTGTTGCAGAATTTATATGTGTTCCTTCATCTAAGACGAGTGCAGTAACAACTAACATATGTTGCTCTCCTGCCAGAACTTCTGGAATATTCCAAATACCTGTTATATTTGTATATGTGCCAGTTGAAACAGTATGGGAAACATATTCAAAACCAATCGTTGCATCTATTAAATCTTCAACTATAACATCTATTACTTTATCTTGAGTTAAATTAGATAGTGTTATTGTAAAAACTACTTCTTCTCCTGTAAAAGCTTCTGCTTTATTTACGGTTTTAGTAACAGAAAGGTCTATATCATCTGGATTACAGGCAGGTGTAAGATTAGGGTCACAAGGGTCTAACGGATCTGTATTATTATTTATCTCATCACCATCTGAAATGCCATCTCCGTCAGTATCACACAACCCTGCTGTATTATCTGGCACACAAGGATCTGTATTTGCTGGGTCTTTCTGATCTACCACACCATCCCCATCAGAATCCAATACATCAGAATCTAATGCATCAATAATACCATCTAAATCTTCATCTAAAGGTACATTGAAGTCATTTCCAACTTCATCAAAATCATTTATACCATCTTCATCTGTATCTGGTTTGTTAGGATCTGTGCCAATATTAACCTCATCATCATCTTCTATTCCGTCTCCATCTGTATCAATAATGCAAGTAGCAACAGTTATTGTTATCGTTGTTGTTTCCTCTACACAAGGACTTATAAACCCAGTGGTTGTATAGGTAAATTGATAATTTCCTAATGGTTGCCCAACAAAATCTACTATATTAGAAGAATTAATTGATATTGTACTTGTAGCTGGTTGTGTAGCAATTGACCAACCACCTGTACCTTCTCCTGTTAATTGATCATCAAGGTTTATTTGTGTTACTCTATCTTTACCAGATAAATTACAAGCATTACCATTTGTTCCAATGCCAGAAGATGGTTGTATGTTCACTGTTGCAATAATTTCTATCCTTTCTGATGTGCATTGATTTGCAGTAGCCTCTACATAATATGATGTTGTTGTTGAAAGTACAGGAGTTTCAAAATTTTCTCCTGTATGTATTAGATTACCTCCAGTTGGTGCATCATACCAATCTAAAAAACCATCAGATACAGTGGCTGACAATGTCATTGTGCCCTCTCCGCAAATTGAATTTGGTGTTGTACTATCTATAGTTGGACTAAAATTTTGAACTATATTTATTTTTATGGGTGGACTAGTACAATTATTAGTTTCATCTAAAAAAAATCCATAATATTCTCCAGAAACTGAAGTATCCGAAGATGATAAATATTGATTATCATCTAATAAATTAGAACTTCTGCTCCACATTAAAATGGTTCCATTGGGAGGTGTATCCAAAACATAATTATCTAAATCTTGTGTAAATGCATCACAAAAAACAGTAGACAAAGAACTATTTAACTGAGGAGCATTTGGAGTATTTGCGCATAAAGACTCATTATCTTGTATTATAATAGTTGCCTCTCCTGCCCCTGTAGCAATTGTGTAATTAGATGGATTAGGTGTTATTGTTATTATTACAGTTTCATCTCCTTCAATGAGATTATCATCTACTATACTATCCACATTAAGAAGCACAGATGAATAAAAAGTAGGTATAACAATTGTGCCACTTAATGCTCCATAATCATCAACTGTAGTAGCTGTTCCAGACACGGTGTATCTCACACTTAAATTTCCTAGAGGTAATCCACTTCTTGATATGAGAAAACTTCCTGGATTATCTGGTCCTGATCCATTCTGAACTTCACTAGCATCACCGTCATCCACACTTATTGAAACTTCCTGAGCAATTCCGGAAAATCCGAGAAGCATAAAAAGCACCAACAAATTACAACACAAATGTTTTTTTAGAAAAATGAAACTATTTAATTGTTTTATTTTCATTGCACTTAGTTAATTAATTAATTACATTATTTAAATAAAATACTAAAATAAACGAATTACAATATTAACTAAAAAGGATTTCCTCTTTAAACATAATCGACAAAAAACGAGAAAAAATTCTCATTAGCATTTATTTCTTCTGTTATTATCTTATTCTAAAAATGATTACGCCAACATAGCTGATGCAGTTTCCGATTCTTTATTTATTTTTTTTACTAAACCTTGTAAGACTTTACCTGGACCAACTTCAGTAAACAAAATTGCACCATCTGCCACCATATTTTGTACACTCTGTGTCCATTTTACAGGAGCTGTTAATTGAGAAATTAAATTCTTTTTAATTTCCTCAGCTGTTTTAACAGCAGTTGTGGATACATTTTGATAAATAGGGCAGTTTGGCTTACTAAATGTTGTATTTTCAATAGCTGCTGCAAGTTTCTCTCTTGCTGGCTCCATTAAAGGAGAATGAAAAGCGCCTCCAACTGGCAATAACAAAGCTCTTTTTGCTCCTGCTTCTTTTAGCTTTTCACAAGCTATATTCACTGCTGTTACTTCTCCAGAAATAACCAATTGCCCTGGGCAATTGTAATTTGCAGCTACTACCACACCTTCAATTTTTTTGCATATGTTTTCTACCACCTCATCTTCTAAACCTAAAACAGCAGCCATAGTACTAGATTGTAACTCACATGCTTCTTGCATTGCCAATGCTCTTTTAGACACTAATTTTAGACCATCTTCAAAAGTTAAAGTACCATTTGCCACTAAAGCAGAAAACTCTCCTAAAGAATGTCCAGCTACCATATCTGGCTTAAAAGCCTCCCCCATTACCTTGCTCATAATTACAGAGTGCAAATAAATGGCTGGTTGCGTTACTTTAGTTTGTTTTAGGTCTTCTGATTCTCCTTCAAACATAATATCTGTAATGCGAAACCCTAATATATCATTAGCCTTTTCAAATAACTCTTGCGCCAAAGGATACTTTTCATACAAATCTAACCCCATACCTACAAACTGTGTTCCTTGACCAGGAAATATATATGCATTCATCTTTTTCGATTTTTATTACTATGCAAAAATAAGTAATCTTATGTAGAGAGTATGTTGCTTTTATGAAGTTTATTCTTCCTCTTTAAACCAACCAGAATAAGTTACGTAGTTGTTTGCTATTCTATCTACTTCTCCTTTGCTTAATTCCTCACTAATATCTTTTATTTTTTTTGCTGGCATCCCTGCATAAACAGTTCCTGATGGAACATATGTTCCTTTAGTAACAACAGCTCCCGCCGCTATTATACTATTACTTTCTATGACGCAATCATCCATAATAATACTTCCCATACCTACCAAAACATTGTCTTTTATAGTACATCCATGTACTAATGCATTGTGACCTATTGAAACATTATTCCCTATGGTTGTTGGAGATTTCTTATATGTACAATGTACTACTGCCCCATCTTGTACATTTACTTTATTGCCCATTTTAATAAAATGAACATCTCCACGTAACACAGCATTGAACCAAATACTGCATTGACTACCCATTTCTACCTCGCCAACTATAGTAGCGTTTTCTGCTATAAAACAATCCTCTCCTATTTTGGGAGTTTTACCGTTAATGGTTTTTATTATCATTTATTTATATGTTTTTTATATGTATGTAAACTCCTATTTCACTCAAAATAAGACAACAATTCTTTCTTTTTAGAAGCAGATACCATTAGCTCTTTTCCGTTATAAAGAACCACACTACCTCCTTTTCCTTTTTTATACTTAGTCACTGCGTTTACATTTACCAAATATGATTTATGTATACGTGCAAATGGAAAATCTGACATAGCTTCCTCAAAATACTTTAATGTTTTACTCACTACTATTTTTTTGTTTTCCAAATATATTTCTGTGTAATTATCATCTGCTCTACAAAATAATATATCTGCTACATTCAATATTTGAAAACCATCTTGCTGTGGCAATGTTATCTTACCATCTACTTTTTTAGTTTTAGGTTGCAAAATACGATCTGCTAATTCATTTTCCTTACTTTTTATTTCACTTACATAATCCACTGCTTTTATCAACTCATCTATATTAATGGGTTTCATTAAGTAATATGCGGCGTGATTATTTAATGCATCTAATGCATATTGGTTATAAGCTGTAACAAAAACAGTTTCAAAAGTCCTATTTGGTACTTGATCTAATAAATCAAAAGCATTACCAAATGGCATTTCTACATCCAAAAAAATTAAATCTGGTTTATGCTCTTCAATTAATTCTAAACCTATTTTTATTGACGCTGCTTCTGCTAGAAGGTTTATAGATGGGCAATATTTAGTAAGGTAATTGGTTAAAATCTCCCTGCTATTTGCTTCATCTTCAACTATGATTGCATTTAATTTCATTTCAGTAGTTTTAATCTTTTTTCAAGGTCAAAATAACTTTTGTACCTGATTCATCTTCATATAAATCCTGAATCTGTACTGTTACTTTATCTTTATACATTTCATTTAAAATAGCAACTCTTTTTTTTATGTTTCCCATTCCTTTGGAACGTTGTTTTTTTTGATTTTCTGTCTTCAATACTGCAGATTTTTTTCTTCCTATTCCATTATCTTCAATTATAACCTCTAATGCATCTTTATTTTTTTGTTTCAGATTAATGTTTAAAAACCCTTGCTCTTCCTTATATCGCAACCCGTGCCATATGGCATTTTCTATATAAGGCTGTAATAACATTGGTGGTATTTTAAAAGAATCTATATCTATATAATTATCTATATAGATAGAATAATTAAACTTATCTGAAAAACGGGAGTGTTCTAATTTTACGTATAATTCTAATAACTCTAACTCCTTGGAAAGTGGAATAAAATCTTCTTCTGAATTCTCTAACACGGCTCTCATTAGTGTAGAAAACTCACTTAAGAATCTATTAGCACTACGTTCGTCATTCTTAGATATATAATTATTTACCGAGTTTAATGCATTGAATATAAAATGCGGATTCATTTGAGATCGTAATGACTTTAATGCCAGTAGGTTATTGGCTAATTTTTGTTGTTTATTACTCCTATAAAAAAAGAATGAAGCCAAACCAAACAAAATTAATCCAAAAATCAAAGCATAAATTAACAACTGCTGCTTTTTTGTTGTTGTAGTATATAAGTCTTGTTTGGTTTTTGCCAAGCTATATTTACTTTCTGTAAGCTCTTTGTCTTTCTCTAAGCCTGTGATACGATTTTGTTTTGCTCTTATTTGTTTGCTCAATCTTTCTGCCCTAGATATCTCTTGTTCTTTGCGTGCATATAAAGTATCTACTACAGCAGCATACTTTTTATAAGAATCCAATGCTTTTTCATAATCTCCTTTATTATCATATACTTCTGACAATTTTCGTGTGGCATCTTTTTGCACTACTAAATCATCATCATTTGCAGCATCTGTAATACTTTTTTCTAAATACGGTATTGCCTCATCTAGTTTATCCTGAACAATTAATGTGTTTGCTATTTTATAATTTATTCGCTGACTGGTTATTGGGTTGTCCTTGACGTTTCCTAGAGTTTTATCTTCTTCCTTTTTTGTTCTCTTTAAAAGGTTTAACTCGTCTAAACTTTTTTTACGAAGCTCTATCTCTTTATCATACAAGCTATTTTTACTGTAAAAATCGGCTGCTCTATCCTTTACTTCTAATGATTTTTGTGGCGCTTCTTTCTCTGCAGATTGTAAAGAGTTATCAAAATATTCTTGTGCTTCTTCCGCTTGATTAGCTTCCGCATAAGCTTCCGCTATTTTTGTGTTTAAATCTGTTACCTTAGGTGATATTATTTCTTCTTTGGCTACTTTTAACCCATTAGCATAATTTGCTACTGCTTTATTTGCATTTTGCAACCCTTTATAGGCGTCACCTAGCCCTTCATAAATCTGAATTCTTTGGTATGCAGTTAATTTTCTATTGTTTACCAACTTCTGAAATTGATTTTCTGCATTTTTGTACTCTTTATTTAGCACATAAGCATTCCCTAATAAAATTTGAGTTTTTAGAGATTCCTCTGCCTCCAACGATTCTTTATAGTTGTCTATAGCAAGGTCATATTGCTTATGATATTGATATATTTCTCCTAACAAAGAGAATGACTCCGAGCGTTCTTTGTTGTTTCCTATCTTATTTAATTGCTCTAAGGAAACTCTAATATAATCTATACTTTTTCCTAGGTCATCCTTTTTATACTGATTTGCAGAATCTAAATAAGCTTTATGTAAAACACTTTTACTCTTATTAAGTGTTCCTCTTTTTCTTATGCCCGTATCATAACCCTCAACCAAAACATCTACATCCTCGTTATTTATAACTCTATACTGTACAGTCTCAAATTCTGGACTTTCAAACAAAAGGTCATCTCCTAACATTACTTTTATTTTATATTCACCAAATGCGTTGGTAAATACAAAACCTCCACTAGTGGCAGAAACCTGAACACCAGAAATTGGCTGACTATTTTCCTTGCCCTTGACTACACCTTTTATCTCAATTTTTTTAGACTCATTCACTTGAGAAAATGCAACAACACAAGAAAACAAAAATAATATATATATGTATTTTTTAATGCTCATTTTTTTATTAGATATGGTAAACTTAAGTGTTTTATATGATTCAAAAAAATCATAAAACACTACAATTATAAGGAACAATACTCATTTTTACCGCATTACAAAGTCAGTAGGTCTGTTCACTCATTCAAAACAACGTTTTACTCATTACCTATTTTTTTAGAAATACTTTAAAAATATTTTTACAGCATAACAAAAAAATAAAAACAATGAGAAATTTAAAACAGATCACAAGCATAGCTTTATTATCCCTTACATTGACCAGTACTTTTGGCTGTGAACATAAACCAAAAAACAACATAGTAGCGCAAGCTGTAGTAAAAACTGAAAAACCATCAAAAAACATTGTAAAAATTGCACTATTATTAGACACTAGTAACAGTATGGATGGCTTAATAAGCCAAGCAAAAGCACAATTGTGGGATATTGTAAACAAATTTAGTTATGTAAAATGTGGTAATGAATTACGTCCACAATTACAAATAGCCCTATATGAATATGGAAACGATAATTTATCTGCAAAAGAAGGACACATAAGACAAGTTATTGGGTTCAGTAGTGATTTGGATGAGATTTCTGAAAAGCTATTTTCGCTTACCACTAATGGCGGAGAAGAGTATTGCGGAGAAGTAATACATACATCTCTTAAGCAATTAGATTGGGGCAAAAATCCTGACAATCTTAAAATGATTTTCATTGCAGGAAATGAACCTTTTAACCAAGGTAAACTAAATTACAAAGATGCTGTTACCAATGCTAAGGAAAAAGACGTTGTTGTAAATACTATCTTTTGTGGAAACTATGAACAAGGTGTTTCTACCGAATGGAAAAATGGAGCCAAATTAACCGGAGGAGAATACATAGCCATTGACCATAACAAGCAAGTAGTACAAATAGATACTCCTTATGATGAAATTATTATTAAATTAAATGATAAACTCAACAAAACTTATATTTCTTATGGAAGCTTAGGAGAAGCTAAGATGCAATTACAATCCACACAAGACGATAAAGCTGCCAAATTGGAAGAAGCTGTAATTGTTAAAAGAGCGGTAAGCAAGAGTTCTAGATTATACTCCAACTCTTCTTGGGATTTAGTTGATGCATCTAAGAATAAAGATTTTGACATTACTAAAATTAAAAAAGAACAATTGCCAAAAGAATTACGAAATAAATCTGAAACTGAGATTAAGACTTATATAAAAGACAAAAAAGAAGAGCGAATTGCAATTCAAAAAGAAATTCAAGAATTAAATACAAAGCGTGAAGCTTTTATAACAAAAAATCAAAAAGAAGGTAGTAAAGGAGAACTAGAAAATGCTATGTTATCTGCAATTACAAAACAAGCAGCAACCAAAAATTATACGTGGGACAAGTAAAAAAGACTCTTTAGACAAAATAGGTTAGTTAGTACACTTTTATAAAAAGTCTCTGCTAATCTATTTTCTCTTTTGTCTAATAATTTACAGCTGGACATTTACAGTCATACTTACTTTCTGAAATTTGTCCAAAATTGTACCCTAATGTTATTTGATGAAACCCTCCATTATCAAATCGTATGTCTCCCATTTGATAGGAGTAATTGTAAGAAACCAAAAAATTCTTATAGTTTACACCAACAATAGGTGTTATTAATTGCAAACGCTGTTCTTTTATACTTCCACTATTATTTTGATATAAAGCACCATCAAAACTACGTCTATACGAAACTCCACCCCAAAGTGTGCCAAAATCCATTTTTTTATACACTTTAGCATTCATATCAATAGTTTTTTCTTTTGTAAAATCTGTCATTTGCAACATTATGGAAGGCTCTAATTGCCAATCACTTTTTCCAAAAACATAACCCGCAGACAACAAATACCTTCTTAAATTATCTACAACTGTGGCATTAGGATTATCTGTTCTATCTTTATAATATACATTACGTTTGCTATTTAAGACATTTAATACTGTAATATGCGCATAAAATTCCATAAAATTATATGAAACTCCTAAGTCCATATTATAATAAGAAGAACTTATGTTACCACCTGTAACAATTGGATCTGGAATAACTGAATTAAATTCACTCTCATCTAAATTACTTTGCATTAACCCTGCACTTACACCAAAAGAAACCTGATTTAAATTTCGTAAATCCCTAGAAAAACGCAAATGATGCGCATATGTTAATTTTAATCCAGTTTGTGAATGGTAACCATTGGCATCATTGAATATAATAGCTCCAACTCCACTCTTTTCATTTAACCTGTAGTGGGCATTTAATGTTTGTAAATTAGGTGCATCTTCCACATCAAACCATTGCTTTCTGATGGTTGCTCTTATTTTTCCCCCTTCTCCTATACCTGCCATAGACGGGTGTACCAAATAGTAATTATCTGACAAATAATCAAAATAAACTGGAATTCCTTCTTGTGCTACCATAGTAGTAACACTTAATAATATAAAAGAAAACAAAGCTAACAAAGAGTTTTTCATAAAGTAGGTTAAAAGTGCAAAAGTATCAAATATAAATTAAAACGTTAATAACCACAATATTATTATCTATGCTGTCACTGATTTTGTTTGTATTTTTGTGAAAATTATTTTTTTAATATGAAAGAGTTTAACATAACAATATATACAACAACAAATCCAGCTATTTTAAAGTTTGAAACAAACCATTTCATAACCAAGAACAATAGTTATGAGTTTAAAAATATAGATGAAGCTAAAAACTCTCCTTTAGCGCAACAATTATTTTATTTACCATTTATAAAAACTGTATACATTTCTGGTAATTTTATTGCTTTAGAACGTTTTGATATTGTTTCTTGGGATGATGTACGTGATGAAGTAGCCCAACAATTAACAGAATACTTAAACAGTGGAGAACCCATTGTTCATGAAGAATCTACCCCTCAAAACATTCCTGCAACCGTGTATGCTGAAAATACACCTAATCCCTCAGCTATGCGTTTTGTTGCCAATAAATTAATTGTACCTACCATTTTTGAGTTTAAAAACATTAGTGAAGCTAAAGATTCTGAATTAGCAACTGAACTATTTAAATACCCCTATGTAAAAGAGGTTTTTCTAGACGAAAATTATGTTTCTGTCACAAAACATGATACAGTAGATTGGAATGAAATTACTATGGAGGTAAGAGAACATATACAAAATTTCTTATCTGCTGGGAGAGAAGTTGTTTCCTTAACCAGTATAAAAAAACAAAAAGAAGAAGCGCCAGCTAGTAAATTGCAAGATGAAAATTTAGATGACACATCTAAACAAATCATAGATATTTTAGAGGAGTATGTAAAACCTGCTGTTGCTAGTGATGGTGGCAATATACTATTTAAATCATATGAAGAAGATACCAAAAGAGTAAACGTTATTTTACAAGGAGCCTGTAGCGGTTGTCCGTCATCAACTTTTACACTTAAAAATGGAATAGAAAATATGCTTAAAAATATGATGGGAGATAAAATAAACGAAGTTGTAGCGTTAAATGGATAAATAGCATTTTAGATTTCAATTATATTTTTTTATATTTATAAAAAATCAAAACACTATAAATTATGGCAATTTTAAAAGTAATTGAAGTATTATCCAACTCTGAAAAAAGCTGGGAAGACGCAACAAAAAAAGCAGTTGCACAAGCGGCTAAATCTGTAAAAAATATTAAATCTGTTTATGTACAAGATCAAAGCGCAATTGTAAAAGATGGTGAAGTGTCAGAATTTAGGGTAAATGTTAAAATAACTTTTGAAGTTAAATAAATATCCCTTTATTTGAGTAATATTAATTGGCGTCTTATAATAAAGACGCTTTTTTTATAGAATATAATGGCGAAAAACAGCTTTTTCATTATATTTTAGTTCTAATCATTTAGGGTCTACTCATAACACTACAAACTGTAATCTCAGAGCATAAGATTATTAAAGCAAACAAAAAAGAAGATAAGCTTATTTTTAACTCGCTTTATGAAGCTTATCATTAGTATCACGTATATGAAAAAAAATTAAAAACTTAAAAAGAAAACTAATTCCTGAGGTTTATGTTGCTGAATTGACTTACAACGTTATTAACCTTTCTTTGCGTTTTTGGCAAAATAATGATGCTTTTTAGGCAGCACATTTTGCACCCCTAAAAAGTTAAAAATTAGATATGATGAAAGCAATATTGACATACCATTTCCACAACGTGTATTACACAATATAAATTAACCTAGGACAAACTATTTATAAAAAATGACCTCATTACATAAAATTGATGGAGTTACTTTTTTGGTTTTTGAAACATAAAGTCTTTTAAATAATAAGGCTCAAAATAAGCTACATCTTCAAAATCAGAGATCTTATGTTTCTCATAAGATATACTACACATTTCTTTTGCAGACGGTACTGCATTTAAAATATATTCTACATTTGTATTGTGTAAAGTTTCTTTAATTTTCTCTGCACCAGAACCCACAAAGTATACTTTGCTGTACGTTTCTAATAGATTTTGATAAGAAGTTTTATCAATTATTTTAGCTTCAGTTTCTTTAACCTGATTAAAGTCAGGATCAAATACTGCAGAATACACCTCCATACGTCTTGCATCTAAAACAGCTACTACTGCTTCATTATCTTTTGGTCTAGCTTGATGCGCCAAACTAAACAAAGTAGCAACAGAAATTAATGGAACATCTAAAGAAAAACACAACCCTTTAGCTGCAGAAACACCTATTCTTAGTCCAGTGTAAGATCCTGGTCCTTTACTTACAGCTATTGAATTTAAATCTGTTACAGGTAACGACGCCATTTCTAAAACTTCAGCGATAAAAAGATGTAGCTGTTCAGCATGTGAAAAACTAGCACTATTATATTCCTTTAGCGCCAACATCTGTCCGTCTTTAGCTACACTTACTGAACAATTAGTAGTAGCAGTCTCTATATTTAAAATAAATGCCATAATGAACAAAGATACAAGTTCTAACAATAATTTTAACACTATTTCAACTATACAAATACAAAAAAAGCCCATTAAACATTTAGTTTAATGGGCTTTTAATCATTTATAATACATCACTTTAAGGTAACTGGTATTCCAAAGTAAATTTCTAAAATCTTAATTCTAAAAATATAATTATATTTTGCATTTACTACATCTACTGCTGCATTGTCTAACCTAGATTGTGCCTGACTAAAATCAAAAGCATTCATCAACCCAACATTAAAACGTTCTTTAGCAAAATCATATGCTTGTTTTCTAGCATCATACGTTTTTTGTGCTGCCTCATATCTTTTACCAAAAGACCTAACATCTAAATAAGCCTGATTAACATTTGATTCTAATGTTAACTTTTCTTGCGCTGCTTGCAGTTTGGTTTGCTCTAAATTTAATTTGGATCTTCTAATATTATTACGCACACCAAACCCATTAAAAATTGGCACATTTAAACTCATACCATAACCAATACCATCATTTTCTGATAATTGATCTGCAAAACTAACATTCGTTATTTTTTTAACAAAACTAGAGTAACTAGTATTGTACCCTATAGAAGCGCTTAAAGTAGGATACAAAGCTCCTTTTGCTATTTTAACATCTTTTTCTGCAATAGCAATATTTGCTTCAGCTAACTTAATGTTACCTCTTATTGTAAGGGCTTTATCATACACTTCTTTTGCTGTGTAATTATATATATCTGAAGGAGGAACATCATAAGCAGCATCAGTAATATCAAAATTTTGATAATCTGTTATTTGAAGCATCTGAGCCAAAAATAATCTTTTAAGCAGTATATTATTTTGTCCATTAACTTTTTGCTGATCATAATCTGCCATAGTAGCTTCTAACTCTAATAAATCTCCTTTTGGTACTGTACCTGCTTCTACTAAAACCTTTGTACGTTCGTAATCTTTTTCAGAAAGTGCAGACTGTAACTCTATCACTTTTAAAGATTCTTTACTTGCCAATATGTCTAAATAAGCATTTGCTACATTTAGCACGATATTATCCTTAATCCCTTCTAATCTGTACTGGCTTGCAATAGAATTAAGTTTCGCCTTATTAAAACGATGTATGTTACGTAAGCCATCAAAAATGGTAACACCAGAAGAAATTCCACCGTTTAAAGAGAAAAAAGTACCTGAAACCCTTTGGTTTGTAGTTTGATCAAAACCAGAACCTTTACTCCAAGAACCGTTAGTAGATGCATTTAAACTTGGTAAAAAGCCTCCAAGTGCATCAGACTCTCCTAATTTTGTACTCTCTAATTGTATCTCTAATTGCTTTACATCTATATTGTTTTCTAAAGCATTATTAATACATTCTTCAATACTCCATTTTTTTTGCTGAGCAGTAGTAAGCCCAACAACAAAAAGAAGTAGTACTATTAATATCTTAAATTTCATATGTTTTATATTGATGATTTTTTTCTTTTTTTAAGTTCTACTCCTCAGTAGTTTTTTCGTCATCATCACCTTTTTTAATTGGCTCAGTTTTATTCCAAATTTTAACGTCATCTTTTTCAGTAATACCGGAAAGAATTTCTACATTAACACCATCTGATATACCTATTTCTATATTTTTACGTTCAAATCTTTGATCTCCAGTTGCCACCTGTACATACGGCTTGTTTGTTATTTTATCAAATTGCAGCAAAGCCTCTGGCAAAACCATAATATCTTTTTTCTTTTCTAATACAAAAGATGCATTTGCACTGTAGCCAGCTCTTATCATATAATTATCATCAATACTTACCTCTCCTTCAATTTTAAATTGAACAGCTCCTGTTTCTTCAACTCCTTTAGGCGCAATAAATCTAAGTTTAGCATCAAATTCTTTATCATCTATTGCTCCTAAACTAACTTTAAGAGGCATTCCAACTTTTAATTTACCAACTTCAGATTCGTCTACCTTTCCTTCAAAAATCATTCTCTTTAAATCTGCAATTGAAGCTATGGTTGTACCTTCATTAAAATTATTACTCTCTATGACCTGATCTCCTTCTTCTACAGGAATTTCTAAAATAGTACCACTCACAGTTGCTCTAATATTAGTGTTTGCACTTGATGAACCTCCTGCAGATCCTTTTCTTATAATTTGATAATCTGCTTGTGCATTGGATAAATCTAGCTTTGCCTGGTTATATTTTAATTTAAGATTATCAAAATCTTGGCTAGAGATTACATCTTTTTCAAATAATGATTTATTTCTATCAAATTCTAACTTTGCATTATTTAAAGCCAATTGCGCTGTTTTTACTCTACCACTAGCCTGGTTTAAAGACTGTTCATTGGGCACAACTTTTATTACTGCAATTAAATCTCCAGATTTAACCTCTACGCCTTCTTCTAAATATATTTTTTCAATTATACCAGATATCTGAGGTTTAATTTCAACCTCTTCTTCTGGAATAACTTTACCAGTTGCAACTGATTTTTTTTCTATTGTAGCAATAAATGGCTTTTTTGTTTCATATGTTACTGCTGACTTACTATTAGTCTTAATAAAGAAAGTAGCTGCCCATAATGCTCCTAAAACCACTACTCCTATTAATATATATTTTACTATTTTGCTCATTGTGATGTATTTAATTATTTTATTTATTCTTCTCTTAATGCGTCTATTGGTTTTATACTTACTGCTCTCTGTGCTGGAATTAGTCCTATTAAAGTCCCTAAAAAAATCATAATTCCTAAAGCACCTATAACGTATGGTATAGGCAAAGTTGGGTTAGTGTACGGAAAATCGGTGCCTTTTGTAAAAAAGTCAATTAGCGAAAGTACAATTGCTCCTAAGATTATCCCTAATATTCCTGCTATTACGGTAAGAAATACTGATTCTAGTATTATTTGATTTCGAACTTCACTTGGCGTTGCTCCTAACGCCCTCCTAACTCCTAACTCCTTTGTACGTTCTTTTACAGAAATCAATAATATATTACCAATACTTATAACACCTGCCAAAATTGTTGCTATGCCTACTATAAGGGATAAAAAAGTAAGTCCCTTAGCAAAACCTGTAATTCTATTGAAAATTTCTCCGAGATTAAAAGCACCAAAAGCTCTTTCATCTTTAGGGTCAACTCTATGAATATTTTTTAATACGGCTTTTACATCTTTCTCAGCCTTTATTACATCTGCATCATCATAAGCTGCTATGGTTAACCAATCTACATTATCTCCTGTATTGTATAATTTTTTAAACGTAGAATAAGGTATATACATATCTGTATCACTTTCAAAACCACCTCCAGGTATAAATTTATGAATACCAACTACTTGAAAATAAATATTATCTACTCTTATAAACTCTCCTATTGGATTTTCGTCTTCTTCAAAAAGTTCTTTTAGTGTTCTTTCTCCAATAACAACAACTTTTCTTGCTTGTTCAATATCTTCATCATTGATAAAACGTCCACCATCAAAGATTTTCTTTGTCGCTATTTTAGTATATATAGGGAAATCTCCATATACAGGTGAAGTTCCTGATTTCTGACCTCTAACAATAGATGCAGGAGCACCATCAAAAACACCTTTAGCATTTCTTGGTGCTATATATTGAATCTCAGGAATTCTGTTTTTTAAAGTGTTTACATCCTCTAATTTTAATTGTAGAGATTTACCAGTTTTGAAACCTTCATATGGCATACTGGTACTTTGTGCCCAAACAAACATACTATTCATAGCTGTGCTTTCAAATGCTCGTTCAAAACCATTGTCTAATCCTTTAGCAGCACCTGCCAATGCTATATAAATAAAAATACCCCATAAAACACCTATAACAGTTATTATTGTCCTCGTTTTATTTTTACCAATGGAACCAAATATTTCTTGCCAAGTATTACTATCAAATATAAATTTCATATTATTCGTCTCTTAATGCTACAATTGGTTTTATCTTGGCAGCTTTTCTGGCTGGCACATATCCTGCGAGTGCACCACATATTATTAACAGTATGGTGGAAAAAATTGCAATTCCAGTATCTATATACGGGTCTGTTATAAAATAGTCTTCTAAGGTATCTCCCATTGTATTGAGGAGCACAGTGCCTAAAATCATTCCTATAAAACCAGATATAGTAGTTATAAAAATAGACTCTAACAAAATAGTACTAATTACAGATTTTGGTGTTGCACCGAGTGCTTTTCGTATGCCTAGCTCTTTGGTGCGCTCTTTTACCACAAAAATCATAATATTACTAATACCTATAATACCAGCTATAATTGTCCCAAATGCTACAAAAGAAACAATAATTTGTAATACCCTCGCTAATTGCTGATTCTGCTTTAACTGGTCAGCAACGTTTCTTATAAAGATTCCATTTTCATCATTTGGATTGATAAACTTTTTGCTTTTTATATATTTTTCTAAACTATTCTCTAAAGACATTGCTCCTGAATACCCTATCTGTGGCTTAAACCCTAGAACTATCTGATCTATTTTATCTGTATTCTTCTCTATATGTTGCCTTGTAGTATAGGGAATATAAATCATTCGTTCTTCTCTATCACCTCCGTCATCTTGAAAAACACCTATCACTTTAAAAGAGCTACCCCCAATATCTATGTATTTACCAACAGCTTCTTTACCTTTAAACAAATCTCTTTCTACCAACCTACCAATAACGGCATACTTGGTTCTATTATTTACATCTTGATTATTTATATAACGACCTTTCATCATTATAGTCTTTTCATTATATTGATGAGAAGGTGCTACTGCCCTATTACTATAATTGTTAGACTCGTTTTTATACTTTACCAAACCACCTCTTGTAATTCTAGGTGATACATAATCTACAAACATTGCAAAGTTTTTTTCAATGTCTTCTAAATCACTATTATCAAACTCTATTTGCCTACCTGCTTTGTAACCAGAATAAGGAACAGATGTTCTACCAGGAAATATAAAAAATATATTGGTTGCATCATCTCCAAAAAATTTAGCAAACGTATTGGTAAGTCCATTACCAAAACCAAAAAGCACAACAAAAATGAAGATACCTATTGCTACTGTAAAGCCAGACAAGAACGTTCTAAGCTTATTTTTTTGAATGGTTTCAAAAATTTCTTTCCAAGTATCTCTACTAAACATATTGCGAAGCTCTTACTTGATCAACTTTTTTATCCTCTACAATTATACCATCTTTTAAATGAACTATACGTTTGCACATATCTGCAATATCTGGTTCGTGTGTAACTACCAAGATTGTATTTCCTGCATCATTAATCTTTTGAATAAGATCCATAACTTCATAAGAAGTTTTGCTATCAAGTGCACCTGTTGGTTCATCTGCCATTAACACTTTTGGTTCAGCAGCTAATGCCCTTGCAATAGCAACACGTTGTTTTTGCCCTCCAGAAAGCTCACTAGGCAAATGATTAGCCCATTCTTTTAAACCAACTTGTTCTAAATATTGTAGCGCTTTTTCTTGACGTTCTTTTCTACCTACTCTTTGGTAATACAAAGGAAGTGCAACATTTTCCATAGCACTCTTATAATTAATTAGGTTAAAAGACTGAAATATAAAACCCAAAAACTTGTTTCTGTACTGCGCCGCTTTTGTCTCATTTAAATTTACAATTGGCACACCATCTAAAGTATAAGAACCCTCATCTAAAACATCTAACATTCCAAGAATATTTAAAAGTGTAGATTTTCCTGATCCTGAGGAGCCCATTATTGCAACTAGTTCTCCTTCCTCTACGTTAAAGTTTATACCTTTTAAAACATGTAGTGAATTACTACCCATTTTATAAGATTTGTGAAGATCTTTAATTTCTATCATTGGTTTTATTTTTTAGGCTTGGTACTTAAATACAATTGTAAGACTACTTAGTCATTTATTAGTTACAATTATAGATGTGAAAAAAATGTTAATTTTTAAAAAAAATAAGTTCACTTATTAAAATCTAGCTTTTCTTTTAATGAAATTACATTATTAGTACGTTATTTAATTTCTAAAAAAGCACTTATACTTATCTTTTTTCTAATTACAAGGAGGTAGCACCTAAGTACAATAAGAAATTTTTATAGAAAGAATTGAACATTTTTTATCGGATGTTAAATATAAAAACCATTAATTGCAAAAGGCTTTGCAAACTAAAACAATACAAAAACGTATTTTATTATACTATTTATGGTAAAATAAAATTATGACTTCATTTTTTTATATACAAAATAAAAGATAACCGCTACTAAGATGTAAGGAACCGCCATTAAATATACAATTCCATTATTAACCCCTTCTGCGGTTGCATTGTTTTCTTCACTCTCTAGTACAGCACGGCACATTGCACATTGTGCTTCAGTCAATTGCGGAACAAAAAACACTAAAAGAAACAATAAGAACAGTACTTTTTTCATTAAATAAATATTTTATACATAATAAGGAGAAATCATAACATATACCACTACCCCAGTAACTGCTACATACAACCATATAGGAAATGTTATTTTAGCAAGTTTTCTATGTGCTTTGTACTGTTTTAAATAAGCTTTGGCATAAGTCTTCATTACAAGCGGTATTATAACTATTGATAAAAGTATATGTGATAAAAGTATTGCCAAGTATATATATCGCATAAATCCTTCTCCACCATAAGATGTGGGTTCTGAAGTCATATGATAGGCAATGTACATTAACAGAAAAGCTACAGAAAGTACAATACACAATGTCATTAATTTTTGATGTAGTTTCTCATTCTTATTCTTTATTGCATAGACAGCAGCTATTAACAATATTGCAGTAACCCCATTTGTTGTAGCATAAATAGGAGGCAAAAACGACAATGGTTCTACATTAGGTATTTTAACTCTAAAAAGAATTGCTACTACTACTGGAACGACTATAGAGATTATAGTGATTACTTTATTAAAATTCTTTTCTTTTTTACTTATATCTCTTGTTTTACTCATCCAATAATTTTTTAATATCTTCTTTAAGTATTGTTATTTGCTCTGTTTCTCCTTCGTCATTTTTTCCTTCTTGTTCTGTTATGGTTCCTCGATAATAAATGATAGGGTTTCCAAACTGATCTACTCTGGATCTAATAAACCCTCTTTTATCTACCAAAGCAAACATCCCTGAATGTTCAAAACCACCTGGTACATTTGAATTTTTTGCAGCAAAAATATTAAACCCTGTATTAGCCAACTCATATATTTCTTCTCTATCTCCTGTCATTAAATGCCAATCTAAATCTGTTATTTCATATTTTTCCGCATATCTTTTTAAAGCTGTTGGCGTATCATTTTTTGGATCAATGGAAAAGGACGCTACTCCAAAATTTTTGAATCCTTTAAAATTATCTTGAAGCTGTACCAAGTTTTTAGTCATTATAGGGCAAATAGTAGGGCAAGAAGTAAAGAAAAATTCAACTACATATACTTTTCCCAAATAATCTCTATTAGAAACAACTAAACTGTCTTGATTTAAGAAAGTAAAATCAGGAACTCTTCTTTTGCTTCCATTAATTTCAACATACGCTAAGTTTCCATCATTATTTTTTATATTCATACGGTCGCTTTCTACAATGGTACCTCCTTTGACTCTATCTATGATTTTTGGAATAAATATTATTCCAAAAATTAATATCACAAAAGAAACCCAAACATATGTATATTTACCTTTCTTCATAATGTAATCGCTATTTTTTATTGCGTTCTGCTTTGTTCTTTTTGAGTGCCATACGGTACTCTGCCAAAATAATTTTTATATCATCTTCCATTTTATTGTTTAGCTCTGCCACTGAATTTGTGTTAAAACCATACTTTGTTCCTTCATCTTCATCGTTAGTTCTTCCTCTAAGGTTACGTTCTTTGTCTATAACAAATACAAAAGGGGTCCCTAAATCTTCACCTAGACTAACATCTGTTTTTAACTGAGAAAAAAATGTTCTTATTAGTTTATTTTCAGCAAAAATAAATTTCCATTTTTTTATATCGGCCAGTGTAACAAGTTCCTTTTTCAAATCATTGATTGAATCTTCCTGACCTTTGGGAACAATCATCACAAATTGAAAATCATTGAATTCATAAAAAGGCTTATATATTTTCTGATTTAGATTAAATACATTTCCCTTCTTACGATTAACATTATGCCCTAAAAAACCTAAAACGGTTATTTTATTATTTAAAACCACATCAGTGCTCAACTCTGAAAGTTCATTAACAGATTTTGTAAGTATGGGTAGTTTTCCAAAATTATGGATACCAGATGCAAAAAATAAGTACGCAACTATTGGTAGAATAAATAAAACTACCATAACAAATGTTTTCTTCATAACTGTACAAAAATAAAAAAGACGGCTTAGAAACCGTCTTTATATATTGTTAAATCATTCTAATATTAGAAGTTCCATTTTACAAAACCATCACTATAAATATCATATATATAGTTAGCTTCTGCTAATAGAATGAATACTAAATATCCTATTAAGAATACTGGTGTCCATACTATGGCTCTACGTAACCCTTTTTTCTCATCACGCAAATGCATAAAGTCCCAAGCTATGTAATATGCCTTCACTAATGTTAATACTATAAATATTAAATTTAAAGGTTTTAAGTAAATAAAAGGAGATAGTATTACGTTCATAGTAGATCCAAACCATCCAGATTCAAAAGAATTAATCCATGGACTCATTAACACTTCTGGTTTATAAATACCTAATACCACTTCTATTGCAGTAACCACTGTTAGAAAAAACAAAACACCCCAAATCTTTTGAATGTTATTCTTAAACTTCCAAAGTCCTCTAAAAATCTCTAATTTATGCTCGTGTGCCATTTTTATACTTTATTGTTTTACTTTACGTAATTGTCTTTTTTCTACTTACATTATACTAAATAAAAGAAGGTAAATACAAAAACCCACACTAAATCTACAAAGTGCCAGTATAAACCTACTTTTTCAACCATTTCATAGTGTCCTCTACGTTCATAGGTACCAAGAATAACATTAAAAAAGATTATAATATTTATTAGTACACCTGACAACACGTGAAAGCCGTGAAAGCCAGTAATAAAGAAAAAGAAATCTGCAAATAATCTACTTCCGTATTCATTATGTATAAGATTTGCTCCTTCTACAACATATTTAGCTCCTGCTAATCTCTTTAACGATTCTTCTCTAGTTAACAATGTTTTTTCTCCTTCTTCATTAATATTCTCTGTACGTACTAGAATATTAGAATTAGATTTAAACCCGTTAACGACTTCATTTAAGGAGTAAGAAGGCAAAGACTTTTCTCCTAAAAACCAAATACCTTTATTACTTGTATGATCTGTTCGCTCTTCGCTCAATGGAGTTGCAAAATCTCTTAAAGCAGCTCTCTCTCCTGTATCAGCTTTTACAAACTGTAAAATCCTACCACCTTTGGTTTCTACTGCACCATAATCTCCTTTTATAAATGTTGCCCACTCCCAAGCTTGTGAACCAACAAATATTGCACCGCCAATAATTGTAAAGAACATATACCAAATTACACTGTTCTTTTTCATTTTATGACCCGCATCAACAGCAAGTACCATTGTTACAGAAGACATAATTAAAACAAATGTCATAAACGCAACATAAATCATTGGATAATTACCATGAAACAAAGGAACATGGGTAAAAACTTCATCTGCTATAGGCCAACTATCTGCAAATTTAAATCTTGAAAATGCGTAAGATGCTATAAAACCAGAAAATGTTAATGCATCTGAAACGATGAAAAACCACATCATCATTTTTCCATAACTTGCACCTAATGGCTTATTATTACTTCCTCCGCTCCATACATTCTCCTCTGAACCTGCTGTTACCGTAGTATCCATATACAATTTATAATTTATAAAGTAAAGAACGCTTACATCGTTCTACTATTTTTAAAAAAATTAAATTAACCCGTAAATATTATAGGGTTTAATTTTATTTCGCAAATTTACATTTTTTTCGCCTATACAAAAATCAAATTTTAATAGAAATTAACTTTATTCCTATTTATTATCGATATAAATAGAAAAACAAAATTAAATAAACCCACAATAGGTCTAAAAAATGCCAAAATGTAGCACCTATCTCCATTCCAACAACTTCAGTAGAGGAATATTTTCCACGTATTTGATTTACTAAAACAACCAATAAAGATATTATACCTGCTACAACATGCACAATATGCACAATAGCAATAAGAAAAATATAAGACATTGTTATATTACTTGTTGGCCCTGTAAAATAATACCCTTCGCCAATTAATTGAGAAAAACCTTTAAACTGCAATGCAATAAATACTATTCCCAAACCTAACGTAATCCATAAAAAAACAGTTGCCTGAGAAGCTTTATCTTTTTTTGCAGATTTTACAGCTAATATATAAGTAAGACTACTTATAATTATTATAAAAGTACTCCAAAAAAATGCTGAAGGCAGATCAAAATCTTTTAACCAATCTTCTCTAGAACTACTTACTATATAAGCACTTGTCCACCCAGCAAAAGCCATTACCAAACTAATAATACCAAACCAAAGCATCATTTTTTTTGCATTATCTTTCTTCTCCTTCTCTGGTTTTTGAATTATATCCATTTTAAAGCACTTCTTAATTTATAATTAAAAACCTCTAAATAAGGTCTTTATAAAATTTACTTAAACAAATTTATCTACAACGTACACTATTGGCATTAATGTAATGTAACTTACACTTGCAAGCATTAATTTTTTTGCTGAAATATTATCTCTATTTTGAAACAAACGAAATGCAAAGAATAACATTACACCACCTATTAAAAAAACGAGTACCGCTGCAAATATAGACAAATGTAAATCTCCTGTTATTCCAAAAACAGGTAGTATAGAAACTATCATCATCCAAATGGTATACATAATAATTTGTGCAATTGTTCCTTTGTCTTTTTCCCCAGTTGGCAACATTTTAAACCCTCCTTTTTTATAATCTTCATCTAACATCCACCCTAATGCCCAAAAATGAGGAAACTGCCAAAAAAATTGTATCATAAACAATGTTCCCGGTTCTATGCCAAAATCATTTGTTGCTGCAACCCAACCAAGCATAAAAGGAATTGCTCCTGGAAATGCACCCACAAAAACTGATAAAGGTGTTTTTGTTTTTAGAGGTGTATATAAACAAGTATACAGAAATACGGAAATTGCACTAAACATTGCCGTTTTAGGATTTATATAATACAATGAAACAATTCCTGCAAGTGTCATTAACACAGCAATTATAAGTGCATTATTAACAGACATCCTCCCTGAGGGAATAGGTCTATTCTTTGTACGATTCATTAGTGCATCTAAATCTTTCTCTATAACTTGATTAAAAGCATTGGAAGCCCCCACCATACAATAACCTCCAAAAACCAACAATGTAAGTATTGTAAAGTTTATGGAAGTAGCACCTAGAAAGTAACCTGCTACAGAAGAAAAAACAACACTAAGCGTTAACCTTGCTTTAGTTATTTCTTTAAAATCTGCAAATGCCGAAACTTTTATAGGCTCATTAGCTGTACCAACCACAGTTTTCATCCTTCTTTTTTAATGGTGTGCAAAGATATAACCTAATTGATTTCTTTACAACGAATTAAAGAGGTTTATCTTTTTTTAAGGAAGAAAACATTATAAAATTAGAAATTCCTGCCTATTTTTAAGGTATAAGCAGGAACTAACCGATATAAAAAACTATTGCAACTTAAAATGTATTGGAATTGAATATGGTACTACTACTGCATTGCCTCTTTGTTTGCCTGGTGTCATCTTTGGAAGCTTACTAATAATTCGCTTTGCTTCTTCTTCTAAAATTTTTGCAGGTCCTTTCATTTGAATATCTTTTATAGAGCCATCCTTTCCAATCTTGAAAATTACACTTACTCTACCTTCTTGTCTTAACTCTTGAGCTAACTCTGGATATTTAAAGTATTTTTCAATATGCTTCTTCATCTTTTTATTAAAACAAGCATCTTGTTTCTCTTTTTTCAACTTCTCGCAACCTGGAAAAATAGGCTTATCCTCAACTACGCTATAGGGGATTGGACCAACATCAATAGGAACTTTGCTATACACTACATCATCAACAGTTACTACTTCATTTGGACTAACTTCTGTATCATCTATAAAATCTTTAGGATCTGTAACATCATCATCAATGATTTTTATAACATCTGGATTAGTCACTGGTTTAGTCATAGCAATTTTTTGTTTTTTTGGTTGCTCAACTTTAATATTTTGTACATCTGGATGATATTCAATTACTGACTCTTCTATTTCTGTGATTTCAACTTCTGGTTCATCCAAAATAGCATAAGAAGATTCCAAACCAACATAGACTAGAACTAATGCTATAATTAATCCTATTTGAAAATTAAGAAAGCTGTTTTTTCGTAAATTTGCATCGTGCTTGCCCATTTTAGAGCAACCACTGGTTACTTTACTGCTACCCTCATTGCACTGAGGCGTAACAGATTTCTCTGTGTTTGTTTTCATAATTAAAATTTTGTTTGTTATAATTATGTTAAAACACAAGAAGTATACCAAAAGCCCCAAGTTTATCCTTGGGGTTTGTTTTTTCTTAAAAAAATGAAAAAAATCCAAACCTTGTGGTTTGGATTTTTAATATATATTTGTAGTATTAAATATTATGCTACTGTAATCTAAAAGTTACAGGCAAACTAAATGGTACACGCACAGCTCTACCTCTTTGTTTTCCAGGAGTCATTTTAGGAAGTTTTCCAATTATCCTAGCAGCTTCCTTTTCTAAATTCTTATCTGGCCCTCGTAATTGCACTTGACCTATACTTCCATCTTTCTGAATAACAAATCTAACATCAACTCTACCTTGAATTCCCATTTCTTGAGCTATTTCTGGATATTTAAAGTGCTTTCTAATATGGTTTTTTATTTTTTCATTGAAACAATCTCTTAAAGCTTTTGCTCCTTTACTCTTTACTTTTTCACATCCAGGAAAAACTGGAACATCTTCAATTACAGAAAAAGGCACATCTAAATCTACTTCTACTTCTTCTTCTACAATTTCATTAACCTCTACAACTTCTTCTTCTTCACTAGATTCTGTATCTTGTATAACCGATTCTTCTATTTCCACTTCATCCTCTACGACCTCAATAACTTCTGGTGCTATTGGCGGTGGCGGTGGTGGTGGTGTTTTAACTTGCTCTGTCATAGGAACTTCCTCGTCTAACAAATCATCTAAATTTTGAGTAATATCATATTCGATTTTATCATCATACTTCTTATACTCTAGTCCTCGCCAAACAAGAAACATAACAACAACAAGACCTATTGCAAAGTAAAGACCGCTATTGTTTGTTAAATCTGCTTTTGGGTTTTTTTTTGGTTCCATAACTTTTAATTTAGTGCTTGCTAATTTAAATAAATATTATCTAAATAAGCAATTATTTTTTTCATTTTAACTCTATTGTCTTAAAAAGAGAAATTTAGCCAATGCTACTCCTGCCAAAACACCAATGGTATTTGCTAAAAAATCTAAAACTTCTCCACTTCTAGTAACCGTCAATACACTTTGTAATATTTCAATAATTATGCCATAAACAGCTAAAGAACAAAAAAGATATAATATTCCTTTCTGTCTTATATGAGCCTCATTAAAAAATTCCTTTAATGATAAAATTCCTAAAATTCCTGAAACAAAATAAAAAATAAAATGTACCAATTTATCTATGTGCGGAATTTTTATAGAAGGTAAATCTGATTCTGTAAAAGAAAATAAGCTAAGTAATGTTACAAACACTACCCAGCTTACAAATAATATAGTATAAAATGGTTTTTTAGCCACCTATTAAATCCTTATAATCAGAATCACTCATCAATTCATCAACTTGAGATAAATCACTCATCTTAATTTTTATCATCCAACCATCACCATAAGGATCGGCATTTACTTTTTCTGGTTCATCCTCTAAGGACTCATTAAATTCTACTATCTCACCAGAAAGTGGCAAAAATAAATCTGAAACAGTTTTTACAGCCTCAACTGTTCCAAAAACCTCATCCTTATCCAAGGTTTCATCTAATGTTTCTACTTCAACATATACAATATCTCCAAGTTCTCCTTGAGCAAAATCTGTGATACCTACAGTTGCTATATCTCCATCTATTTTAACCCACTCGTGATCTTTTGTATACTTTAATTCTGATGGTATGTTCATTTTAATTTAGTTTTAATTAATGCAACAAATGTAACAGATTAAAAATGATTTGAAAATTATTTAATTTGAAAAATATTATAATTTATATAAGAATCTAAAAAGTATGTACAAACAAGAATTCTTTATCTAATTATGATTATGAAACTAGTTGCCAAAATTGTACCTAAGTGTAAAGCCTGCATTTATGGTTGTCTGAGGAAATGCTGTAGAAACCGCAAATTTTGAAAAAGAATGATCGTAAAAGAATGCTACATTTAAAGCCTGACTTAATGCATAATCTGCTCCAAACTTCATAGAAAACACATTCTGTCCAGATGTAATTTGATTATTATTCAGTTCTAGATTTCTAATAATGGTTATATTATCTTTTAAAGTACCATCTAATTTTAGATTTAAATCTCCTTTAAACCTGTGCTTTTCTCCTCCTATATTTGTAACAAATTTTACATCTTTAAATCTATACCCTAAACCTACAGTATAATCTTTACTGTTTAGCTCAGTTAATAGATTATTATCAAAACTCATTGTTAATGCCCGCATAGTTTGTACCTCTGCCACTACACTCATAGAGTTTTTCATTTCAAAATCTATTCGCATTAACGGATTAAATTGATCTGCCAAAACAACATTTGCCATAATATTTTCTGGTAAAAAATCCTGAGTTTCTGGATCTATCAAGTTGTTTTCTCTTTCCAAATTAGTCTGGAAAGAATTTATGCTATATGATGCCCTATACCCATGACTTAAAGAAAAACGCTTAAACTTCTTTTTAAACCACTTATTGCGCATTAACCCTGTATATTTTAAACGCCAGTTAGGAATTGGCACATTTCTAAATGCACCTAACTTAACCTTTGTAGCATCTTGCCCTGTATAGGCTGCTATAAATGCTGGTAGCAATACATTTTGACTGGTTTTACCATATCTCTCTGGATAACCATCAGCATCTGTTGCCCCACCTGTACCTGCCAATCTATTAGCTATTACCAATCTATTGGCTTTAAAAGTTTCAAAATTATTAGATTCAAATTCATTACTTTTATTAAAGACAGTTTTAATCATAATGGTTGAAATTCCAAAATTACCATAATGGTTTCCTAATAAATTCTCATACTCATATTGCCCACTACCTAAATCATTAACTTTAAAATTTTCCTGATAACGGTCTGACAAATTCCTATTTGCAGTAATATCAATAGTTAAATCCCTAATTGGCTCTGCCACAGCCGTTATGTCTATCTGCCTATTTATTTCTTGAACGTATTGTTCATTAAAATCTGGAAACGATGTTAACCATCCTTTCTTAGCAGCATTAAACCGAACATCTGCCTGGCTGCCAAAAACAAAACCCAAACTTGGTTTTGTTGTTCCTATAAAGCCAATAGACCTTGTATATCCTGGTAATATTTTACTTCTAGTTTCTGTATAATTTACATTAACACGCTTAACCATAGTTAGAATATTTTTGGCCAAATCCCCAAATCCTCCTGATTTCTTAACTGACTTTGTCTTTCCTGCTTTATCTTTTCTATTATCTACTGGTGCTTTACCTCTAGATTTTTTAAGTCCCACTAAATCATAGAGTTTTTGCATAGTAAGATTTGCCGCTATGGTATGTGTGCTTGCATTTTGCACTCTGTTTATATTTTCACCTGCTACTTCACGCAATGCGTCTCCACCACGTTGCCAATCAAAATTACTAGTATATGTGTATTGTGCATTTACAAATTCCAATGCAGGTATTTTATTAAATGGTAACTCATAATTAAGCTCCATTTGTTGCGCATGTCTATTTGGCTCACCAACATCAAAAAAACCATCCCAAATATTCATCTGGTCATCTATTCCAGAATCTGGATTCCCTTCTTCTTTATAATAATTTCGAATTATATTATTATTTGAAGCTGATAGATTAAAACGTAACGACTTGCTTAAATTATAGTTTATGTTGTACTGCCAATTAAACAAATAGTTACGTTGTTGCAATTCTGGTAATTTTAACGCATCTACACCTGGTTCTAATACATCCCTAAAACGTTGTTGATTAAATTGACGATTAATATTAGAATTTATTGCAATACTAGTTGGTAATAAATTAAAATTAAGATCTTTTAACCATTTCCAATATTTACCATTAAACAATGAATCTTTTTTTGCAAAAGGTTCTACCTCCACAGGTTTAAAATTATGGGCATATGACACCCCTGCAATTATATTTTGATCTCTTAATTTTGCAATTTCAAAATCTCTATGATTTAATTCATTATATGAGTAGTTAAACGTAAAATTTTCTACATCATAAAAATTAGCTTCAGCTTCCTCACTCCTATTTTTCCGTACTCCTATAAAATTAATACTTGTTCTTTTTGTATAATCTTCTGCCTGCTCTTCTATTATTTTAGCATCTTCTGGTGTATTAGCTGCTGCAATCCTGTCTTCTAATTTTAAATCATCATAAACAGGATCAAATTCAGGTGTAATCAGTTGCTCAGATATTCCATAATTAAATGGTAATTGCACTCCTAATTTCTTGGGTAGTAACTGTCCTAAATTAATATTGGTTACCACGTCGTAAGACATTACATCTTCTCTTGCTCTTTCATTGGGCATTTGGTCTATGGATCCAAAACCAGAGGTACTTCTATTACCAGTTACAGACACATCTGCAAAATCTGCAAAATTAACATCCATTGCAGCTACGGCTGCCCAACCTCCTTTATTATCTAAACCTGCCAAACGCAGTTCATTAAACCAAACTTCTCCTCTAGCAGGAAAATTGCTTGTGTTTTTAACACCAACCATTATACTGCGCAAGCTTCCTAAAGAAGGATTTCCTCTTAAACCTATACGCATTACGCCTGGAGTGCGAGCATCAAACTCATTTACCAACGTTACTTCACCATCTATTACTTCATAATAATTTATCTGGTTTAAGGTTTGTCCTGCAATACCAAAAGATTTTATCTTACTTAAGTCCGCTAAATTAATTTCTATTTCATTATTCTCTGGCCAAATTCTTTCTCTGTTCCTTTCTCCGTGAGGCGTAAACTCTAATGGTACTTCGATTTGATAAAAATTCTGAGAGAAATCGGTTCCTATTCTTAAAAAACCAACCAAAGGCATTTCTCCATCAGGAAAATCTGTTTCTGCAATTTCTTCTGCATGTATAAACATTTTTAGACGCTCGTATTGTCTTATATCTATGTTTATATTTTTAAAAACACCTCTTGAATCTTGTGATTGAAGATTTTCTAGTTTAAATGAAAGTGATTGTTCATTTTGCTGAACAATGGTGTTATTATTATTTAATTGCTCCCTGCGCAAACCTGGAGGTAAATCATAAATAATTGGAGATCTTGTGTTGTTTTCCTCAATATTAACTGTAGCAACATCTACTAACGTACCATCATCAGTAGGGTCATTATCTACATCTGGCTCTAAAGATTTTGTATACGCACGCCAATCTCCACGTACTAAATCCAGTGTAGCAAATCGCATTACAACATCATCAGAAAAGCCTGTTAAGTACATACGCATAAAGCTGATAGACCTAAAATCTGCAATACCTCCAATAGCATCTGTAAAATCACTTAATGGAATTTTATATTGTATCCATCTTCTATTTAATACAGTTCCGTTTGGCAAAGTTGGTGTTTGCCCGTCTTTAATGTCAGTTACATATTTATCATTTATTGTTGTTCCTGGCTTAATAGGTATTCTATATTCATAATAACTATTAACTGTATTCATTGTTAAATCACGGTCTATATCTTCTACATCTGGTAATGTAGTAGATCCTCTATTTGTATTTGTTACCTGTACAGGAGAATTACCTTGCGGGTTGTTATAATTTATATAACGTTCTAAAATGCTTCCGTCTTTATTAAGATAATACTCATAATTATCTAAAGCAGGATCATTTGCAGGGTTGTTTCCGTAAATTGATGCTTCATCTGTATCATTTAAACCATCATAACCTAAATCTTGTAATGACCTGTTAGATGTATCAGCATCAAAAGCATACACTAAGGATTGTGTTGCTGGTACTTTCCCCCAAGAAGTATTGGAAGTTAAATCATTACTATTTACTCCTGGTAACCCGTTCTCATATTGTTTTTTGCCATCTTTTAAGATATCCTCAGATATATTTCCAATATTAAAAACCAATTCTCCTTCACTAGTTGTTTCACCATCTACATAGGGATCTAATACCCAAAACTGAACAAATTCTACATTGGATTGCTCAAAGTTAGTACTACTCATTTGGCGCATAATCCCTGCCCATTTTTCTTCAGGTGGCGTAGAATTAAAATTAGGACTGTTATTATATGGCCCTTTTAAATTAGGATAGTATGCTAAATCTAATGTTCCCTGTGTTGTAGTCTGTCCTTGTGCAATCTCAACTTTAGGAAAAACTTCATCTATAAAAACCCTTCTCGTTGCATTTAAAGAAATGTCATTATCATTAATTCCTGATGGCCTTTGATTAGAATAAAATGTTCTATCTATGGAATACCAAGCCATTTTTGCCCTACCATAACCATTCTGCAAATTAGCTGGATCATCTGGAGAACTACCATATAATTGTCCGCCTGGAGCAGCAAACTCTATGGGAGTACTTGCCAATGACCATCCTAAAGATGATCTAATATCTATAAGTGATTGTGCTCCTTCAAAATCATCTACATACGTAGTAGTCTCTCCTTCAAAATTTGCATGTTTGGGAGAGTTTGGACTTAAGAAAGCTACTTCTCCACGTACTGATATATTAGAAGGTACATCTGTATCTATATTTGGTAGTTTATTTACTAATCTTGTTAAAAATGGAACTTCTGTTGAGAAGTTTCCATTAAGACCAAACATTGTATTATTTACAGGCTCTAGCCCATAATTAGATTTCTGGGTAAGAGGACGTTCGTTTAAGTTTAAAAACGTACCTCCTATCACAAATTTTTCGTTAAACTGATGCTCTACATTTATTCCTGTAAAACGTCTTGTTTGCTGACCAAAAACTGCATTGTTTTCTACCGAAATATTTATTGGAACATTGGAAGCTTCTAAACTTGGATCCAATATTTGAACGGTACCCGAAGCATAATTAACTGTATAATCTAAGCCTTCTTGCAATTGCCTACCTCCCGCAGTAACACGTACTGATCCTTTAGGAACATTAAAAGCACCTATTGGAATACCATTAATTCCTTGTGATTTGTATTTACCTTTAATTAAAAATTTGTTTTTATCAGCATCTTCTAAAGCAGCAGATTTAGTACGTGAGTACATATTTCTAAAAACATACTTTTTCTGATTATCGTTATATCCTTGGTCGTTTTCTACAGCATAAACACCACCACCTAATTTATCAAACAAATATTCTCCAAAAGGTTCTACTTTGGTAAAAATAATATTTGCATTTTGCGAATCAATGGTTATACCCTCTACATAATCAAAAAAACCATCTCCTCCTGGTTGTGTATCATTATAAGCATTTAATTTATCTAAATTAAAAACATCTAAAAGTATACGTTCTTGTAATGGTTTTGGCGTTGTTGGCCATCCAGAACCTGGACCTTCAGTAACTGGCGTAATATAATTTCTAGGTGTGGGATCTGTATAAAGTATGTTTAGCTTAAAATCTTCTTGACTTAATTGATACCCCCCTGTATTATAGATGTTTTTCATCATTAAATCCCATATAGGATCCTGAACCGCTGTAATATTACTTTTTAAAAGTTTTAAAACTAAAGTATTGTTTTCTACTACTGGTGTCGCCCCTGATGATACAGAAGTAGCATCTAATCCTCCGTTTGCAAATTCACCTACTTGATACACTTCTCCTTGGTAGGTATACTGAAAAGCAACAGCTAATACCTCATCATTGCTTAATCTTTGACTTAATGAAATATAGCCTAACTGAGAATGGAAGGTATACTCTCTTTTATTGATATCTAACTTTCTTGCATTTTCCAGTATGGTATAATCAAACCCTTGATTTACTTGATAACCCGGAACATTAAACCCAGCTTGCACTGTTGCAATATCCCTAATCTGATCTGTTAAAGCCCCTCCACTACCAATAAGTGCAGGATCATAGTCATTAGCATTGTTCAAAGGTAGGTTACCTGATGCACTAGGGTTGAAAAACCCAGCTGGAGCCCCACCATTTTCTCCAATTCTTGTTTGATTTGCATTTACCTCTCCTAAATCTTGTATGGCAACAACATTTCTTACATTTAATGTTTCTTGCCTCCTATTTGTAACCCAAACTTCTAATCTAGTAATTTGTACTTGACTTCTTATGTATGGGTAATTTTCCAATGCTATATCATAATTATCCCTAAAATATTGTGATAAAAAAAAGTGTGTATCTTCTTCATAATCCAATGCTGAAAAAGAAAACTCTTCTACTGTACCACCTCCTTGAGCAACCACAGTATTGTTTTGAGAACGCTGTTCAGACATAACAGCCGTTACTTTTGTTTTTCCAAACTGAAGTTGTGTTTTTACTCCAAATAAACTCTGTGCCCCAGTAATTAATGAACTGTTTAAAGGCATACTAACATTACCAACTTCTATCTTCTGGATAATGTCATCCTCCGTAGGCGTATAATCTAATTTTATTAAATTTTGAAAATCAAATGTTGCCTCTGTATTATAGTCTGCGGTAACTTTTAATCGTTCTCCAATTTGACCCAACATACTCAACTGTATTTGCTGATCAAAGTCAAAAGACATATTGGTACGCTGCCTGGGTGATAATGAAGGGTTATCATTTTTTTGCCAAATAACACCCAAATCCATTGCAACAGATCCTGTTGGTATTACTTCTATACTATTACCACCAAAAATAGATTGAAAAAAATTATTATTAATATAAAAATTAGGTAATAAATTCTTTCTTGCCGCTTCACTACCTTCTTTCTTACCAGAAAATGCATCTGCTTTTTCTTTAAAGTAAGTTTTCATTCCTTCTTTACGAACGAGTTCTAAATATTCCTTAGGTGTTAGATATATAGGGTAGTTAATGTTAAAACCTCCAATACTCTCTGTATAAACATATTTGTCTAACTTGGGGTCATATGCATATTTAGAAATTATACTACTGGGGTTGGGCAATACTATTTTCCCCATTGCTACACCAGTTTTTACAGAATCTATCTCTTGTTCACCAGTTTCTTGCGCAAAAGATTGTGTTGCACTTAAAAATAGTATACATAAAACTAGAAACTTAAATATTGATTTAAGAATTGTATTTGCCCTTTTTTTCAAACTTATTACAAATTTTTCAGCGCCAACTTTATAATGTTTTCAACGCTTAATGTTGGGTCCTGACCAACTACTTTGTCAACAGTTTTTTCCGCTTGTTTACGAACAAAACCAAGAACCTCTAAAGCAGATAACGCTTCTTCTTTATTTGTATTGTTTTGAGAAGTAGAAACTTCATCAATATCATATATTTTTAAAACTTTGTCTTTTAAGTCCAAAATGACTCTTTGAGCAGTTTTTACTCCTATTCCTTTTACAGATTGAATTGTTGCTACGTCCTCAGTTGCAATTGCATCTCTTACTTGTGTAGGAGAAAGCGACGACAACATAGTACGTGCTATACTTGAACCTATACCTGAAACAGAAATTAACAATCTAAAAATTTCTCGTTCAGACTTTTCCATAAAACCAAACAAAGTGTGTGCATCTTCTTTTACTTGTAAATGTGTATAGATTTGAATGCTCTCTTCACCTGCTAACTTAGAAAATGTGTGTAATGATATGTTTACAAAATACCCAACTCCATTACACTCTACTACCAAAAATGTTGGATTTTTTTCTACTAATTTTCCTTTTAAATGTGTAATCATCTTCAGTATATAAAGGTGTTGAAATTTATTTAGCTTTTTTTGCTTTCTTACGTTTTTCACGCTCTTGAGCATCTATAACAGCAACTGCTGTCATATTTACCATTTCATCTACATCTGCTCCTAACTGAAGAATATGAACGGACTTACGCAATCCTAGCATTACTGGCCCAATTGAATCAGCATCATTTAGTTCTTTTAAAAGTTTGTATGTGATATTAGCAGATTCTAAGTTTGGAAAAACAAAAGTATTTACATTTCTTCCCGCTAGTTTTGAGAACGGGAATTGACTTTGCAATAATTCCTTGTTTAGCGCAAAATTCATTTGTATTTCTCCATCTACTATTAACTCAGGGTGCTCTGTATGCAGTATCTCTACTGCTTTGCTAACTTTTACAGCATTAGGATCATTAGATGATCCAAAATTTGCATAAGATGTCATTGCTATTACAGGCTCAAAACCAAAAGTTTGTACAACATTAGCTGTCATTAGAGCAATGTCTGCCAATTCTCCTGAACTAGGGTTTATATTTATTGATGTATCTGCTACAAATAATGGTCCTCTATCTGTAACCATAATATTTACTGTTGCCACTTTTTGCACATTAGAAGACCTACCTATTACTTCTAAAATTGGTTTTACTACTGTTGGATATGCTCTAGCATACCCAGAAATCATTCCATCAGCATCTCCTTCTAAAACCATCATTGCACCAAAATAATTACGCTCACGCATTTTGGATTTTGCATTATAAAGGGTAACACCTTTACGTTTTCTATTTTCCCAGAATTTCTTTGCATATCTTTCTCTTTGTTCCTCAAAATCACTAGACTTAGGATCTAAAATAAGTATGTCAGCATCAAATTCTAATTCTTTTTTTAGTTTTAGAATTGTTTCTTTTTTACCTAATAATATTGGCTTAGCAATTCCTTCTTCAAATGCTATTTGAGCAGCCTTTAAAACATCTAATTGATCTGCTTCAGCAAAAACAATTTTTTTAGGACTTACTTTTGCTCTGTTATGCAATAGTCTAACCAACTTATTATCATTACCAGATCTTCTAATTAATTCTTCCTTATACTTTCCCCAATCCTCTATAGGCTGCTTTGCAATTCCACTTTCCATCGCTGCTTTTGCAACTGCCAACGGAATTTCAGATATTAATCTAGGATCAAAAGGTTTTGGGATTATATAATCTTGCCCAAAAGTTAATCGTGTTTCTCCATATGCAATGTTTACCTGCTCTGGCACTGGTTCTTTTGCTAGTCTAGCCAATGCTTTTACAGCGGCCATTTTCATAGCTTCGTTTATACCAGTAGCTCTAACATCTAAAGCTCCTCTAAAAATAAAAGGAAAACCTAAAACATTATTAACTTGATTAGGATGATCTGACCTACCTGTGGCCATAATAATATCTTTTCTAGTTGCTATAGCTAAGTTGTATTCAATTTCTGGATTAGGATTTGCCATTGCAAAAACAATTGGCTTTTTAGCCATAGAAACTAACATTTCTGGAGATACAATATTTGCAATAGAAAGCCCTACAAATACATCTGCATTTACCATTGCTTCATCTAATGTATTTATTTTTCTATCTGAAGCAAATTCTAATTTTTCCTTAGACAAGTTATCTCTATCAGATCTTATAACACCTTTGCTATCTAGCATTACTATATTCTCATCTTTTGCTCCAAAAGCTTTATATAACCTAGTACAAGAAACTGCTGCTGCACCTGCCCCACTTACTACAATACGTACTTCATCAATCTTTTTTTCAGCAATTTCCAATGCATTTAGTAAAGCTGCTGCTGAAATAATTGCAGTCCCGTGCTGATCGTCATGCATAACAGGAATATCTAATTCCTCTTTTAACCTACGCTCTATTTCAAATGCTGCAGGAGCACTAATATCTTCTAAATTGATACCACCAAAAGTAGGTGCTATCATTTTCACTGTTTCAATAAATTTATCTACATCTTTGGTATCTACCTCAATATCTACACCATCTATATCAGAAAAAATCTTAAACAATAATGCCTTACCTTCCATTACAGGCTTAGATGCTTCGGGTCCAATATCACCCAAGCCTAATACAGCTGTACCATTTGATATAATTGCTACAAGGTTGCCTTTAGATGTATATTTATATACATTTTCTTTGTCTTTAAATATTTCTAAACAAGGCTCTGCCACACCTGGAGAATACGCCAATGCTAAATCTCTTTGCGTTGCATATGGCTTAGTAGGAACAATTTTAATTTTACCTGGTTGCGGTTTTGCATGATAAATTAAAGCCTCTCTTCTATTCTTCTCGTTGCTCATTTTGTCTAATTTTAAGGTGCAAATTTACGAGTATCAAAACAATTACTATCAAGTATTATTTCAAAAATTCTATATTACGTTGTAAACCTGAATATTTAGTCCGTTTTACTGCTGATTTCTTAAAAACCTTTCTAAAGACATCTTCTGTTATTTCTTCCCAATCTTTCTTGGTCATAGACAATAAATCTGGGTGCGGATTAAATAAGGGTTCTCTATGTGGTTTTGAAAATTTATTCCACGGACAAACATCTTGACAAACATCACACCCAAAAATCCAATCATCAAACTTGCCTTTTACATCAGTAGGTATTTCATTTTTCAACTCTATTGTAAAGTAAGATATACACTTGCTGCCATCTACCACATAAGGATCTACAATTGCCCCTGTTGGACAAGCATCCAAACAAGCTGTACACGTACCACAATGATCTGTTACGGCAGAATCATAAGTCAATTCTATATCTACAATAAGTTCAGCTATAAAGTAAAAAGAACCTACTTTTTGGGTTATTAAATTACTATTTTTACCTATCCATCCTAATCCGCTCTTTGCAGCCCAAGCCTTATCTAATACTGGAGCTGAATCTACAAAAGCCCTACCACCAACTTCCCCAATAGTGTCTGTCATAAACTCTTGTAACTCCCGTAACTTAGATTTTATTATGTGATGATAGTCTTGTCCATAAGCATACTTAGACACTTTTAACACATCTTCACCTTGTGTTTCTTCAGGATAATAATTCAACAATAATGAAATCACGGATTTAGAGCCTTCTACTAGTTTTGTTGGGTCTAAGCGCTTATCAAAATGGTTTTCCATATAAGACATTTGACCATTCATATTCTTATGTAGCCAATTCTCTAATCGCGGTGCTTCCTCTTCTAAAAATTCAGCCCTAGACACACCACAGGATAAAAACCCTAGGCGCTTAGCTTCTTCTTTTATTAAAGCGGTTGCTTTTTCTTTATTTACGATAGGCAGCATCATAAAGCAAAGTTAGTGGTTTACAAATAACCAAAAAATTATTTAGCGTAGCTATTGCTAGTAAAAAAAATAGGGCTTACATTTGTTTTTGTAAACTTTAGGGGTGTTCTTTATAAAGAACTGAGAAATACCCTTTGAACCTGATGTTGTTAGTACAACCGAAGGGAAAAGTTGAATTCTTTTTATGATTTCTATCTTTTAATGTTTTTCTGTTTCCGGAAAAAACATTTTCACACACAGTTTACGATTTAATTGGATTTTTTAACGCTATAACCTAGCACTTAAAATGTATCTCTATGATACCCATAAACGTAAATAACACACAACACCAAGTTTCTAGAGAAACCAACGTGCTACAATTAGTACAGACTCTAAATTTAAATACTCCTGGTATTGCTATTGCTATTAATAGCACTGTAATACCTAAAGCAATTTGGAGTTCTACTTTTTTACAACCTAACGACAATGTATTACTAATACAACCTGCTCAAGGAGGGTAACCTAAAAACATTAAAAGACTTACTATGAAGAACAAAGACACAGCACCAAAACAAAACGGAATAACTAGAAGTCCATTTCCTAATTCAAAGAAAATTTATGTAAACGGAAAAATTCACCCGCAAATTAAAGTAGCAATGCGTGAAATTTCGTTAAGTGACACAGTAGATTCTATGACGAAAAAGAAAACGCCTAATGAACCCGTAACTGTTTATGATACCTCAGGACCTTATACTGATCCTGCTAAAGAAATAAATGTACATATAGGTATTGAACGAATTCGTGAAAATTGGATTAAAGACCGTGGAGATGTAGAACAATTAGAATCATTTTCTTCAAAATATTGTAACGAACGTTTAAATGATGCCAGTTTAGACCATATGCGTTTTAAGTTGTTAAAAAAACCTATGCGAGCTAAAAAAGGACATAATGTAACACAATTACATTACGCAAAGAAAGGGATTATTACTCCAGAAATGGAGTATATCGCTATTCGTGAAAATCAACGAATAGACGAAATGACCGAAATTAGAAAGCAACACAAAGGAGAACATTTTGGCGCTTCTATACCAGATAAAATTACACCAGAATTTGTACGCTCAGAAGTAGCTAGAGGACGTGCTGTAATACCATCAAATATAAATCACCCAGAAGCGGAACCTATGATTTTAGGTAGAAACTTCTTAGTAAAAATAAATGCAAATATTGGTAACTCTGCCGTAACATCTTCTATTGAAGAAGAAGTAGAAAAAGCAGTATGGGCTTGTCGTTGGGGAGCAGATAATATTATGGATTTATCTACAGGAGAAAATATTCACGAAACTCGTGAATGGATTATTCGTAACTCACCAGTACCAGTTGGTACCGTACCAATTTACCAAGCATTAGAAAAAGTAAACGGAGTTGCTGAAGACTTAACATGGGAAATTTTCCGTGATACGTTAATAGAACAGGCAGAGCAAGGAGTAGATTATTTTACCATTCATGCGGGGGTTTTATTGCGTTACGTACCAATGACAGCAAATCGTGTTACAGGAATCGTTTCTCGTGGTGGTTCTATTATGGCAAAATGGTGTTTAGCACACCATAAAGAGAGTTTCTTATACACACATTTTGAAGATATTTGTGAAATATTAAAACATTATGATGTTGCCTTTTCATTAGGAGACGGATTACGCCCAGGTTCGGTAGCCGATGCTAATGACGAAGCACAATTTGCTGAGTTAGAAACCTTAGGAGAGTTAACACAAATAGCACGCAAGCACGAAGTACAGTGTTTTATTGAAGGTCCAGGACACGTGCCTATGCATATGATTAAAGAAAATATGGAAAAGCAAATAGAAGTTTGTGATGAAGCTCCCTTTTACACATTAGGCCCTTTAACAACTGATATTGCACCTGGTTACGACCATATTACTTCTGGTATTGGAGCAGCAATGATTGGCTGGTACGGCTGCGCAATGTTATGTTATGTAACACCTAAAGAACATCTAGGCTTACCAAATAAAGAAGATGTACGTGTAGGAGTGGTTACCTATAAGTTAGCTGCACATGCCGCCGATTTAGCAAAAGGACATCCAGGTTCTCAGCACAGAGATAACGCATTAAGTATGGCTCGTTTTGAGTTTCGCTGGGAAGACCAGTTTAATTTAGGATTAGATCCAGAGCGTGCTCGTGAGTACCATGATGAAACCTTGCCTGCTGCCGGTGCTAAAATTGCACACTTTTGCTCTATGTGCGGACCAAAATTCTGTTCTATGAAAATTTCACAAGAGGTTCGTGATTTTGCCGCAATTAACGATATTGTAGAGAACGAGGTTATTGCCAAAGGAATGGAAGAAAAATCGAAAGAATTTAAAGAAAAAGGATCAGAAGTATATTTATAAAATAATTAGGAAGTTCCTACGCCTTGAAAAAAGGCGTAGTCGGGCTTTCCATTATATCTTTTGCTTGTTCACTTTTATAATTTATGATTTATTACATAAATTTACTAAAACAGACAGCAAAAGGATAACACTACAATCCCTAACTCAATAAATTAAATGTCAATTCTAGTGTTTTTATAAAACAGAAAACTATATTAAGAACTTCTTGATAACACCATAGATTTTAAGGAATAAAATTGTGTCAAGAATATCTTAACAAAAAAGAATAATAATGATTGTACTTATAGCGCCAGAAAAAGATATACCTAATGAAATAGAAATACTTCATCAGTTATTTAAAGCAGGCTTACAATATTATCATTTTAGAAAACCGTTTAAGAATTACAAAGAACATATAAAATATTTAAACCAAATAGAACGGCAATACCACAGTCGTATTGTTGTCCATTATTTTCACGAATTAATCAATGATTTCAACCTAAAAGGCATTCATTTTCAAGAGCAAAAACGAATAGATGTTTTAGAAAACGGTAAAGGATACTTTAACACCTTGCAAATGGTAGGTAAAACAATGAGCAGCTCTTTTCACCATCCAAGAGACCTAGAGAATTGTGAGCTTGAATTTGATTATCATTTATTAAGTCCTGTGTTTTCATCAATTTCTAAAAAAGGATACCAAGGAAAAGGTTTTAATGTAACTGGTACAGATAAATTTATAGTTGGTATGGGAGGTATAACATCAGAAACCATAAAAGACACCTTAGACTTAGGTTATAAAGGCGTTGGCGTTTTAGGTGGAGTTTGGAACACAAAAAACCCTATTGAAAGTTTTAAAAGCATACAACAATATTTTAATTGAGATTATTTTATGTCTATAAAAAACAAAGAACTGAAAGAATACATACGCTCAAATACTACATCAACTATTCGTTCAAGAGGAAATGCATTAGAGGTCATAAATTTAAGATTTAGTGAAGATTCTAATTCCGCAAGAGCATTTGTGATAGGCTCTATGAAATATGAGGTAAATTTTTATGGCTTAAAATCAGGTTTACTTTTAAGCACATGCACATGTCCTTTTGACCACGGCCCTATTTGTAAACATGAGGTAGCAGTAGCAAATGCAATAGATGAATTTTCAACAACTGAACAGATATCTCCAATTAGTGAAAAAACAACCTATTCTAAAACAAAACCGTATGTATTACCATTCAATGATTTAACAGATATCTCAGATAAAGTATTACAGAAAAACACAACTAAAATTGCGTACAGAGAACGTAATGGATGGAATTTAGACATTGAAGAAATCAATTTAAACCATAGAACTATAGATGCAATTGTTTTAGATCACTATAGCACCGATGGTAATAGAAAAAAGTCTGTAACATTAAAAATTGAAGAAGATGCGCTACATTTAACCTGTACTTGTATTGGTGTAAATAAAACCCTTTGTAAACACCAAGCAAGATTACTATATAAGCTAAGAGAAGACTCACCACACGTATTTTTATCTGAAGAAAAAATAAATGAAATTAAAAAAGAAAAAATAAAAGAGTATGGCTTTTCTTTAGATGACCCTACTATAAGTGATTATTTTGATTTTAAAATCTCCAGAAATGGTATAGATATATATCCTAAGCAAAAAGGAATACAGCGGTTAAGTAATTTTAATGATTTTTCAATAATAACAGAAGAATTACTAAATGATGAACAGATTATCAGTTCTATACTACCTCAAAAAACAAAGAAAAAAATAAAGAAAGAAGGGATTGCAATAGCAGTAACACTTGCTAATCCTTCAAAATATTCTCAAGCATTATCCTTAACCCCATTAAAAGGAAATTTAAATGCGCAACAAGAATTATCTAGTAAAATAGTTGAAATTGATGCATCTGACTATTTAATTAATAAAAACGAATTTAGCATTCAAGAGCAATCTACCTTAGACTATGTTTTTCGTTTAACAGAATACGCTTTATCTCATAAATCCAATCCAAAAGATACTTATGGGGCAGACAAAATTATTATAGAGGAATTAAAAAAAATAATTCCCAGTCTTAAAGGGATTCCTCTATATTTACTAAAAAGCACTTATAAAATAGCTAAAAGGGACTTAATACCCATTACAATAAGTTTAGATTCTCCTAAAATATCATTTAAATTAATAGAAGAAGAATCGTTCTATCTACTAGAAAGTTATATTACAATTAATGGTAAAAAAGCAAAAATTTCTAATCGAAATTTAGGCGATAATTTTTTATTATTACAAGTAAAAAACAATTATTATTTAATAAAATCAATAGCAGAAGCTAAAACTATTTTTCTATTTAGAAAAAACCCAGAGTTAAGATTTCCAAAATTAGATTACGCTAATTATTACACAAAATTAATTCAACCACTTTCAGAAAAATACACTGTAGAAATAGAAGGACTAAAATTAAAAAAACAAAAACCAACTAATCCATTTAAAAAACAGTTGTTTTTATCAAGTTTTGAGGAGTACATTATTTTTAAGCCAGCCATAGGCTATCAATCGCAAACCATTCAACTATCAAGTAAAAAACAGTTTAAATCCATTAATAATGGTTCTAGTTTTATTGTATCTAGAGATAAAAAATTAGAACAATCCTTTAAAAATTATTTAAAAACTTTACATCCTGATTTTTTAACCCAAGACGATGGTTTTTTATTTTTAAGTGAAGAAAATTTTATTAAAAACACATGGTTTATCAATTTTTTTGAAACCTTAAAACAAGACGAAATAGAAGTTTTTGGTTATAACAATTTAAAATTAAAATACAACCAGAACAAACCTAATATAAATATTACTGTAAGTTCTGATATTGATTGGTTTGACGTAAACATTACTGTAACTTTTGGCGACCAAATTGTTGGCTTAAAAGATTTAAAAAAGAATATTATAAATAAAGACAAATACATCCCTTTAAAAGATGGGAGTATAGGTATTTTACCAGAAGAATGGCTAGAAAAATATCTGCATTTATTTAGATCCGGAGAAGTAAAAAAAGATAGTATTGGTGTTTCTAAATATCAATTTTCTGTAGTAGACACTCTATATGAAGAGTTACAAAATGAAAATAACTTATTTGATGAACATATTAAAATAAAAGAAAAAATAGCCAATTTTGATGCTATAAGTAATATTCGTCAGCCAAGAGGTTTAAATGCAAAGTTACGCTCATACCAAAAAGAAGGCATAAAATGGCTTAACTTTTTAGATGATTTTAAACTAGGAGGGTGTTTGGCAGATGATATGGGGTTGGGTAAAACCTTGCAAGTCATTAGTTTTATAAAGCACCTAAAAACAAAAAACAAAAGTAAAATACCGCACTTAATAATAGTACCAACCTCCCTTGTTTTTAACTGGAACGAGGAAGTTCAAAAATTTTGTCCAGATTTAAAGGTTTTTACGTTAACAGGAACCAATAGAGATAAAAATACTACCAATTTTAAAAATTATGACATAATACTAACCACATATGGTATAATAATTAACGATATAGATTATTTAAAAAAGTATAAATTTAATTATATTATTTTGGATGAATCCCAGGCTATAAAAAATCCAAACTCAAAACGATTTAAGGGTGTACGCTTATTAAAAGCAGAGAATAGATTGGTATTAACAGGCACTCCAATTGAGAATAATACATTTGATTTGTATGCGCAAATGACCTTTATAAACCCAGGTTTATTAGGTGGAATAAATCATTTTAAAAAAGAATATGCCACAGCTATAGATAAAAACAAAGATAAAAAAGCAGCTAAAGAGCTAAAATCACTAATAGACCCTTTTTTATTACGAAGAACCAAAGAGCAAGTAGCTACAGAATTACCATCAAAAACAGAACAATTTCTGTATTGCACTATGGGTAAAGAGCAACGTAAGTTGTATGAAGCTTATAAAAATAAATATAAGAATTATTTACTGGGAAAAATTGAAGATGATGGATTGGGTAAATCTAAAATGTATGTTTTAGAAGGATTAACTAAACTACGCCAAATATGTGACTCCCCAAGTTTATTGAGTGATGAGGAAGAGTATACTAATGAATCTGTAAAAATTGATGAATTAGTAAAACATATTACAGAAAAAACAAATGACCATAAAATTTTAATTTTTTCTCAATTTGTAAAAATGTTAAACCTAATCAAAAATAGATTAAATGAATTAGAAATTAAATACGAGTATTTAGATGGAAAAACAAAAAACCGTCAAGAGAAGGTTGATAATTTTCAAAATAATGAAGATACAAGAGTATTTTTAATTAGTTTAAAAGCCGGAGGAACAGGATTAAACCTAACCGCAGCTGATTATGTATACATTGTTGACCCTTGGTGGAATCCAGCAGTAGAAGCACAAGCTATAGATAGATGCTATAGAATAGGACAAAAGAAAAAGGTAATGGCATATAAAATGATTTGTAAAGATACTATTGAAGAAAAAATAGTAACACATCAACAAAATAAAAAACAAGTATCCAATGATTTAATACAAACAGAAGACAGCTATGTTAAATCATTAAATAAAGAATCTATTCAAGAACTCTTTAGCTAACAAAAAAATAAAAACAGAAACCATCTAAAAGATTGAAACAAAACACATACATACTAACAATAACTAATCATAATCCGTTAGGTAGAAGAGGAATAACATCAGACATTAAAACATTTGAAGCTCATAGTTTATCTGTACACACATCACTTACTATTCTAAATGGTATATTTCTTAAACATTGTGAGTGGATTTCTGTTGAAGTGATATTTAAACAAATAGAAACATTATTTGAACGTTTAAATTCCTGTTGTTAAAATAGGCAATACAGAAAGCATATTTTATGAAGTATGGAATTAGAAACTGACGCTAGAAACTAAGCGTTATAAAGAACAATTTTTAAGTAGTTATCCTAAGCTATTGCACTTATTCTGAAATTCAGAATAAAAATTAAGAGGTTAGAACATAATTTTTATAGTATAGTAAAAAATCATTAAAAAAAATAAAAAACGTAACTAAGTAACATATTAAAAACTTACTTCCATAGTATGCAAAAAAACGATACAACCTCTTAATTTCTAAAAAATGACAATTAGCAAGTTACAGTATATAAGTCAAGGAGAAACTCCAGAAGTACATTTAGCAAACATACAAAAGGCTTGCTCTTCTGGTATAGAATGGGTGCAACTTAGATTAAAAAATGTTAATCAAGATACTCTTTTACAAACAGCAATAAAAGCAAGAGAAATAACTGCTCATTTTCAGACTAGATTACTAATAAACGACCATTACAAAATTGCTAAAGAGGTAAAAGCAGATGGTGTGCACTTAGGCAAAACCGATGCTTGTCCAACAGAAGCAAGAGAGTATTTAGGCAAATGGGTTAGTATTGGTGGTACAGCAAACACGTTAGAAGATTGCGAAAATTTAATAAAAAAGGGAGTAGATTATATTGGTCTAGGTCCGTTTAAATTTACAACCACCAAAACAAACTTAAGTCCAACTTTAGGTCTAGAAGGTTACCAAGCCATTTTAGACGAGTTAAAAACAGATACTCCAATAATTGCTATTGGTGGCATAACAATAGTAGATGTTCCAGATTTATTAAAAATAGGAATTTACGGTATTGCTGTATCAGGAGAAATTACAGGCAACTTTAATAACATTGCTACTTTAAACAACATACTTAGTACACCAGCAACGCAAGAACAGGTGTATAAATTTGACAAAAAATAAAAACGATGAATGATAATTTAAAAATAGACGACAAGACGTTTACATCTCGTTTGTTTACTGGAACTGGAAAATTTAGCTCTTCAACAGTTATGAAAGATGCTTTATTAGCCTCAGAAAGTGAACTGGTTACTGTTGCGTTAAAGCGTGTAGATGTTGCTAATGAGAATGATGATATTTTATCGCACTTAAATCATTCTAGAATACATTTATTACCGAATACTTCTGGCGTAAGAAATGCCAAGGAAGCTGTTTTTGCTGCGCAATTATCTAGAGAAGCATTAGAAACAAATTGGGTAAAATTAGAAATTCATCCAGATCCAAAATATTTATTACCAGACCCCATAGAAACTTTAAAAGCCGCTGAAGAATTGGTAAAACAAGGCTTTGTAGTTATGCCATACATACACGCAGATCCTGTTTTATGTAAACGCTTAGAAGATGTTGGCGTACAATGTGTAATGCCCTTGGGCGCACCAATTGGCAGTAACAAAGGCTTAAAGACTGTAGATTTTTTAGAAATAATTATATCGCAAAGTAATGTTCCTGTAATTGTAGATGCAGGTATAGGCGCTCCTTCTCACGCTGCTTATGCAATGGAGTTAGGTGCAGATGCAGTTTTAGTTAATACAGCAATTGCAGTATCACAAAACCCTATTGCAATGGCAAATGCTTTTAGACTTGCTGTAGAGGCTGGTCGTTTAGCGTACAATGCAAAATTAGCTCCAGTGAGGCAAACAGCAGAAGCAAGTTCACCTTTAACCTCTTTTTTAAATGAGTAATTTTACTTCGCTTTTTAATAGTTATAATTGGGATACAATAGTTACAGATATCTACAATAAAACAGCGGTAGATGTAGTAGCTGCTTTAGAAAGTAACAAACGTACTCTAGAAGATTTTAAAGCACTAATTTCTCCAGCTGCCAAACCTTATTTAGAAGAAATGGCGCAACTAAGCAGTGCGTTAACTAAAAAGCGCTTTGGCAATACTATGCAAATGTATGCTCCTATGTACTTAAGTAATGAGTGCCAAAACATATGTACATATTGTGGTTTTAGTTTAACCAACAAAATACCAAGACGTACACTAACAGATTCTGAAATTTTAAAGGAAGCAGCCTTTTTAAAAAGCAAAGGGTATAACCATATTTTACTAGTTACTGGCGAAGCAAATAAAACCGTTGGTGTAGATTATATAAATAATGCCATTAAAATTCTAAAAAAAGAGTTTGCAAATATTACTATTGAAGTACAGCCGTTAGACCAAGACGAATATGAATTACTTGTTAAAAATGGCTTGTATGCCGTATTGGTGTACCAAGAAACATACCATAGAGACGAGTACAAAAAACACCACCCTAAAGGCAAAAAATCTAATTTTGATTATCGTTTAGAAACTCCTGACCGCTTAGGGAAAGCTGGTGTGCATAAAATTGGCGTAGGTGCTTTATTTGGATTAGAAGATTGGCGAGCAGACAGTTTTTTTACCGCATTACATTTACAGTATTTACAAAAAACATATTGGCAAACTAAATACTCTATCTCTTTTCCTAGGTTACGCCCACACACAGGAGGCTTAGAACCAAAAGTAATTATGGAAGATGCTGATTTAGTACAATTAATATGCGCCTATCGTTTGCTAGACGAAGATGTAGAACTATCTATGTCTACCAGAGAAAGCGAAAAATTTAGGAATAATATTATCAATTTAGGCATCACATCTATTAGCGCAGAATCTAAAACAAACCCTGGAGGTTATGTTGTAGAACCACAATCTTTAGAACAATTTGAAATCTCTGATGAGCGCAGCACAGAGCTTATTGCAAAAATGTTACAAGAAAAGGGTTTTGAAGTAGTTTGGAAAGACTGGGAAAATGCTTGGTAAGTAAGTTACCCCGTATAAAAGTAAACATATATTAAGTACACCAACAAGGCTATTATATAAAATATAGCTTTTGTTAAAATAGAATTAAAAGGGTGCACGACAAATTTCCCATTTGTTTCAGTATCCCTTCTATTCTTGGCGGATCTCCTTCTGAGTTATCGTATAGAGAAATCCAGTTACTGCATCTATGACCCTCTAGTTTTTTAATAATCTCTTTAGGTTCAATATAAAAATATTGCCATAGTACGACCGCCTTACAAAATAGCATTGCTTCTTAATATTGATCCAAATCAACTGTTATAGGAAAATACACCCCATTATCATAAAAATATATTGGAAAAGGATACTCCATTGGATAACGATAAAAACAACCAAAGGGACCATCATCACTATGTGCTGAACGTTGAAAATAATTAAGGCGTTCTAAATCCAACTTCTCCTGATCATCCTTGAATACCATATTGTAAGGTTCCCAAAACGTAGATGGTAATACAATTGGCATGTATAAATCATTTAAAAAAAAGCTGCCATATAAATAAGAAGTATTTTTGTCTAATATTTTTTCATTAGTCCAATCAATTTCACTTCCCGATATGAGCATGTAGTCCAAATCTTCCTTGATAATTTTAATCTTTTTATGATTCTTAATTCTTTTAAAGTAATCGTTAAGATCCAAATCTAATTCATCATAAAAACTTAAATTAAAAGAGTCAATAGTTAACCTTTCATTTTCTCTACAATTATTTAAATTTTGACTAAATTTTTCTACAAATAATTTCATTTATCAAATACAATTTCACCATTCAACAATAGTCCATCAATTTTATTAAACCCCAGAACTTTTTCCGATTTTCTATTTGGTCGATCTTTATAAAAAGAATTAATTTTAATATTAAAATCAAATTGAGTCTTATATCTACCTCTTTGTTTTCGTACTTCATTCATCTGGGTAGTAATCAAATTCTTCATATAAACTTAGTACTTCATCAATATGGTATATTATTAATGGGGTCTAAAACTATATAAACTACCCCCTTTTGAAAACATAAGAATTTGTTTGTAATCTTCTGGGATTTTGACATCAAAGGTTGTTTCTAAATTAGCTATTTCTTCTTCTGTGGCACTTCCAGAAAATGAGTTCCAACCATTTTGTTTTAATATTTCTATTATATCGTTTGTCATTATAAATTTATTTGTTTGTTTGAAATAATATCTATAATTAGGTCAGAAAGGCTCTCTGCTTCATATATAATGTTGTCATACCGTGCGTCATCCAGCCTAAAAAAAAGAATATTCATTTGTTCATCCCGTAAATCATACGCGTAAATGGTACTTCCTCCATCATTACCAAAAATTAAGGATTGAGGAATATCCTGGTAATAGTCAAATTCATCATATAGAACAAGAATTGTCTCTACAGGGTAAAATGTCAATGGTGTTTTAAAACCATACAAGCTTCCTCCATCAGAGAACCTAAGTAGTTTTTTATAATCTTCTGGAATTTTTGTGTTGAAAGTTTTTTCCAGATTTGCTATATCTTCTTCTGTGGCAACATTCGGAAAAGAATTCCAACCATTTTGTTTTAATATTTCTATTATATCGTTTGTCATTATCAATTTATTTTTTTGTTTGAAACGACATCTAAAATTAGGTCAGAAAGACTCTCTGCTTCATAAATAATATTATCATATCGTGCATCGCCTAGCCTAAAAAAAAGTATTCTCATTTGGTCATCCCGTAAATCATAGGCATAAATTGTCCCTCCGCCATCAGCACCAAAAATCAAAGATTCAGGAACATCCTGATAGTAATCAAATTCTTCATGCAAAACGAGTACTTCATCTATATGATATATAATTAATGGAGTCTGAAAATCACCTCTCAAACTCCCTCCATTAGAGAACATTAACACTTGTTTGTAATCTTCAGGGATTTTAATTATGAACCTATCTTCTAGTTGATTGATATCATCAATTGTAGCTGGTTTAGAATTAGCATCCCAATTGTTTTGTTTTAGTATTTCTATTATATCCTTTGTCATAATTTTAATTTTTTAAGGTGTCCAGGCACCAAATAGAGATTGCATTTCTGAAGGTGTTAATCGGGTTGCTAAAGTTCTGTAAATTCCTGCAAAATAAGTTTCGACTTCTGCCAGATATTGTGTTTTTACAGTTTGGGGTACACCCATTTTATTCAAGTCACTGGTCAATGCTTTGCCTGAATTTGACTTGCGTGATAGTGCTTTTATGTGTTTCTGTAGTTTTCAATACTATTTAAACGCTTATTTTATTTATTAAATAAAGCTTATCAAATTCTTAATAACCTTAACGCTTCTTCATCATTCATGTCCCGTGCAAAATCTATAGGACTTTGTCCGAAATTATTTTTAATGGTTGAGTCTGCTCCTCTACTCATAAGTAGCTCTACATTTTTTTTACTATTATTTGCTACTGCAAAATGTAAAGGTGTATACCCATCACTCTTCTTTTTTAAATTAGGATCTATTCCTGAATCTAAAATTTTGCCTAGTAATTCTGAATTATCTTCAGCACTGCTAAAATGTATTGCGGCTCCCATCTTATTATGAGAATAGGCAACATTTGCACCATTATCTATAAGAAAAATGCTTATATCGGTTAGTTTTTGGCTTATAGCATTCATCAAAACCGAAAGTCCATTGGATGCTATTTTATTACAATCTGCACCTTCTTCGATTAATAGTTTACATAAATCTTTTGCTGCCATAGTCGAAGAACCCAATTCTTCTGCAGAGGGTACTATTGTCAGCGCAGATTCCAGAGGGCTTAATCCCTTTTTGTTAACCGCATTAACTTGTGCTCCATTATCTATTAATAACTTACCTACTGTTTCCGATAGGGCAATATGAAGAGGCGTATTTTTATTTTTATTTTCATTTTCGTTTACATCTCCTTCTTTTTCCAGAATCTTCTTTACCAATTCTGGCCAATTTTTATATACTGCCCAATGCAAAGGGCTCCATTCTTTTGGCGTTCTTTTCAAATTAACATTAGCTCCTACATCTACCAAAGAAATCGCTATAATAGGTTCTTTAGCTCTTGTAGAGCCAAGAAAAAGAGTAAGGGGAGTATCTTTACTTTTGTCTCGCACATCTACCTTGGCTCCAGCTTTTAATAGTATATTAACTACTTCTGCTCTATTATTCTGTACAGCGCTATGTAAAAGACTTTTACCTTTTTGATCTTTTAAATCTGGGTCTAGTTGTAGTGCCAATAATTGTGTTACCCTATGTGCCTTTCCCTGCGCTACAGCAAGAATTAGTTCTTTCTCGTTTGGATTCATTTTTTACAATTTAAAAAGCTATTCAAGTTAGTGAAAATATATTATTATGTCTGTGAAAAATTTGAAGAGAATTTACAGTTTAGGTGTCAACGCTTTAACAATAATAGTGTACCTAAACTCACAAATCAAGAAATTATAACCATATACCTATTTATGATGCATCATCAAAGCATTTTTAAAATGAATAAAATACACCGATTTGCAAGGGAATATTTACTGGAATGGTCCAGATATATGGAGCTATCAATCCTTTAACAATAGACTCAACAGGATTTCCAGTATAATGAACTCCTTTGTGAAAACACTCTTATATGAATTCGCCCCAAAAGATTGCTCCAAGAGCTATAGTGTATTGGATTAAATGCCCATTATTACTTGCTCAGGAAAGCGTTCAGGGAAAGTAGCCTCCAGAAATTACTGACAAAGGCTATTGCTCTACAAAAAGCATATATTATTATGGAATGAAACTCCATATCTAGGGTTTTGTAACACTAATAAACTCCCTCATCCAGAACAAATGATATTCACACCTGCTTCTGTGAATGACCTTACCCTTTATAAAGAAGCTTGGTCTGAAATAGAAAACCGTACGTTCTTTGGTGATAAAATATATAATGACACTGCTTTTTTCAAAATATGAATGACACATTCAATTCTGAAATGTTAACTCCTGTAAAGACCATTAAAGGAGTAGCTGATGTTTTAAAAAAGTTCGATAGAGCTTGCAATGATTTGTATTCAAGAGCTGTGTCCAAAATTAGACAACCTATTTAGGCACTGTTTAGTTGGCTTATTGAGAAAAAGCAAGTAAGGTCAGGTCTACAAAGGGCTTAAATCTTTATATCTATGGAAGGTTAGCAGCAGCTTTTATAACTCTAATATTTAAATCTTGATTCGCATTATTAACAGATAACTATCATAGTAAACATAGAAATTTCAACCTCAGCTACACTTTAATTACCTCCCTTACTTTTTCATATATTTTACTCAAAAAATCATTTTGTCTTCTCATTATAGCTGTTGTAGAAAGTGTATGTGGACAAACTATAGTATTTCCTGTTTCCTTTTCTATAAGAATCGGCAAGCCATAAAAGACAAACTTAGGATCGTCAAATTTAATGCTCCATTTACATTTAAGATTTTTCCTAAAGATTTCACCAATATATCTAGTGATCTGATCCTGTAACATTTTATTTTTCTTGTCTTGTAATTCCTCATGTGAAATAAATCTATCTAACATCCATTTCTCTAAAACGTTAAGTGATCCAATTGAATAATCTAAATTACCACCTGTTAGTTCTTTAAAATATGACACAAACTCTTCCAAGATATTATCCATACAAAACAACCATTTTTCAAAATCTTCTTTCATTTTTTAGTATTATTTCCAAAATTAATTAAAAATCATTCAAATCTATATGGTATTCCTGCATCATCAAGTGCCTTTAATAATGGTTGACTCGCAGTTCCCTCAAAAACCCAAGTTATATTCCACCCTTGGGTATCTTGTAGTATTTTATCTCTTGCAATTTCAGATAAATTATGCTGAGTTGCACTTTGATAGCCTAATTTATGTTCTATTCCCCTCAATGTTCCAACATCGCAATATGCAATCTTCTATACTGACCCCCAGCATCTAACGTAATCTCTCTTTCTCCCCAACCAAGTTTATCACGGTAAGCATCCATCGCTGTATGTGATTTGACCTCAATTTTGTTGGGTTTTCCCTTTTCTATAAATAATTTGGGAGTTATTTTCTTCCTTAACTATGTTTTAAAGTGAGTATTTCTGTATATTTTGAACTTACATTGCCTTGAGATTTTTTATTCATTTTGTAGGAATTGTAATAAACCCAAAGATAAATTTCTTTATCCTAAAATTTGATTTTTAAATACTTGAAATTATTAGAAAATTTAGTAATAGTATAGTTGTATAGATTTCTGCACATTGTTGTGAATAATAAAAACACTGTATTTTGTTTGAGTTTAGAAAAAGGTAGATTTTTACTATTCTTTACTTGGTAAAGGGCTTGCCCATCATTCAGACAGAAGAATACAGTATTGTAGTAATGTATACACGAAAGGACTCAAGAGAAAGAAGATAACAATCAGTGTGGCAGAGGATCATTGTTATGAAAACGCTCTCGCTGAACATATTAATAGTATACTAAATCGACTAGGTCTTTGATAGCATACAACACGCTAAAAGAGCAACAAAAAATGCAATTAATTTATACAATCATATAAGATTATATTTATCTTTAGACTTCAAAACACCAAATACGTTATATTTAAAAACAGTGTAAATTCAATTTTAACCTGTAGCCGCCGTATTTCAGGACTAAACATTATGAAAAACTAATTAAGATGAATAAAATTAAACTTTTAGCTTGTTTTCTAATATTATCAAATAGCCTATTTGGACAAGTATCAGGGAATATAAATTATCAAACTCAAATAAGATATTCAGACAATAATATAAATGTTGAGCTAAGTGGTCATTCCAATTTAGTTATCAGTATAAAAGGTCTGGCAAACGTAAAAGCAGATAACTATGTTGCAATTTTCAATATTACCCAAGTAGGCGAAACAACAACAGAGGTCAACGAATTGTTAAACAAAAGAGTTAATGCGGTTTTGAGCCAAATTTCCGATAAACCTGATATTGAAACCTATATAGATATGGTTTCATTTGTACCTGTTTATGAATTTGAAGTTGAAAAAAAGATTTTTAGCAAAAAAACCTACAATGAGATCCCTGTCGGTTTCGAATTGAAAAAAAACCTGAACGTTAAATATAAAAATCCTGATTTTCTAAATGAGTTGATTTCAATTTGTACAAATGCTGAGGTTTATGATTTAATTCGTGTAGATTACTTTTCGAACAAATTGGAGCAAATCAAATCTGACTTAATGAAAAAAGCAAATACAATTCTATCTGAAAAAATCACCAACTATCAAGGGATTTTAGGAACTGATTTAAATACTTATGAAAAACAGGTTGCAGATGGTTATCGGATAGTTTACCCGGTCGAAATGTACAAGTCTTATCAAGCTTATTCATCTTCTTCTCTAAACTTGAAGAAATCAGCTAATATTAATCAAACCGACAAGTATACAACACTTTATTACCAACCGATAATAGATAAGGAATTTGATTTTGTAATAAACCCGACAATTTTAGAACCCGTCATTCAAGTTATGTACGAGATTAAATACAAAGTTAATCGAGAGAAAGAAGCCAAATCTAATAAAGAATATATTTTGGTGACACCAAACGGTGATTTAAAACCAATAAACCCAAATAAATGACAAAAATAACTATTGCTAATAATGTATAAGTGCAATAGCGGCAGAAGTGTTATTAATAAGAGCATAAATTAGTTTGTATTTTGTTTTACAAATCCTTATTTTTAGGTTGTGAGAAGGAGAAATAAAAAAAGGCATAGTCAAGAAGCTCAGGAATTAATTCGTTTTAGGGTAGCGGATTACCTAAAAGCTAAAAAAGGCACTCAAAAACAATGTGCTGAAATATTCGGGCTTAC
>CANLIE010000020.1 GCA_947491225.1 uncultured Cellulophaga sp.
TCTTTTTTAGATGCAAAACCAAGTATTAAAATTCAAAGATTTTTGCCTAATATCGCAATAGCTTAAATCGAACTCACGTTAAAATAATTTTACGTTATACCATTAAAAGTTAAAAATTAGGTTCAGAGACTGAGAATTGTATTAGCAATTTCTTTACCTTTTTTTGTTTGTCACGTTTGGGTGGTCAGCCCTTTTTTGACCGTTGCTGTTTTTTTAGCCTTGTTGCCAACTATTTAATAAACCAATTTATTGTGCTTATATTTTTAATGCGAATTTTCATCAAAAATATTTATTTTTTTCATAAAAAGTAAGATTTTAATACATATTTTGTTAGTAAATATAGAGTAAAATATGTAGTTTTTATAAATTTTTAAACGACTACAAATAATTACAACCGAAAGTAAATGCTTTGCAACCGAGTGTAATTAATGTTCCGTTTTATGTTTGCAGTGTCAGGGATTAAAAACTCTGATTGCATTAACTGTTTAATATTAAAATTTAAAATTATGAACGCACTTAGAAACAGAGTACAGTTGATTGGAAATTTAGGTAACGATCCAGAAATCATTAATTTAGATGGAGGAAAAAAACTAGCAAAATTTTCAGTGGCTACTAATGAATCGTACAAAAACACGTCAGGAGAAAAAGTAACAGACACACAATGGCACAATGTTGTTGCTTGGGGTAAAACCGCAGAAATAGTGGAGAACTATTTAACCAAAGGAAAAGAGATTGCCTTAGAGGGGAAATTGGTAAGTAGGACATACGAAACCAAAGAAGGAGAAAAAAAATACATTACAGAAATTAATTGTAATGAAATTTTAATGCTTGGCAAAGGGTAACAATACCAAACTTAACCATAAATTAAAAAGGCTTTCTAAACCAGTATAGAAAGCCTTTTTTATGTTATATATTTTTATGCAATGCTAATTGAATACGCTTGCGAGTAACATCTACTTCAAGCACTTTTACTAATATTTGTTGGTGTAAACTAACGTGTTCATTTACATCTTTTACAAATGTATCAGACAGGTTAGAAATGTGTATTAAACCACTTTCTTTTATGCCTATATCCACAAAACACCCAAAATTAGTAATGTTATTTACAATGCCAGGAAGTAATTGTCCTAGTGTAAGATCTGTAATGGATTTTATATTTTGGTTAAAAGCAAAAACTTTTGCTTTTTCCCTTATGTCTAATCCAGGTTTTTCTAATTCTTTTACAATGTCTTGTAAGGTAGGTAAGCCAATAGTATCTGAACAATATTTTTCTAAAGTTACTTTATGTAATGCTTCTTTATTGCCAATTAAATCTTGAATAGATATTTTTAAATCTTTTGTTATTTGTTCTATTATGTTATAACTTTCTGGATGTACTGCAGAATCATCTAACGGATTTTTTGCATTTTTTATGCGCAAAAACGCAGCACCTTGTTCAAATGCTTTACCCCCTAAACGTGGTACTTTTTTTATAGCCGTTCTACTGGTAAATGCGCCATTCTCATTTCGGTAACTTACAATGTTCTCTGCTAGCTTTGACCCAATTCCTGATACATAACTTAATAAAGATGTACTTGCAGTATTTATATTTACACCAACCGAATTTACACAACTTTCTACTGCAATGTCTAAAGATTGTTTTAGTTTAGCTTGATCTACATCATGCTGGTATTGCCCAACACCAATAGATTTAGCATCTATTTTTACCAATTCAGCCAATGGATCTTGCAATCTGCGGCCAATAGAAACTGCTCCGCGTACAGTTACATCATAATTTGGAAACTCATCTCTTGCAATTTTAGAAGCTGAGTATATGGATGCACCAGCTTCACTTACCACAAATACTTCTATTGGGTTTTTAAACTGAATGCGTTTTACCAAGTGTTCAGTTTCCCTAGATGCTGTTCCATTACCAATAGCAATGGCTTCTATTTTGTAGGCATCTGCTAATGAGCTTATTTTTTTAATTGCTTCTGTACTTTTATTTTGAGGTGCGTGCGGATAAATGGTTTCATTGTGTAATAAGTCTCCTTGAGCATCTAAACATACTAATTTACAACCTGTTCTAAAACCAGGATCTAAAGCCAAAATTCTTTTTTCACCTAACGGTGATCCCAATAATAATTGTTTTAGGTTTTTAGAAAATACAGCGATAGCTTCTATATCTGCTTTTTCTTTGGCATTTTTTAAAAGCTCATTGGACAAAGAGGGTAGTAGTAGTCTTTTGTATGCGTCTTGTATAGCAAGTTCTATTTGTTTACCACAGGCATTATTACTTTTTATAATTCTGTTTTCAATTTTATCTAAAGCTCTATCGTTGTCTATCTCTATTTTAACACGAATAAAACCTTCTTTTTCGGCTCTTAAAATAGCTAGCAATCTGTGGGAAGGACATCGTTTTAATGCTTCACTCCAATCAAAATAGTCTCTAAATTTTTGAGCCTTTTCATCTTCTTTTTTTATGCCAATAACTTTGGTTGTTATAATAGCGTAATTTTCAAGCTGGAAACGTATGCCGCTTCTAATATCGCTACGCTCATTAATCCATTCAGAAATAATATGTCTGGCTCCTTCTAAAGCTAAATCTTCATTAATAACAACATCATTTAAATACTTAGATGCAGTGTATTCAATTTCATCAGTACGCTGCGCCATTATCATTTTAGCAAGTGGTTCTAGACCATTTTTGATAGCGGTCTCAGCCTTTGTCTTACGTTTTTTCTTAAAGGGAAGGTAGATATCTTCTAGAGAAGTAAGATTGTCTGTTGCGGTTATTTTGCTTTTTAATTCAGGAGTTAGCACCTCTTGTTCTTGCAATGCCTTAATAATGGCAGTTTTTCTTTTTTCTAAGGTTTCAAACTGTGTTTTATAGGTGACTATATTACCTAATTGAACTTCGTCTAAATTCCCTGTTTTTTCCTTACGATATCTAGATATAAAAGGTATGGTGCAATCCTCGTTTAAAAGTTCTATGGTATTTTGTACACTACGCTCTGGTAATTGTGTGTGTTTTACTATAAATTTTATCATTAAAAAAGACCTTATAAATTTAGTTTTATAAGGTCTCTAATATATTTAACTCAATTGATTTAATCGAATTTCTATGCTATAAATTTTCTAGTTTTCTCCAGACTGCATTTTAGCTTCTTTAATCATTTTCTCATTTGGTAAGATAGCAACATTTACCCTTCTGTTTTTTGCTCTTCCTTCAGCTGTGCTATTATCATTGGTTGGTTGTTCTTCACCAAACCATTCTGTTGTAAATCTCCCAGCCAATAACCCTTTGCTAATTAGGTAGTTTGTAACGGCATTGGCTCTGTTTTTAGATAAGGTCATATTGTAGGTAGCTGATCCAGAACTATCAGTATGCCCAACCACTAAAATTTTTGTATCAGGGTATTCCATAAAAACATCAGCCAATTTGTCTAAAGATGTTTTTGATGCTGAATTGATATTATATTTTTCAGAGTCAAAAAACACACCGCTATTTTCATCAAAAGTAATAATGATACCATTGTCTACACGTTCTACTTGAGCTCCTGGTATTTCTTCTTCAATTTTTTGAGCCTGTTTGTCCATTCTGTTACCAATAAGTACTCCTGCACCACCACCAACAACACCACCAATTACAGCACCTAATTCACTGTTGCCGCCTTTACCAATGTTGTTACCAAGTATAGCACCTAAAAGTGCACCACCAGCAGCACCAATAGCAGCTCCTTTTTGTTTGTTATTAGCATTTTTAACAGCTTTACAGTTGGTAAAACTTGCAATTAATACCAGTGCAAATGCACCAGTTGCTATTTTTTTTAATATAGTTTTCATATGTTTATTTTAAATAAGATTAATACGTATTACGCTAAGTCAATTATTAATTTTCTTTTGCAAAGTTCATTGAAATTGTAAATGGTTTGCCATCCACTGATAATGTTTGTTCCCATACCATATTACTTTCTGTTAGTAATGTTAGTTTAAGCCTAAAACCAACATTGTTTTGACTTTTTCCTTTACTATCAGTTGGTTTTAAAAGGAAATCATACAAACCAGTTACGGGATCTATTTCTTGAATAGTAAAAATAAAATTACGATCTCCTGTAGCACAATTTGCATTGTTAATACTGTATTTTCCAGTATTATTATTTGGGATAAAAGACCAAGCACTTCCTTTAAAGCAATCTTTAGACACGTCATTTAAAAGTGTAACATTATAAGTGCCAACTTCACTGTAGGAAATAGTACTTAGCGTCCATTCTCCCTTAATTACTTTTTTAGATGTTCTAACTGTTTTTGATGCTCCGCAAGAAACCAAACTTACGGCTAGTAGTAGTACTATTAATTGTTTCATAATATTTATTTGTTTTTGTATATACGAAATAACTTAAAATTTAGACTATACTGTAACTCATATGAATTAAATGGTAATGCATATAAAATGAGTTTAATTTTACAGTAAAGATACTTGAAGCAGTATTAACTAGATGAGAAAAATAGTAATTTATTTGAAACGCAAGGCTTTACGCAACTTTTTTAAGCAAATCAAAACAAGGGCATTTCTTGCAACGTTTGTTTTCTGATTTCTTATATTTTTTACAGCATTTACTTTTTACTTTATTAGCAACGTTAGAAGCAGCCTTTTCTAATTTTTTTAATGCCTTTTTCTCTTTCTTCTTATCTTTTTTTATACCCATAACTATGTATGTCTAAAAATAGTAAGACAAAAATAGTTATTTTAAATTAATCTAAATAAATTTATTTTGTTAAACTTATTGAGGGTTATTTGCTGCTGCGGTAGAAACTGTTATTTGCTGTATATCTCTATCAAACAAATATAGTCCACCCTTATCATCACCAATAAGATTTATTTTATCTAGAATAGTACGGGCCATTGCTTCTTCTTCTATTTGCTCAGAAACATACCATTGTAAGAAGTTATGTGTTGCATAATCCTTTTCTTGAAGGCTAATGTGTACAAGGTCATTAATACTATTAGAAACAAAAACTTCATGTTCAAATAATTTTTCAAACATTTCTTTAAAAGAAGAAAATGTTACGTTGGGTGCGGCAAGTTCAGATATTTGTGCATGTCCGCCACGCTCATTAACAAATTTTATTAGTTTAAGCATATGGTCACGCTCCTCATTAGACTGATCGAACATAAAACCCGCAACACCCTCTAAACCTTTAACTTCTGCCCAACAAGCCATTGCTAAATAAATTTGAGAAGATTCTGCTTCAATTTTTATCTGATTGTTAAGCGCCTTTTCTATATTTTTTGATAACATATTTTTTTTTATAAAATTACAATTTAATTTATTGTTTTACCACTATTTACATTATCTTCATCTGGGTTTACAAAAACCAGTTTTCCATCTGCATTTTCAGTCATTAAAATCATTCCTTCACTGTCTACCCCTCGTAATGCTCTTGGTGCTAAGTTTACTAATACAGTTACTTTTTTGCCTATAATTTCTTCAGGAGTAAAGCTTTCTGCTATACCAGAAACTATGGTACGAGTATCTAAGCCTGTATCTACCTTTAAAACCAATAATTTTTTGGTTTTAGGCATTTTTTCCGCTCCAATAATAGTACCAACACGCATATCTAGTTTTGTGAAATCATCAAAAGTAATAGTGTCTTTTTGTGGTGTAACCTCTTTGTTCATTTGTAAGTTTACTTTTTTAGTAGCTTCTAATTTTGATAATTGTGCTTCAATTTCTTGGTCTTCAATTTTTCTAAATAAAAGTTCAGCTTTATTTATAGTATGGCCAGCTGCTAAAAATACATCTAATGTAGCAATAGTATCCCACTGTAGAGTTATATCTGAAGCGCTTGCATTTAAAATATTCTTTAGTTTAGCTGATGTAAATGGTAGAAAAGGCTCGCTTAAAACTGCTAAAGCAGACGCTATTTGTAAAGCTATATACATAATAGTTTTTACGCGTTCTTCATCTTGTTTTATTACTTTCCAAGGCTCTTCATCTGCCAAATATTTGTTCCCAAGTCTAGCAAGATTCATTAATTCTTGGCCAGCTTCTCTAAATCTATATCGTTCTAAAGAACTAGAAATTATTTCTGGGTATTTTTTTACTTCTGCTAAAGTAGTAGCATCTATTTCAGAAAATTCAGCAGGAGTAGGTAAAACGCCACTGTAATATTTGTTTGTTAATACAACAACTCTATTTATAAAGTTACCAAAAATAGCAACCAACTCATTATTATTACGAGCCTGAAAATCTTTCCAAGTAAAATCGTTATCCTTGGTTTCAGGTGCGCTTGCAGTTAATGTATAGCGCAATACATCTTGCATATTTGGAAAATCTTCTAAATATTCATGCAGCCAAACAGCCCAATTTTTAGAGGTTGATAATTTATTTCCTTCTAAGTTTAAGAATTCGTTTGCAGGCACATTTTCAGGTAGAATAAAATCTCCGTGTGCTTTTAACATACTAGGGAAAATAATACAGTGAAATACAATATTATCTTTACCAATAAAGTGAAGCATTTTAGTGTTTTCATCTTTCCAATAGGGTTCCCAATCTTTACCTTCTCTGGCAGCCCATTCTTTGGTAGCCGATATGTAACCAATGGGAGCATCAAACCAAACATATAAAACTTTACCTTCTCCTCCAGGAACAGGAACAGGGATTCCCCAATCTAAATCTCTAGTTACAGCACGTGGTTTTAAACCATCATCTATCCAAGATTTACATTGTCCGTATACGTTAGGCTTCCAATCGTTTTTGTGTCCTTCTAAAATCCATTCTTTTAAAAAATCTTCATATTTGTCTAAAGGTAAGAACCAATGTTTTGTTTCTTTTAAGGAAGGGATGGCACCAGATATAGTGGATTTTGGATTTATTAATTCTGTAGCACTTAAGGTAGAACCACAATTCTCACACTGATCACCATATGCTTCTTTATGGCCACATTTAGGGCACGTACCAATTACAAACCTATCTGCTAAAAACTGTTTTGCATCTGCATCGTACAATTGTTCAGTAGTTTCTTCAATAAAATTACCTTTGTCATATAAATTTTTGAAAAATTCTGAAGCTGTATCGTGATGTACTTTTGCTGAGGTACGTGAGTAATTGTCAAATGTAATTCCAAAATCCACAAAAGATTTTTTTATTATAGAGTGATACTTATCTATAACTTCTTTAGGTGTAATGCCTTCTTTTTTTGCTTTCATAGAAATAGCGACACCATGCTCATCACTACCACAAACAAAAGCAACATCTTTGTTTCTGCCTCTTAAATAGCGTGCGTAAATATCTGCTGGAATATATACACCTGCTAAATGACCAATATGAATTGGACCATTTGTATAGGGTAATGCTGCTGTAATTGTATATCTACTTGGGGTTTTGGTTTTCTGCGCCATTAAAGTTGGATTAAGTCGCAAAAATAAAGATTTTTATGGCGGAGGTAGATAGAAATGAATGAAAAAATAAAAGCCTTCAAGATTTATAAAGATTGAAGGCTTGCTTAGTTATAGTTTTATTGTTGATTATGCCACCATAACAGATTTGCTCATTTTTTGATTTTTGACACTAATTCTGTAAATATACTTCCCTGTGGCAAGGTTTACAGGTATGCGTTCTCTAATGTTTATTTCTTGAGTCCCTTCGGTTGTCATAGCATTGTATATAGTTCCTAGGTTCTGACCCAATATATTGTATAATTGAATGTCTACGTGCGCAGTAAAGGGCATTTCTAAGTGTATATGTGGGTTACCATCTGTTGGGTAATACGGTTTATGGACAACTGCATTTTCTAACTGTGGATTTGTAGGGTCTGTACCCCCGTCACCATCTGGTGGTCCTGGTAAGTCTGGCTTACCATCACTATAGACTATGTCAGGAAAATCCATACCACTACAGCCAAATCCTAAATTGACTGGCACATACGTTTTTCCTAACAAGTGCTGCTCTACTTTTTCTACTGGAACACAAAGCCATTCTGCTAATACTGTACCATATAAATCCCTAAAATCCATTGTGTATTCCAGATTTCCTCTACCATCTGGGTCTTCAAGAGAAGGGTGGTCACCAACAAAGGCACTACCATTAAGTCCTGATCCAAAAAATAATGTTGGTGCAGCTTTTCCATGATCTGTTCCGTTAGAACCATTTTCATAAATCCTACGGCCAAATTCTGAGAAAGTCATACTTAAAACTTTTTCATCTTGGTCTGTACAAGCAAGATCTTTGTAAAAATCGTTAATAGCAACAGACAAATTTGTCATTAAACGTTCGTGAACTAATGGTTGGTTTCCGTGAGTGTCAAAACCAGACATAGATATCATATATACTTTTGTGCCTAAATTGCCTTTTATAAGTCTAGCTACTACTGCTAATTGTTTTGCAAAATAATTGTTTTGGTATTCTATGCCGCAATCTAAGTTTTTACCACGCTCATATGCAGCATGAATTTTACCTGAATATTCATATGTAGTATTGGCAACACCTCTTAAAAATCGTAATTGATCACTGTACATACAATTATCAAAAAGCGAAGGGTCTAAAGCGTAATTTTCTCCAGTTTCTGCTATTTGCTCTAGCTGGTCTATGTTACTAGTAACAAAGGCATAGTTAGTTTCTTCTCCTTGAAAGACTAAACTACCAAATTGTCCAATTTGTATGGCTGCTGGAGCTTCTGGCGGATTCATTAAATAATCAGGGAAGCAATCTTCAAAATGCCTGCCCATCCAACCAGTGTTTTCTCTTATAAAAGGGTTTGGCGGATCTAATTCTGTATTTGCAAAAATATCAGATCCTGTAAAGTGTGATAAACTTTGATTCTCATACCCAACACCATGAACTGCTTTAAACTGGCCCTCTCCCCACATAGCTTCTAAAGATTGCATATATGAAGGTACACCAAATTCATTGGTTAATTTTAATACTTTACTTTCAGGAATATAGATGTTAGGTCTTGCATTAGCGTAGGCATCATACTGCTCTATGGGAATAACAGTACTAAGACCATCATTACCACCAGCAAGCCTTATTAGTATTAATATTTTATCAGATTCTGCATCAGCAATGGCACTGGATAATGGTGAAGGAGCAGATGCACTAACCAAGTTGCTACCTAGCATTATTGAACCGGAACCTGCTATTCCCATTGCTTGTAAAAAAGAACGTCTGTTCCATGATTTATGTTCTAAATCATGAGCATCTTTATCTTTATGTTGAATTTTTGGGTGAGTATTGCACATAATAAATAGGTTATTTTAATTGAAATTCTGGTTGTCTTATAATGTGTAGTAGTAAAAAATATACTTGTTGTTTAGAAGAATCTGCATAATTATATAACGACCAGGATCCATCTCCTTCTGGGGCAGCATAATATTGTGTTAGGGATTCATCCCTGAAAACATCATATGCATTTTGTAGTTGATCGTCTGCAATTCCTTTTGGCAGTAGCTTATCTAAAATTGCTTTGGTCACAACATCTGGATTGTTTTCTGCAGTAGGATTAGGGGTTACTGCTATGGCAAAATCTAAGAATTCATCTGAGTTATTATTCCAAAATAGTCCCAAAAACATTTCAGATGATAACCATCTTCCAATCATAAAATTAGTGTTAATCCAAGTTCTGTCTCTGTACCAGCCTTCTACACCTGGCGGATTAAACATCTCTTGTCCTAATAATCTTGAGGTATTACTAATATTGGATATTATAGTTTCATCATAAGTGAAATTAGTTTCATTTATGAGGTTTAGATATACGTCAAACGGACTTTTAATAATTACACCAATGGCTTCATCATTAAAAAAATGTTCACTTTTAAAAAGTTGAGACAACACTGGAACTATTTCAAAATTATTAGATCTAAAAGTCAATGCAAGTTCATCTATAACTTCTTTTGCCGTTCCATTATTTTCTTCATCATCTGAATCTGGATGAACAAAAAACTCATATAATTTTTTACAAATAAACCAACTTATTTCTGTTGTACGTTGATCAAAAAGGTTATTTATAACCCCATCATAATCAAAATTAGCAGTTTGTCCAAAAATGGTTTTACTCCCACTATTATGTTTGGTTGCATCAAAAGATACAGGTGAGCATCCAATATCACTTCTCTCTACATAACCACTTAAAGCTTTTGCAGTTTCTACTATGTCTTCTTCTGTATAGTTGTTTCCTTCACCCAATGTAAAAAGCTCATATAATTCTCGTGCATAATTCTCGTTGGGATTTTTACCATTGTTAAAAACGCCATCCAGATAATAAAGCATTGCATTAGTTAGCCCTATTTCACTTACAAATGTTTTAAAATTACCTAAGGCATTGCGTTGTAAACAGTTTGTATAATAGTACAAAAAGGAATTACAACGATATATTCTGTATTCAGTTACAAAGTGATTGCTCCAAAAAAAGCTTAAACGATCTCTAAGATTATTAGTTAGTAAACCATTGATGTATCCATTGTGCCATTGCTTTCGCTGATCATTTTGTAGTTGATCTCTAGCGTCATCATCAGCTGGGTAATTGGCTTCTGTCCAATCTGCCCAAGTAGGAGCAGCTTGTGGAGCCATGTTTACAGCTTCTGCTATTAGGTCATCTATAAGAGGAGAGACGTTTTTGCCAATAGCTTGATTTATAGTGTCTACAGAAGCACTAAAGCCTAGTCTTCTATACAAGTGTTCTGCTTTTTGTTTGTCTAGCGGCGTAGTATAGAGCCTAAGTGTCGCTGTATTGCAATTTGCAAAATATTCCATAATTATAGTTGCATTAGTATGTAGGTTTTTGGGTAATGTGTTTACTTTTAACGTTAAAATATGGCATACAGTATAATAACCATAAAAAAAACATTAGAAGCAGTTTACAATTTACGTTAGAACCTTTGATTTAGATGGTAAAATGCGTATTTTTTCGATGAAATACCAATTTTTTGAATCAAATAAGTATCATTTATGGCTATTCACAATGACTTTGGAAATAAAGGAGAGCAGTTGGCTGCAAGTTTTTTGCAAAAACAAGGGTACACAATATGTTGTAAAAATTACAGATACTTAAAAGCAGAAATAGATATTATTGCTAAAAAGGGAAATGTATTGGTTATTGTAGAGGTAAAGTCTAGAAGTAGTAAGTTTTTAGAGAATATTGCGGAAACGGTAACAAGTAAAAAAATTAAGCTTTTGGTAGTAGCTACAGATCATTATATTGTTGAAAATGATTTGGATGTTGAAGTGCGTTTTGACATTATTACAGTTTTTAAAAAGCAAAATAAAATAGAGATAGAACACTTAGAAAACGCATTTTACCACTTTTAGGGATAAAGTAGTTTTGGTTTTTGATAAAAATATTTTTTGTTTTATATATAACAATTTGTTAATTTTGATGCTTTATTACAATTTTTAGTGTAAAAAATAGCAATCAAGATACAAACTAAAAAGAAGTGAGATGAAAACTATAGCATCAGTTGTGGAGCAGTATATTAGAAAGAAGCCTTTTTTGCAAAGTGCTTTAGCACAGAGTATCATTAATCTAACTTCTTTGTCTAGAATTATTAAGCCAGAAATAGAATCTGAACTTGGTAAGAACATTAGAAATGGTGCAATTGTAATGGCATTAAAACGCTTATCTGATGATATGGAGTTTAGGGCTACGCATAAAATTATTAAGGTCTTAAAAAATATTGGTGAAATAACCGTAAGGTCTTCTTTAACAGATTTTACTTTTTTAGTTTCAGATTCTATTTTAGAAAACCAAACTTATCTATTAAAAGAGGTTAATAAAAACAAAGATGTTTTTTATACGTCATCTAGGGGAGTAAATGAGCTTAATATTGTAGTAAATAATAGCTTAAATGCTACAGTAGAAGAGTTGTTTAAGAGCGAAAGGTGTACACAAAAGGCAGAAAATTTATCGTCCATAACGGTAAAATTACCATCTGAAAATGTATCAGTTCCTGGAATTTATTATTTTATTTTTCAACGATTGGCATGGGAAGGTATCATATTATATGAAGTTATATCTACAACAAATGAGTTTACTATTTTAGTGGATGATGAACAAGTAGATGTTGCCTTTAAAACCATTAAGGACTTAAAAGCACTATAAGTTTGATTTTAGATATAAGGAATTTAGCTTTTTTATGCTGAATTTGCGCTCGCTTTTATATTTTAAGTTAGTTACTTATTTTTTCTTAAAATATTCCATAACACTTTTGTATGTTTCTGGTTTGGCAACAATTCTTTTGTCTTTATCTAATATAAAATAAGTTGGTGTAGATGAAATGTTGTATAGGTTAGCATATTCACTATCCCACTTTCCTAAGGATAAGGCGTGTGTGAAGCCATTTAATTTTTTAGATTCTTGTTTCCAATCTTCTTCCCTATCTTCTAGTCCAACAGCAAGTACCTTTATGTTTTTAACTGTTTTTAAGGCAGAATGCAACAATGGCAATTCTTCAAGGCAATGAGAACAAGAGCTGCTCCAAAACACTATTACATAGTTTTCTGATGGTGCTAGGGAACTTAAACTATTTTTATTGTTGTTCCATTTTATTTCAGGAGCTTTAGCACCAAACCTTAACCTTGTGTGCGTCTCTACTTCTTTAACTAATTGTTGATTGTTGGTTGTGTTTCCTAAGTTTTTAAGGTGGTTTTTGTAAATATAATCTGATGTCTTATTGTATGTGATGCCGGCAGCATATAACCATAAGTCATAATACAAAAGGAACTTATAATTGTCAGAAACACCATTTAATTTGCTTGTTACTTCTTGTATGTTTTTTTGTACTATTTTCTCTGTGGCATCTTTTGATATTTTATTTAAAGGGAGAGAGGTAAATACATAGTTTATTGTTTTATCGGTTAAAAAAGAAGAAGCTTGCAATTGAATGTTTTTATAATCTAAATATGTAAAGTAATTTTCTTTTTTCTTTTTTACATAATCATATACAGATTCATAAGATTTTGCAATATAGGGTTTGTTGGCTTTAATGAAATTATTTGAAAGCAGTCCATTAGATTCGTTTTCATACTTTGCTTGCTTGTTGTTAAGCTTTGTATATAAACTAGCTAATTCACTTTTATTAGAACTGTTAGATGTGTAAAAATCAATGATTTGTTTTTGAAGAGCGTTGATTTCTAAAAAATAATTGGTTAGTAATTGATTGTCTTTAGATTGTGTGTAAGTTGCTCCGTCTTGTGCGTTGAAGTTAACTACAACATCTTCTTTGCCATTATACAATACATCAAAATTATATTCTTCTTGCGGTACTGCATATACCAATCTATACGTGCCAGGAGAAGCGTTTGGGGGCATTTTTAATGTGAACTTACCTTCTTCTATTTTACTATCTGCAATATATACTTGCGAACTAGGCATAACTTTATATGCAATTACCCATGTATAGTCTTTAGAAGGAGAAAATGTGCCAGATATTGTATGTTGTGCATTCATACTTACCATAGTAAGTACAAGTAAAAACGCTATTATTTTTTTCATTTTTTGTGCTTAATCAATTAACAGACTTTAATGTATAATGTGTATTTTCAAAAACCGAACCAAACTTACATATTACATTAAGGTTTTAATATTCAGAAAAAGGTTTTAAACTAGTCAATGCTTTTTCTACGGTAGTTATTTTGTCAAAAACCAAAAGTAAACGTAAACCACTGCGAGTTTGTTTTTCTTTCATCTTACAGATAGAATTATACGCCTGTACAAATTGTAATACTTTTGTAAAAATAGGGCTTTGATAAAAACCAGATTGTTGGTCTGCGATAAAATACCCAATCATTTTACCTTTTTTAAGTATTATTTTTTCTAGACCAATGCTGTTTGCTATCCATTTTATACGAACAGAGTTAAGTAAATCTTCAACTGGACTAGGAATTTCTCCAAAACGATCTATTAACTCTTTTTCAAATTTAGATAAACCTTCTTCTGTGGTTAATTGGTTTAATTGGGTGTATAAGTTTAATCGTTCTGTAACATTGTTTACATAATCATCAGGAAATAAAAGTTCAAAATCAGAATCTATTTGGGTTTCTTTTACAAACACTTTGTTTTTTCCTTCTACTTCTTCATACAGTTCTTTAAACTCGTTTTCTTTTAACTCTTCAACTGTTTCGGCTAATATTTTCTGGTAGGCATCAAAACCAATTTCATTAATGAATCCGCTTTGTTCTCCTCCTAAAATGTCACCAGCTCCACGAATTTCCAAATCTTTCATTGCAATGTTAAATCCACTTCCTAGTTCTGTAAATTGCTCTAAGGCTTGTATTCTTTTACGGGCATCATTACTCATAGAATCGTACGGGGGCGTTATAAAATAACAAAATGCTTTTTTGTTGCTACGCCCAACTCGTCCACGCATTTGATGTAAGTCACTTAATCCAAAATTATTTGCGTTATTAATAAAAATGGTATTTGCGTTGGTAACATCTAAGCCACTTTCTATAATGGTTGTAGAAACTAAAACATCAAACTCACCATTCATAAAAGCAAGCATTAGGGTTTCTAGTTTTTTTCCTTCCATTTGGCCGTGACCTATGCCAATTTTGGCATCTGGTACTAGACGTTGAATCATACCAGCTACTTCTTTAATGTTTTCTATGCGGTTGTGAATAAAAAATACTTGTCCGCCTCGCTGAATTTCATAGGATATAGCATCTCTAATAATTTCTTCACTAAAGCGAATAACGTGGCTGTCTATTGGGTATCTGTTTGGTGGTGCGGTATTTATGACAGATAAATCTCTTGCTGCCATTAGGCTAAATTGTAAAGTTCTAGGAATAGGGGTTGCAGTTAGTGTAAGCACATCCACATTTTCTTTTATGGATTTAAGCTTGTCTTTCACGGCAACTCCAAATTTTTGTTCTTCATCTACAATCAGAAGCCCCAAATCTTTAAATTTTACATTTTTGTTTACCAACTGATGTGTACCAATAATAATATCTACTTTACCAGTTTCTAAACGTTCTAAAGTGTCTTTTTTCTCTTTTGCAGTTCTAAATCTATTTAGATAGTCTACCGTAACTGGCATATCTTTTAAGCGTTCTGTAAACGTTTTATTATGCTGAAAAGCCAATATGGTAGTTGGTACCAAAACTGCAACTTGTTTACCATTATCAACTGCTTTAAATGCAGCTCGTATGGCTACTTCTGTTTTTCCAAAACCAACATCACCACAAATTAAACGATCCATTGGACGTTCATTTTCCATATCATTTTTAATGTCTTCGGTAGCCTTGCTTTGGTCAGGTGTGTCTTCGTAAATAAAAGAAGCTTCTAGTTCATGTTGTAAATAACTGTCTGGGGCGTATTGGAACCCTTTTTTTAATCTTCTATTGGCGTAAACCTTAATAAGGTCAAACGCAATTTTCTTGACTCTAGATTTGGTCTTCTGTTTTAGTTTTTTCCAAGCACCAGAACCCAGTTTGTATACTTTAGGTGGCTTGCCATCTTTGCCTGTAAATTTAGATATTTTGTGCAAAGAATGTATGCTTACATATAAAACATCTCTTTCTCCGTAGGCTAGTTTTATGGCTTCTTGTTTTTTGCCTTCTACATCTATTTTTTGGAGTCCACCAAATTTACCAACTCCATGATCTATGTGCGTAACATAATCACCAATTTCTAGTTTGGTAAGTTCTTTGAGCGTAATAGCTTGTTTTTTGGCGTAGCCATTTTTAAGGTGAAATTTATGGTAACGTTCAAATATTTGATGATCTGTGTAGCACGCAATTTTTAAATCGTCTAAAATAAAACCTTGGTGGAGCGGAAAAACTACCGTTTGGTAATGCACGTCTTGCTCTACTTCGTCAAAAATGTCATGAAAACGTTTTGCTTGCTGTTCTGTGGCGCAAAAAATATAATTTGTATAGTTGTTAGAGTGATTTTGGTTTAGGTTTTCAATTAATAAATTAAACTTTTTATTGAAAGAAGGTTGGGGTTTAGACTGAAAAGAAATCGTATTTTCAGTTGCTTTCTGATTTATGTTTATAACACTGAATTCTTGAAATTCTTTTTTTAATTGATCAGAATTTACAAATAACTCGTTTGGTTTTGCGTGTTTTAATTCGCCCAGGAGCCTTGTAAAGGCATCTTTTGCTTTGTTAAAAAGAGAATCTAACCTGCTATATAACAAATCTGTATTCTTGGAAAAAACAGCGGTATTTGCTGAAATATATTTTAAGAAACTCTCTCTAGATTCATTTAAAAACTTATTTTCAACATTAGGAACAATGGTAATTTTGGTTACTTTTTCTGTAGATAATTGTGTTTCTACATCAAAAGTTCTTATGCTATCTACCTCGTCACCAAAAAACTCAATTCTGTAGGGGACATCATTAGAAAAAGAAAATACATCTACAATGCCACCACGAACAGAAAATTCACCTGGCTCTGTAACAAAATCTACACGTTTAAACTTATATTCAAATAAAACTTCGTTTAAAAAATCTAGGCTAATAGTGTCATCAATCTTAATTTTTAGTGTGCTTTTATCTAGTTCTTTTCTAGTAACAACTTTCTCAAACAATGCATCTGGATACGTTACTAATAATGCTGGTTTTTTACGAGAATTTATTCGGTTTAAAACCTCTGCACGCAAGAGTACATTAGCATTATCTACCTCATCTATCTGGTACGGTCTACGATAACTGCCAGGGTAAAAAAAAACATCATTTTCGCCAACCAGTTGTTCTAAATCATTTAAGTGATAAGCAGCTTCTTCTTTGTCACTAAAGACAACTAAAAAAGGAACATTTGTTTGCTTAAAAGTTTCAGAAATTATAAAAGATAGAGCAGAGCCAGTTAAACCAGTAAGTGAGTTCTGGTTTTCATTATTGGCAATAGCTATTTGCAGTTTCTGCATTTGCGGAAGCTGTGCAAAAGATTTTAGAATGAGGGATTTTCCCAAAAGGCGATAAAATTTTTGCAAATATAATACCATTTTTAGTATAAAATTCCGTAAATAAAACAAAGTTGCTTTTTTGGTCTATGACGCTGTAAGTGTTTTGCATAGCCATAGTTATGGAAATTATGAATAATAAAATAGACCAAAAATGAACACGCTTAATGCGTGTATTGTATAGTTAAATTAGTATAAAACTACAATTTAAAACAGCTATAGTTTGTAACTAATTTTAAAGAGTACAATTCTAGGTAGAATAAAGGTTTTACTGTCACTAATTAAAAAAGCATTAAAAGAGTTGTCTTGTTTAAACTGTGTGTCAAATAGATTAGTCGCTTTAATTTCAAAACCCCAAGGACTATCTTCTTGTTGGTAAAAAAGAGAAACCATAGCATTGTCAAAACTATTATCTATGTTTTGGTCTTTATTCACATAATTATCAAAATTATATTCTGCTTTTAAGGTAAAATCTTCTAGAAAAACATAATCTAAATAGGTAAAAAAATTGGTATTTCTATACTTGTTTTTCCCTACTGAAGTGTTGTAGTTACTATCGGTTTGTGTGTAGCCAACCTCTAAATTTGGGCCTTTTTTAAAAACAGTCTCTAGGCTTACGGTATTTGAGAATCTCCCAGAAGTATTTTTTTGTGTCTCTGAGTTTACAACCTGATAAAAATTACTGTAGTTGTATGAGCCTCTGTATTTAGCCCTTATTTTTTTTATTCTCTTATTAAAATTGCCACTAAAGTACCAGTCGTCTTCTGGTTGTTTAAATAGGATTAAAGAATTAAACTGGTTAATGCCTTGCAACTGTGTTTCTCCTTTTAACTGCTCTGTTTTTTTATTGTATCTTATATTTAGGTTGTAAAATAAGCCGCGCAATAAACTTCTTTTAAAGTAATTAAAATTTGTGGTATGAAAAAACTCATTTTCTAGGTTGGCATTGCCTCTAAAAACCGAATTAAAATTACGGAGTATAAAATTACTTGCTAAATTGTTTACAGAAGGGAAACGAGCATTTACTTTGTATTTAAAATTTGCTTTAGCACCATTTTTAAATTTAATTTCTGTAGTAAACTCTGGTGTAAGTACCGTTTTTGTGTTGGTTGTTTTTGTTTGTAACTGATGTAAAGACCAATTAAAATAATGTTGGTATACGGCAGGTTTAAACGTAAAAATACCAGTTCTAAATTTGTATTCTACTCCAATGTAAGTGTCTATAAAATTATGCTGTAGGTTGTTGCCAAAATCAGCGGTATTAAAATTGTTTATTTCTCCGCTACTTAAGAGCTGTACATCTTCATTTATAAACGAGTTAAAGGTTGAGTTTACACCCAAACTAAAATACAAGTGGTTGTAGTTGTTTAACACCCAATAGTCTTTTACAATGGCATTTACACTATGTGTTTTTACTTCTTTTGTTTGCTGTATGTTATATACATCATCTGTCTGTAACGGAATTAATCCTTGTAGTATTTCTTTATCTGTTTGCCAATTTGTGTTGGGCTTGTCTATGGTATAACTGTGCGTGGCCTCTAAAGTACCGGTATGGTTGTCTGTTAGTTTACGACTGTACGATACATTTTGTTTTACCGTTAGTGCATCTATATCATTAGCGGTACGTATGCTATTAGTGTTTGTTGGGCTGTTTGTATTAATAGTATTTAAACCATTGTTGTTGGTTAGTTTTACAAACGTATTAAAAGCAAAATCTTCTTTGTATGTTGGGTTATAATCTAGGGTTATTTTACCAATAGTAAAAAAGTTATTTGCGTTGCTAGTAGTTGTTCTGTTTTCTGTAAAAGGATCGTTGTTGTTTTGGTAAAGATTTTCGGTTTGGTTTTCTGTATTGGTGTCTGTTTTAGATGCAATAACATAACCACTAATATCTGTTTTGTTGTTTAATGTTTGGCGTACATTAAGTGCTCCAAATTTTTGACTACGCTCTTTAAAATCGTTGTTGCTTAAAAACTGGCTAAAGTCTGATTGGAACAAGCTAGACATACTACCAGAACTAGCCAATATTTTGCTAAAACCACCTTCAAACTCCATATAGTCACTAAACGTAAAAGCTTTTTCTCCAGTGTTATTTACGTCACCTATAAAATTAATGTTGGTTTTAAGGCTGTAGTAAAACACATTTGGGTGTATAGAGTATCTATCTTTATGACCAGCAGCAACGTCTAAATCTCCAAATAAAAATTGTTTTTTATCTTTTTTAAGCTTAATGTTTAATGCCATTTTATCTGTGTTTTGCAACCCTTTTAGCATTGCAATTTCACTATAGTTGTCTATAATCTCTATTTGGTCTACAACATTGGCGGGTATGTTGTTTACAGCCATTTTTGTATTTCCTGTAAAAAAGGGTTTGTTGTCTACCAAAACATTGGTAATTTTTTTGCCGTTAGAGGTTACATTACCTTCCCTGTCTACGTCTAAACCAGGCAATTTTTTTAAGGTTTCTCGTAGTTTGCGTTCTTTGCCATTGGTAAAGGCATCTGTATCATAAACGGTAGTATCTTCTTTAACCTCTATAGGTATTTTATAGGTAAGCTCTACACCGTCTAAAGTGTTTACGTCTTCTTGTAAAACAAAGTTTTTAGTAGTTTTTTCTGTAGCAATGGTTTTAAAAACAAGTTTTTTATATCCTAAATAACTAATGTTAATTTGGTAGGTGTAACCTTTTTGCAAACGTAATATGTAATTGCCTTTTTCATTGGTTATGGCAAAGGTTGTTTCTGCATCATCACTATCTGGAAAAGCTAAAATATTGGCAGAGGGTAATGGGTTTTTTAGACTGTCTTGTACAATGCCTTTATATACGATTTCTTGACTGTAGTTACTAAGATAAGTTAGCATAAATATAATACCTAAATATGTGTTTAGGCTTAGAAGAAAAGTCTTAAGCATTATTTCCTTTTGCGAGGTGGAGGATTTAAATTGTCATATTCTTTTTTTGATATTTTTTTCCCTTTAGTAAGTTTTTGTATAGTTTTTTTCTTATTAGAAGATAGATTTATCTCTGTGGCAGAAAATAATAGTTTATCGTCTTGTAACTCTAAAATCATTCCTGGTAAGCCAAAATAACCATGAGGGCCAAAATTCCCCTTTATTTCTGGAGTATACCAAGCTGTTACTAATTTATTAAAACTGCCTTTACTGTTTACTGTGGTGTATGTTGTTGTAGCCTTGTAGCATATATATTTTCCTATTTTTTTAGCTTCCTTGGTTAATACCCATTTTGGTTTGTTTAGAGTAACAAGGTATAAATCTCCGTATGCCAAAGATTGAAGAATAAATTTACTGGTGGATAGGTTAATATAATACTTTTTTGACGCACCATAAAAAATGTTAGCTATTTTATTATTGATACTGTCATCTAAAAGTTCATCTAACTCATATAAAGATTCATTAGTATTAAAAGTTAATTTAAAATCTAATGTTGAGTTTAGTAATATATTGTTAATATCACTTAGTGTACCGTTTTTAGAACCATCCTTAAGCATTTTTGTTGTAGAAGCATTATATTTTATTGTATTATTTTGAGAGTAAATTCCAATTGAGATAGAAAGTAGAAATAAAATTAATATTTTTTTTTGCATAATATTTTTAAAGATTAGTAACAGGAGATCATAATTAAAGATCTCCTGTTTAATTTAATGCCTATGGCAACAATAGGCATAATTGATATATTGCTTCTGATAATTCATAAGCCTCTTGTTTAGTTGCACCAGCTTCTTCAGCTGCATCATCAATGTCATGTGCTAGTTGATCACAATCGATTTCAACACTATTGGATTCATTTATTACTGTATAATTTTTAGCACTTAAACTTGCACCTACAAATAATACAACAGCAACAATACTAAATATTTTTTTCTTCATAACATTAAATTTTAGACCTTTTTTATTTTTTAAGGTCAGTTAATACTCATTTTACTACAAAGTCTAAAACATACAAAGTTTATTTACAAAGCCAAATGTTACTTACAAAGTATAAAATAAAAACCAACGTTGGTTAAGGGATTACCCATTGTCTAAAAATCAGAATTAGAGGACTTTGTAAAACTCATTTTCTTTTTTTATGACACAGCTAATGTAAGAAAATATGTTTTAATAATGGGGGGGGTATTTTTTAATTTAACACAATGTTAACAAGATGTGTATTTAAAATACTACACATTTTTAACTATTAGTTAAAAAATAGTTTTGTGAGTTTAATAAACAGCTTTTAGGAAGACTATTTTTCTTATGATGAAATTTAAATTTTTCCTAAAACTTAACTTGTAAATTTAATGAGTACTAATAAAATTATGATGTTGTAATTACTACTTGAATTCACCATAATATATATATTCATTTTAATTAAAATGTTAAGAGTGGTGAGTTGTTAAAATAATTCTACTTTCTCTCTTTTTTTAGTTTGTTATAATATTCATCACCAGCTTTTTTATATTCACCTTTTGTCAAAGAAGTTTTTAAATTTTTCTCTGAAATCTTTTTCACTCATTCTTTTTCCTTCAAGATTTTTTTCTATTTGGATATAATTATCAGATATAAAAATTTGAGTAGCTTTGTATATGAACTTTCCTGTATTTAACTCTAAGATAACCCCTGGTAGACCATTATAATCTTTTGGGCCATAACTTAGAGGAATGTCTGTTGTAAACCAAGCGCTTATAGATGTTTGTTCGTTTTTTGAATCAAGTAAAAGTGCTTTGACACAACTATATTTTCCTATTTTCTTGGATTGATTTAAAATTTTCCAGTTTTTTTTATTGATTTCAATAATGAAATTATCTCCTCCTAACGACATTTGTTTTTCTGTTTTTTTATTATTGTTATTATAATAAAACACATTGCTACCACCAGATCCGGTTTTAACGATGTTTAATTTAGATTTACTGTCATTTTGAATTGACTCTACTATTTCATATTTTGATATATTGTTATCAAAAATTAAATTATATAATACAGGGTCTGCATTTTCGATTATAAATTTTAGTTTTGGATTATCATCAATTGCCTTTTTATTCAACAATTTTTTATTCAGGTCTACTTCGTAAGTTATTTTGCCTGATATTTTGTTTATAGGTTGAAAGTTAATACTTTGAAAAAGTATAAATATAAGAGTGATGTATTTCATAATATATTTTTATAAAGGGATAGTTGCGAACTATCCCTTTTGTGTTTTATTGAGTGTAGCAATCCATATAAATTGCATCATAAACTGCTAGATAAAAGTCTAAATCGTCATTTGGTTGTTCATCAAATGCTGCCGCAATAGCATACGTTCTTGATCTTGCCTCTCTAACACAATCAGAAGCTCTTCCATCTTCTACTTTAGCTTTAGAAACTTTATTAATTGTGTCATTCGCACTAAGACTTGCACTTGCAAACAGAACAACAGCAACTACACTAAATATTTTTTTCTTAGTAACGTTAAATTTTAGACCTTTTTTATTTTTTAAGGTCGGTTATACATAATTTTACTACAAAGTCTATTTACAAAGCCAAATGTTACTTACAAAGTATAAAATAAAACTAAATATTGGTTAAGGGGTCACCCATTGTCTAAAAATCAGGATTAGAGGACTTTGTAAAACTCATTTCCTTTTTAGGATACAGCTAATGTAGGAAAAAATGTTTTTTAAAAAATGGGGTGTTTTTAATTTAGTATAATATTAACAATAAGTATATTAAAAATAGTTTTGTAAGTTTAATAAAACAGCTTTTAGGAAGACTTTTTTTCTTATGATGATTTTTTTCCCTAAAACCTAACTGCCTAAATTTAATGTGCACTTATAAAATTATGATGTTGTAATTACTACTTGAATTCACCATAATATATTCATTTTAATTAAAATGTTAAGAGTGGTGAGTTGTTAAAATAATTCTACTTTCTCTCTTTTTTTAGTTTGTTATAATATTCATCACCAGCTTTTTTATATTCACCTTTTGTCATAGTTTTAATGTTTTTTGGCCAGTTTATAATAACTTCTTTTTTAGGGTTTATTATTATTTCTTTTGCTAAATAACGTGAGTTCGATTTAAGCTATTTCGATATTAGGCAAAATCTTTGAATTTTAATACTTGGCTTTGCATCTAAAAAAGAATAAGCTGTTAATTAGTTATGATTATTTTGAAATTGAAATAGCAGTCAATTCAGTTTCTTTATTGGTATACTTAATGATTGGTTAAAATCAGTTGTTTACCATCTTACAAATTAAACAATTTCTACAAAATAAATCTAAAGGTCTTTTTATAGTGAAAATCTAACCTTAAACAATACTTGTGTAGGTCTTAATCTAAAATTAGATTCCAAGTAACTAAAATTGTCAATATTTACAGTTTTATAATTTTCTGTGTTAAAAATGTTATTCCATTGTAAATCAAAATCAATATTTTTCTTTTTCCAAGTGTAACGATATACTAAATCTGTAAATAAATATTTGGTAGTTTCAGAGAATAAATTGTTTTTAATAAATTCTGTTTTTAGACTTAAGTATTGATTCTCTTTTGGATAGATGTTTAGATTGAATTTATGAAATTGTTGAGCTATTATTTGATTTTTTTGTTCTTGAATTTGATTGTTTGAAAACTGAAAATTAGATGTCAATTCTGTATTTAACCATTCAGTAATGTCAATGTCTAACTTTCCATTAAAACCCCAATTTTGACTTGAAATATTAGTGATTTCAGCATTCAATATTTGCTCAAAATTCTGTAAAGTATAATTGGTGTTTATAGTAATATTAGTATTTATTGAACTAATATAGTTACTACATTTAGCAGAAAAATTATGAGATTTTCTTTCATTATTTTGTTCAATAGCTTGAAAATTAATTGAACCATTATCTAAAATTTGTGAGTTGTAAAGTAAATTATTATTAGTTGCTGTGTTTAAATAAGATAAGTTAAAAAATAATGCTTTAATAGGATTTCTATATCCAATAAACATAGAATAACTAATGTTTTGTGTTTCAGGCAAAGGAGCATCTATACGTTGTATGTTTCTGTAATTTAGTAAGATGTAATTATAATATACTTGATTTATACTGCCAAATTGATTGCTTAAGCTTATTGATGAAGCAATATGCCATAAATTAGTAATATCATAATTTAATAATAATTTAGGTTCAAAAGTGAGTCTATTTAGGTTTTGGTTGCGTTGTAATGGTTTATCCTCTAATTGATAATTATAAAAATTAATTGGAGTTTTTAATTCCATCCGTAATTTCTCTTTTTTGTATTGTGATTGTAAATTAAAATAGAATTTAGTGCGTAACCAATCTAAATTATTTTCAAAATTTTTAATTGTGTTTTCAGATGTTAAAATAGCACTTTCTAAATTCTGTTTTTCAAACTGAAAACCAACTTTAGGGCTAAAACTAAATTGTTTCCACCCTTTTGTAAAACCTAAAGAATTGTTAGTGTAAAATGTATTAAGTTCTAAGTTTTGAATAACTTCAGTATAATCATTACCATTATTTAATAAGTCATTAAACTGACCAGGATTTACTGTTAGCGATTGTGGTGTACAATTAAAACCTAAATAAGAATTTAATGTAGCAATTTGTTTACCAAATGGAAATAGCACTTTAAACTTATTTGATAGTTTAAAGTAGTTATTACTTAAATTTTGACTAATATCATCATTATTAAGTTGAATATTACCTTGTTGATTATCCCAAAACCCTTGAAATTGAGTACTATTTTTTAAAAAGTTTTTATCCGTATTTTTTTGAAGTGTCAGATTAGTTTCTAAAGTATTTGTGTAGAGTTGGTTATACTTTTTTTCAAATAAACTAATAGTGTCATTTGCGATAAAAAATTGCGTATTCGTAAATCCTTTTTGTTGTTGATAATCATTTAGATAAGATATGTTTAACCGAAATTCATAATCATTTTTTAACTTTTGTAAGTAATTGGTAGTAATTAGATGAATATTATTGTCTAACCAACGTTGTTTTGTAAAATTAGGTATTTGTAGTTTTTGAATAGATAACCAATCTTGTTTCTTATCATTTTTTTCAAATTGCCCCAATAAATCTTCAATGGTTAACGATTTTAGCTGTGAAGCTACATCATTTCCTGTATTATTGGTTTGATAAGAACTCAATATTTGTTTTTGCTTTGAAAATAACATAGGCGTTATATTAACATCCCAAAGCAAAGGAGATAATCCACTACCAATTTCTGCCTGACCTGTAAAAGTGTAACTATTTTTAAGTTTTATGTTAATAGCAGCTTGGTCTGAATAGATTAAGCTATCCAACATTTTTATGGGTTGATGATTTTCTAAAACTTGTACTTTAGTAACTTCTTTGTGTGGCAAATTCTTATTCGCCAAACTGTATTTGCCTTCTAATAAATCTAACCCTTCTATATAATATTTATTAATAGGTTTTCCTTGGTACAATATTTTTCCATTATTTAAAACTTCAATGCCTGGCATATTCCTTAAAACATCTGCAATAGTCCTATCTTCTTGTTTAGAGAACGCACTTACAGAATAATTTATAGTATCACCTTTACGAGTAATTGGGGTAGATTTTACAATAACTTCTTCCAATTCTGTTATTTCTTCTTCTAAAATAAAATTTAAAGTTTGGGTTTTATTTTTAATAGTTTTAACAACAGTTTTAAAACCCATTGATCTTATATTAAGCTTTAATTTTTCATTTTTATTATTTAGTGTAATTGAAAACTCTCCTTTATTATTAGAGATATTATAGTTTAAAATATTATCTGTGTTTATTTCTCTTACTGTAACAGTAGCTCCAGAGATTAACTTATTATTTAAATCTTTTAATACACCGCTAATTCTGATTTGAGAAAAACTATAAAAAGAGAAAAAAAATGTAAAAGCTAAAATTAAAAGTTGCTTCATTAATCAATAATTTCTATTGGGTTATAGGGTATTTTCTTAAACTTACCCACACCTCTTACGATATCGTTTTGTAAAAATATTTCAGGTTTTTCGTGAAAATTTCTTTCTGCTTTGAAAAAGTCTTTTTTTGATGTTTTTACTATTTTTTTCTCAACTCTTTTATAAATTTCTTTTTGTTCATTATCTATACCAATAGCTATAAAATGGAAGTTTTTTTTATCATCATACAATTCTAAAATTAAACCAGGTAAACTACCAAAAACATAAGGGCCTAAATTTATTGGTATTTCTTCCGTATACCAAGCTATCCAATTTCTGCCACCATAATTAACCATTGCTTTTTTAACGTTGTATTTCAAAATTTTCTTGCTATTATTTTTAAGTTGCCAATTTAAATTAGAAACTTTTTCTTCAAATTCATATTTAGTGCTTAATACTTTTCCTTGTGTTGTAAATAAATTATTTTGATAGCTATTAAAAATACTTTTTTTGAAACTAATTTTTCTTTTTATATTGATTTGTTGATTAGCTTCTTTACTACCTATGGTCTTTGAAACACTATGTTTCTTTTGTAAAGAATCAATTTTTAATGTATTTGTATCAACAAATTTTGAAATTTTTTTTCCTATTTGTAATACTGTTATAGAATTTTTAATTTTATTATCATCATTTGGGTTTATTAAGTGTGTATAATTATAATATATATTTTGTTTTGTTTTATCAAGTTCTATTTCTTTATATTCTCCAGGGGGTAGATTAAAGTTGCCTTTTAAAGTAAATTGTCCATTTAAATTACTTATTTTAAAAAGTATTAGTATTACTACTAATATAGATATATTGTTTATTCTCATAATTTAATTATTTATTGCTTCCACATAATTAATTATGCGGAAGCAAGTAAGTTTAACATTTTATTTCTGCAAAATATTCTGCTCGGTCAATCATTTCTTCTGTAGCTTCATATTGATCTGAACAAAGCCAAAAATCATTACCACAATCTGTCTTTACTTCAACCCAATTACCACAAACAAATTCTTCTGCTACTGTTTCTTTAACATCAGTAGTTCCACTAAAAGATGCTAATAAAAATGTTAATCCTAAAAATAAACTTTTCATAGTTTCTAAAATTTAATTGCTCCATTAAAGGTTTTTAACGTTAGTTTTCGACCACTTATTGGGTTTAATTTTTACTTTTAATCAGATTTTTAATTCCTTTTTTGTTTTAACTACTTAAGCAGGATTGTCTTAAATTCATTCTATTTCTTAGCTCAAATAACTACCAACTTTTTCTTTTTTAAAATCATTTAACTTATTTTACTACAAAGTCTATTTATAAAGCCAAATGTTACTCATAAAGTATAAAATAAAATTAAATATTGGTTAAGGGGTCACCCATTGTCTAAAAATCAGGATTAGAGGACTTTGTAAAACTCATTTCCTTTTTAGGATACAGCTAATGTAGGAAAAAATGTTTTTTAAAAAATTGGGGTGTTTTTAATTTAGTATAATATTAACAATAAGTATATTAAAAATAGTTTTGTAAGTTTAATAAAACAGCTTTTAGGAAGGCTTTTTTTCTTATAATAAAAGTAGAGCAACTATAATCCTAAAATTTGGATACTTTTAATGAATACAACAAAATAACTTTTAAAAAGTTGAAATTGTACAATTCAAAAAATTATCTTTGTTGTTTAAATAAAAATAGAAAATTATGTCTTTTGTAGATTTATACGATAATAGTGAGCATAGGAGAAATGTAGCTCATTTTGCTTCCATAGCATCTTTAGCGAGTGTAGATGGTGAGGTAAATGAAGAAGAAAAAACATTATTGAACCGTTTTGCATATAAACTAGGTATTACTGATGCAGAATATAAGGAGGTAATGAAAAATCCAACAAAGTATCCTATTAACCCTCCTGTAAATTCAGAAAGACGTTTAGAACGTATGTTTGATTTGTTCAAGATTATTTTTGCAGATCATGAGATAGATGATGAAGAGCGTGTTTTAATAAAGAAATATGCTATTGGTTTAGGTTATTCTAGTGACTCAGCTGATAAGGTAATATCAAGATCTATCATTATTTTTAGCGGTAAACTAAATTTTGATGATTATGCTATGCTAGTAAGAAAATAAAACACATTACTTTATAGATATAAAAAAAGAGGCTATTGCCTCTTTTTTATTTTAATATATTATTAAACTGTTGTTCATCTTGAAGGAAAATAACATTAAAATATCAGTTCAAGTAATTATGAGGAACGAAAAAATTGTATGAAGAACTGATTAATGAGCTACAATTCTTATTCCCTATACAAATTTCACTCATTTTAATGAGTGAAATTTACTCGAATCTACAGAATTTTATCAAAATGTATAACAAGTATTGTTATTATTTAAGTGCCTTAGCAATAAATTCTTCTGCTTTTTCTACCATTTTAGCACTACCACAGAAAAAAGGTACACGTTGGTGTAGTTCTGTTGGTTTTAATTTCATAATACGGCTACGGCCATCACTAGCTTTACCATTTGCCTGTTCTGCTAAAAATGCCATTGGGTTACACTCATACAATAAACGCAATTTGCCGTCTGATGCTATACTGCTTTTAGGGTACATATAAATACCACCTTTAATCATATTTCTATGAAAATCTGATACTAAGGAACCTATATACCTAGATGTATATGGTCTGTCCCCTTCTTCTTGTTGGCAATATTTTATATAATCTTTTACGCCTTGCGGAAAATGTATATAATTACCTTCATTAACAGAGTAAATTTTACCAGTTTCTGGAAATTGCATATTTGGGTGAGACAAGTAAAATGTGCCAATTGCAGGATTTAATGTAAAACCATTTACACCATCACCTGTAGTGTATACTAACATTGTAGAAGTACCATAGACAATATAGCCAGCAGCCACTTGGTTTTCACCAGGTTGTAAAAAATCTTCTATAGTTACAGGAGTACCAACAGGAGTTACCCTTCTGTAAACGGAAAAAATGGTTCCAACAGATACATTCACATCTATGTTAGATGAGCCATCTAACGGATCAATTAAAACAATATACTTGTTTTGATTTTGCTCATCATTACTATTTATACTAATAAAATCATCTTCTTCTTCAGAAGCAATTCCGCATACAATTTCTCTATTTTTTAATGTCTGAATAAACTTTTCATTAGCAAGAACATCAAGTTTTTGTTGGTCTTCTCCTTGTATGTTAGTGTCGCCAGCTGTACCAAGAATATCAATCAATCCAGCTTTGTTAACTTCATGATTTACTACTTTTGCAGCTAAACGAATTGCATTTATTAACTTAGAAAGTTCTCCAGAAGAATATTGAAATGAAGATTGATTCTCAATTATGAACTCTCCTAAAGTCTTATTTTTTTTGTCCATTAATAATTGGTGTTTATTTTAAATGCAAATATCGATAATTTTGTGATACTACAACGTTTTAGAACCATAAAGTCGCTCAATGGTGTAACTTTGTATGTCATTAAAAAAATAGAATGAATTATTTAATTAGAGAAGCCAAAAAAGAAGATATGAAGCAGGTGCTGAGCCTAATTCAAGAATTAGCTTTGTTTGAAAAAGAGCCAAATGCTGTTGAAGTAACAGTGAATGACTTAATTGATGATGGTTTTGGAGATAAGAAATTATTTCACTGCTTTATTGCTGAGGTAGATAATACCATAGTTGGTACAGCTTTAGTTTACCAAAGATATTCTACTTGGAAAGGACCAGTATTGCATTTAGAAGATTTAATAGTAACCAAAAAAATGCGTGGTATTGGGTTAGGAACATTATTGTTAAATAAAGTTGTTACGTATGGTCATAAACTTGGTGTAAAACGTATATGTTGGGAGGTTTTGGATTGGAATGACCCAGCAATTAGTTTTTATGAAAGTAAAGGAGCAGATGTTAAGAGAGATTGGGATGTTGTACATTTAAATGAAAAAGGAATACAAAATTTTATTAAAAATATATGAGGATTTTTAAATTTGGTGGGGCTTCTGTAAAAGATGCTACTGGTGTAAAAAACGTAGTACGTGTTTTACAACAAATGGGGCACAGTAATACGCTGGTTGTAGTTTCTGCAATGGGCAAAACCACAAATGCAATGGAAGGTGTTGTAAATGCTTATTTTACTGATAAAAACAAATTATCAGAAACAATACAATATGTTATTGATTTTCATACGACAATACTAAATAATCTTTTTCCTAACACACAGCATGCAGTTTACAATAAAGTAAAAGTATTGTTTAACGAGGTTCAAGGATTTTTAGTCTGGAATAAGTCTCCTAAACCAAGTTTTGTATATGACCAGGTTGTTGGGTATGGGGAACTAATATCTACCACCATTTTAAACGAATATCTTAATGAAGTCAATATAAAAAGTAACTGGTTAGACATTAGGGACTTTATTAAAACTAACGATAATTATAGGGATGCCACAGTAGATTGGGAAAAAACTCAGGAAAGAATTTTTACAGGAATAGATAAAACTAAACTAAACATTACACAAGGTTTTTTGGGGAGTGATGATAATAATTTTACAACAACTTTGGGTAGGGAAGGATCTGATTATTCTGCAGCAATCTTAGCCTATTGTTTAAATGCTACGGAGGTTACTATTTGGAAAGATGTACCAGGAGTTTTAAATGCAGATCCAAGGTATTTTGAAAATGCAGAATTGTTAAATAATATATCATACAGAGAAGCAATAGAATTAGCTTTCTATGGAGCATCAGTTATTCACCCAAAAACGTTACAACCGCTACAGCGTAAAGAAATACCATTACATGTAAAGTCTTTCTTAAATCCATTAGACCCAGGAACAACTGTAGGAAAAGGAGTTGGTATAGAGCCTAAGATACCGTGTTTCATTGTTAAAAAAGATCAGGTACTAATGAAATTGTCTTCTTTAGATTTTTCATTTATTGTAGAGGATAGCATTAGTGAATTGTTCAAATTGTTACATGATTATAAAATGAAAGTGGATCTTATTCAAAATTCAGCCATTAGTTTTTCAGTATGCGTAGATAATAAGTTTGATAGGCTTCCAGATTTATTGAAAATCCTAAAAGGAAAATTTAAAGTAGTTTACCAAGAAGGTGTTTCTCTTTATACAATACGTCATTTTAACTCAGAAGCAATTACCAGTATACAAAATGGTAAAGAGATTTTACTAGAACAACGTGCCAAAGAAACAGTGCAACTGGTGGTTAAATAATTGGATTCTATTTTATGTAAAGTACACTGTCTTACATTAAAACTAATAAACTATATTTGTTTATTACAAAATAATTTATGGGATTAGTTACAGCAAAAGAAGTTGCACAAGCCATTAAAGTAGATAAGTATGGCTTTATAGGTACTTTTATAGGTTGGGTGTTAATGAAAGTAACTAAAATATCTAGTATAAATACTTTCTATAATGGACACAAACATTTAAGTGGTACAGATTTTTTAGATGCAATAATAGAACACTATCAGATAAATTTTGAAATTCCTGAAGAGGATTTTAGAAGGCTTCCTAAAAGTGGTGCGTATATAACAATTTCTAACCATCCTTTAGGAGGTATAGATGGGGTATTATTATTAAAACTATTACTACAGCATAGGCAAGATTTTAAAATAATGGCAAATTTTTTATTGAATAGAATAGAGCCAATGTCACCATACATATTACCAGTAAACCCTTTTGAAAGCAGAAAAGATGTTAGAAGTAGTTTAGCCGGATTTAAAAATGCAATGTTACACATAAAGAAAGGTCATCCGCTTGGAATTTTTCCTGCAGGTGAGGTGTCTACGTACAGAGATGGAAAGTTGATTGTAGATAAACCTTGGGAAGAAACTGCCTTAAAGTTAATTAAAAAAGCAGAAGTGCCTGTAGTTCCTATCTATTTTCATGCAAAAAACAGCAGGTTGTTTTATAGGTTGTCTAGAATTAGTGATGTTTTTAGAACAGCTAAGTTACCATCAGAAGTTACTACTCAAAAAAACAGAATAATAAAAGTAAGAATTGGGAAACCCATAAGCGTAGAAGTGCAGAAAGAGCAAAAAACACTTTCTGATTTTACTGATTTGTTGCGTAAAAAAACATACATTTTATCCAACGCATATGAAAAAGAAAGGTTAATAGATAAAGTGCCTACAACGCTAAAAATACCAAAGACTCCTAAAAAAATTGCTACACCTATTAGTAGAGAGCTTATACAAAACGACATAGAACAACTGCGTAAAAAAGGGTGTAGACTTCTACAAAGCAAATCTTATGAAGTTTTTTTTGCAACGGCAGATGATATGCCTTCTATTTTGCAAGAAATTGGTAGACAAAGAGAGGTTACTTTTAGAGCTATAGGAGAAGGAACCAATAATGCCATAGATTTAGATGAATTTGACAATTATTATCACCATTTATTTTTATGGGATGATACAGATAAAGCCATAGTTGGCGCTTACCGTATGGGAATGGGAGCAGAGATTTTTGAGAAATACGGTATAGATGGCTTTTATGTTCAAGATCTTTTTAGACTAGAACCAGAATTATATGGTATGATGAAGCAAACCATAGAAATGGGAAGAGCTTATATTGTAAAAGATTATCAACAAAAGCCAATGCCTTTATTTTTATTATGGAAAGGTATTGTACATACAACGTTAAGACATCCAGAGTATAAATATTTAATTGGAGGAGTAAGTATTAGTAATCAGTTTTCTAATTTTTCTAAGTCTTTAATGATAGAGTTTATGAAATCTCATTATTGGGATCCATACGTAGCACAATACATAAGACCAAAAAAAGAGTTTAAGGTAAAGTTAAAAGATGCAGACAAAGAATTTGTTTTTGATGCTACTGAGGCAGATTTAAATAAGTTTGATAAAATAATAGATGAGGTAGAACCTGGAAGTTTACGTTTGCCAGTTTTAATTAAGAAGTACATAAAGCAAAATGCCAGAGTAGTGGCATTTAATGTAGATCCATTGTTTAATAATTCTGTAGATGGTTTAATGTATATAAAAATTGCAGACCTTCCAGAAAGTACTGTAAAGCCAGTTATGGAAGAGTTTCAAGCAGAATTGGAACAAAAACTTCATAATGGACAAAATTAAATTACTTTGCGGATGAGGGTTAAGATTTTATTTCTATTTGTGTTCTCATTTACTGTGGTACAATCTCAAATTACAATTACAGGTACCATTTTAGACGAAAAAACCAAAGAGCCTCTAGAAGGGGTTTCTGTTTTTTATGATGGCACAACCATAGGAACAATAACAAATACAGAAGGTAATTTTTCAATAGCATCACCAAAAAGAATAACAGCTTCTTTAGTAATAAGCTACATTGGCTTTAGGAATAAAGTGTATAGTAATCTTACTACAGGAGGATCACTTGGAAACATTTTTTTAAAAGAAGATGCTGTAGAATTGGATGAGGTAATTTTAAAACCAGATACTTGGAGTAGAGAAAAGAAGCTAGCTATTTTTATAAGGGAATTTTTAGGAGGTACACCAATTGCAGCTGAAAGTAAAATTTTAAATGAAGAAGATATTCGGCTGTATTATAGTAAATCAGACAATGTATTATATGCTTACGCAAAAAAGCCCATACAAATTGAGAATAAATTCTTGGGTTACAACTTAACTTATAATTTGGTTGATTTTGAAGTGAGATATCATAAAAATATTCACAGGTTTAACACGGTAGAATCTATATATTATGCTGGCACAACTTTGTTCAAAGAAATAAACGACAAAAAAGTTAAGCGCAAGCATAAAAAAAACAGAGAAAAGACTTATTATGGTTCCACTGTACATTTTATGAGAGCTTTGTCTGCAAAAAGATTACATCGAGAAAATTTTAGAATTTTTAAAGGAAAGTATGAAGTGGATCCATATATGTATTTAAAAGTTTATAAAGTAGAAAGTAGTGTAGTTGTAGAACAGACAGCTGAAAAGTTAAATATTTTATATGATAGGTGGCTAAATTCTTATATTGTTGTTAAGGACAATACGTTTTATATAGATGATTACGGTAATCATTCACCCGTAGACAATATAATGTTTGGAGGTGCTATGGGATTGCAAAGGGTGGCTAGTATTTTACCTTTAGACTATGAACCACAAAAAAAAGCTGAGAAATAATTCATCAGCTTTCTATTAATTAGCTTTTATTTAGTCTAAAACCATGGTTTTTTACCTACTTGGTATGTATTGTAGAACTCTTCATCAGATTTAGTCAGATATATGATGCCTTCTATTACGCCAATAACCCATGTAGCCATAAGAAATAAATATCCAATTATGAAACAAGCAGTAATCCACCCTACCAATGTAATTGCAAGCAAGATAATACCTTCCTGATTGTATCCTAAAATAAATTTATGTACTCCAAATCCACCAAGAACTATAGCAAGAATGCCTGCTAATATTTTTTTGTTTTCCCCAGATGCGTTTAAGCTTTTAGCACCTTCTTTAAACTCAGAAGCTGTTTCTCTTGCTTCTTCTGTAAATTCTTTTGTTGTTTCTTTGGCTCCCTCAAATGCTTCGTTAGGTTTATCTCCTAAGTCTTTATTTTCTTCTGACATAGTTATTTGTATTGGTTAAATATTAGATAAAAGTAGTATTTTTTTTAATATTATAGAAATGCTTTAAAAAGGGTTCCTATAAATTTAACTTATTGTCTTCAGCATCTAAGATCCAACCAAATTTTCCATAGCTATACTCTCCAATATTACCAATAACAGTAACTCCTTCGATTTAATAAGTTTACTAAATTTTCTGCTCTAAAGTTTATCAAAAAACTAAACTCACTAGTTTTAAAGTAATTGGTGTCTTTCTTCATAAGATTGCATAGTGTAAAGCAATCTTTCCTCTTTTTGTTTTCCCATTAGAAGGGGTCGCCATATTCATAAGTATTGAGGCCTAGTTTGCATTTACGCCATTCTTTTATTTTGTCAGGGTTTTTGGTCTTAAAAAAAGAATTCGCCTATATCTGCTACCCTGCTTTTCATAACTATTTTATTTTTTTGTATTCTTCTCGTATATTGTTATCCAATCTTTTGGACTCATTTTAGAGGCAAGTTCTCCTATTAAATCATAAGGAACATTATTCATTTTCTTAAATCTAATACAGCTTTTTTCCATATCTAATTTGTATTTACAATGTTTAGGGCATTGTGTTGTAAACAAATTTAAAAGATTAGTGTCTGTATATATACCTGAGTGGTATACGGCAATGCAGTTTTTTTTGTGATGTTAAGCTCATAAAAGGTAATGGTAATTTTGGATCGCAATGGCAACCATTAGGGTAAATGGAGTGTGGCACTACATACCCAAGCATTTCATAGTTCATTACTTCTTTAAAGCCTTTTAGAAGATTTTAAGTATGGTTACCCTTAATTTAGAAATAACACCTGTCTTTCTTCTGGTAATTCCAGAATATATTGTTCATATGTATTTGCTTTAGATTGTGTAGTTTAATAGGTATTATGTAAAATGAATCTACTAAAGTTACAAAAACTTTGCTTTTATTTTATTTACTATGGTTTGGGCTAATTTTATTTTACTTTCTACAGTCCACCCTGCTACGTGTGGGCTAAGTAATACCTTATCTGAAGCAATTAGATATTTAAAAGCATCTGGTAGGTCATTGTCAGAAAACATATTTTCAAAAGATGCCTTTTCATATTCCAGAACATCTAACCCAGCTCCTAAAATTTTTCCAGTTTCTAAAGCAGAAATCAAAGCCACTGTGTTTATACATTTGCCTCTTGCCGTATTAAATAACCAAAACGATTTTTTAAATGAATTTATGAATTTGTTTGTAACCATATTCTTTGTTTCTTCGGTTTGTGGTACGTGCAAGCTTACTACGTCTGCTTTTTGTTGTAGTTCATATAAAGTTACTTGTTTTGCGTCTTTATTGCCAACATTGTCTTTAATGTCATAGCAAAGTACTTCAACATTAAAACCACGTAGTTTTTTAGCAAAAGCTTTGCCCATATTGCCATACCCAATAATACCTACAATTTTACCATCTAACTCAACACCTCTATTACCTTCCCTGTCCCATTTTCCATCACGAACCTCTTTATCGGCTTTATTTAATTTATTAAATAGCGATAAAATCATCCCTAAAGTGTGTTCACCAACAGCATTTCTGTTTCCTTCTGGTGCAGATGCTAAGAAAACTCCTTTTTTAATAGCATAATCTAGATCTATATTTTCTAAACCAGCACCTAATCTTCCTATAAATTTTAGATTTTTGGCCTTATCTAAAAAGGTCTTGTCTATTGAAAACCTACTACGTATAATAATACCATCATACATATGTATTTTGTTTTCTATTTCTTGCTTGTTAGCATTGTAATCAATGTCATTAATAAAACCAAAACTATTGAATTGTTCAATGATTAATGGATGGTTTTCATCTATGTGCAATACTTTCATATTTTATATTTTAGGATACATAGTTTGTGTTTTTTTATGAACCACAGTTCCTGTATGCGCCGTTGATAGTTTTTCAAACAACAATAACTCTACAACTTCATTATTTTCGGTTTTAGGACAATGTTCAACACCTTTTGGAACAACAATTATTTCTCCTTCTTTTACTATTTCTGTTCTGTCTCTAAATTGCATATATAAAGTGCCTTTTAGTACCTGAAAAAGTTCATCTTCATTTTTATGCGAATGCCAAACAAATTCTCCTTTTATTTTGGCTAGTAATACTTGCATATTGTCTACAACTGCAATTTGGTGTGGATGCCATTGGTTGGTAAATTTCTGATGTTTCTCTTTTAAATTTATAGGTTTCATATATGTTTTATTGATGGTTCCAATTAGGATCATCTCTGTTATTTGGAGAGAGTCCTAAAATGTTTCCTGTAGTGTTTACGTTAGGGCCAATAACTATTCTGTTAACATACTTAAAACAACTAGTAACTTGGTTTATTTCTAGGATTTCTCCATCAGAAAAGTCTAATGCTGTTAAGTTTTCAATACCATTCTTTGTAATGTTCTTGTGTTCTAAAGTTAATTTCTTAGAGTAGTTTGCTCTTTTTTAAGTATTTTTCATCAAAAAAGATAAAGGCTATTACTTTTCATAGCTGTAAAAAAACAAGCTGCTTTATTATCATCTTGCAGTAATTTTTTAAGACCAGCAAAGTGATAATCTAAACAATAATCATATTTATTAAAATAACTTACATAAATACCAAGTCTTTCTAGGCACCGCTTTAGGAGTTACATTATTGGAATTGTGCAAAATACATTACCAATAGTATTTTTAGATTCTATTACCCTACCATATATTTTATTTAGTTTAGGATTTGCTTTATTTTATTTTGAAAATTATATCCAACTCATAATTATTTCTTAGTATCCAATGGCTCCTCCATCTGGGCTAGAAGAGTCTGAGGCTCCTACATAAACTTTATTTTTTGTGTCAACGGTTATACCCATTAAGCGTCCTAAGTTTTGTCGTCCTATAAGTGTATGTCCCATAGCTTCTAGAGCTTTTTTAGTATCTGGCGATAGTAAATCTTTTTCGTATAAAATACGATCTGGTAACCATTGGTGATGTATTTTCATTGCTTCTATGGCTTTATGTATGGGCATATTAAACTCTACTACATTTAATACAGTTTGAAAAACAGTGTTAATAATGGTTCTACCTCCTGGACTACCTATAATAAGTATTGGTTTGCCATCTTTAGCAACAATGGTAGGTGTCATACTAGAAAGCATTCTTTTTTCTGGTACTATTATGTTAGCTGGTGAACCAATTAAACCTTTACTATTGGTGTAACCTGGTTGTGGATTAAAATCACCCATTTCATTATTAAATATGAAGCCTAGCTTAGGAGACCCTAATCTAGACCCGTAGGAATGCTCTAATGTATATGTTAGAGAAACTGCGTTTCCATCTTTATCTATTACTGAAAGGTGGGTTGTGTTTGTGCCATCATAAATTTGTCCAAACTTAGTAGAATCACTAACTGATGCTTTTTGCCAATCAATATTGTTGTATCTGTTTTTAGCAAATTCCTTAGATGTAAGTTTTTTTAATGGCATATTTAAATTAAAGTCAGGATCACCAAGATGTTCTGCTCTGTCCGCATATGCTCTACGCATAGCTTCAGCCACTATATGTACATAAGCAGTAGAGTTAAATTGTGCGGTACTGAAATCTACAAGCTCCATTATGTTCATCATTTCAAGTAAAGCTACTCCTCCTGAACTTGGTGGCGCCATTACATATATGTCGTGGCCTTTGTATGTTCCGTGTACAGGCTCTCTTTCTACGGCCTCATATTTTTCTAAATCTTTTAATGTGATAATACCACCGTTTTCTTTCATAAAACGAGCAATTTCTTTAGCAATCTTACCTTTGTAAAATCCGTCTTTACCTTTGTCTCTAATACTTTTAAGTGTTTTTGCTAAGGCGGGTTGTTTCCATATTTCGTTCATTTGTAGCAGATTACCTTTCTCGTTGTTAAAGTAATTTGCCATAAATTTGGAATCACCTTTTTTGTATCTCAGTGCGTGCTGGTATAATGTAAAAGAAAGGGGAACTCCTTTTTCTGCCAAATCTAAGGCAGGTTGTACTAAAGTTGCCCACGGTAGCTTACCGTATTTTTTATGTGCTAGATACAAACCAGCAACTGTACCAGGAACGCCAACAGATTTTAATCCGCTATGGTTAGAGCCTTGTATTAGTTTGCCATTTTCATCCATAAACATAGATGTGGTAGCCTTTAAAGGGGCTTTTTCCCTAAAATCTATTGTAGTTACCTTATTATTTGTATTCATAAATACTAAAAATCCACCGCCACCAATATTACCAGCTTGCGGGTGTGTTACTGCCAAAGCTAATGCTGTAGCTACAGAAGCATCTATGGCATTACCTCCTTTTTTTAGAATAGCTGTTCCTACTTTAGATGCTACTTTATTATCTGATACCACCATACCGTTCTTTGCGTAAGTTTGTGCATTGGCAACGCTATAAGCGAATAATGTAATTAAAATAAGGAGATTGGTTTTCATAATTAATATTGGTTTAAGTAACTTGTGATTAAGAATTATAAGGTATAAATATCGTTAATTTCTGCAATACTATATTCATTTTTTTTGATAAGCTTTACTTTTAGACTTCCTAAATAAATCATTAAAGTACTCTTTTAACTTGAGTTTGGTCTTAGAATTTGATTAAAAAAAAGCTGTCATATTGAGTTATTTTTCATAGTAAAACTAATAAAAATTGTATCGCCCTTTCGGCAAGCTCAAGATGACAAAGCTTTGGGTTTAAAATTTACTTACCTTCTATACAATTTTCTATCGAAAATCACTCAGCTGACATAAATTTTCTTATATAGAACTCAGGTTAATTAAAAATCTAATTCAAATTCTTCTTCTTCGTTAGTCTTGCAATTAACCATATCTTCAATAAATTCATCTATTTGTACTTTGGTTACATTAGGCATACAAATTACATGTGCTACATCTCCTTCTGTAGCTAGTTGCCATTTTTGTTTAATTTCATTAGATGTTTTAGGAAGAACCACAGTTATAGCATTAGGATTAGACCAAGCTTTAACACCTATTTCTTTTAATTTCTTTTCACAATAGATTGCTGTATCTAAACTATGTTCATATCTTTTTTTTAACCCTTCCACACCTAATTTTTTTAATGCGTACCATAAAAATAATGCACTGTGTCCGTTTCTTGATCCAGTAATAGTTGTGTCTAAAGAGCCAATATATGATATTCCTTTTGCTATTCTATCTCTATTGGAACGTTTGGTAATAATTACACCAGATGGAATAGGAGAGCCAATAAATTTATGCCCACTTATAGATATACTATCTGCTCCATCCTTAAAATCAAAAGGAACACGTGGTTCCATAAAAGCACCATATGTTCCAGAAAGGGCAGCATCACAATGTATGTAATGATCATAGATGGCTAGATGTTTTAAAATTTGTTTAATTTTGGAAACATCATCTTTAGCTTCTTTCATAGTAGTACCAAAAGTAGTAAGTACAATGGCAGGTTTATGACGGTTCATTTTTACAGTATTCTCAAAATCTTCATAATCTATTTCCCCATTTTCTTGAGAACGTATTATAATGCTAGGGATATTAAGCAAGTGAATATTTTTACGTACACTATAATGTGTAGATTCTGAGTAGTATACCATTGCTTTAGGATATAATTCCCTAGCTAGGTAAAGACCGTAAAGATTACTCTCTGAACCACCATTTGTAACATACCCCCAGTAATTGTTTGGTTGTGCTCTGAACAATTTTGCAAAAAAGGAAACTACTTCTTTTTCCATTTCGTGGGTTTGTACTTTGTATGTACCATCTTCAAAAGGATCTCCTAAATTGTTAATGGGATAGCTAAGAAAATCATTTAGCTCAGAATAATCAAAATCTTTAGAAACGGGATACCCTAAGAATGTATTTGTGGCTTGTTCTATATTATGCTTTAATTTTAAAAGGCGTTCATTGTCTTTTGCTATTATTTTATTACTCATTTTAAATAGTTTTTTATTCTGTAAAATTATATTATTCAGTTATTATATCTTTACAATATTATTAATTAGATAAATTATTCTTTAATTTGTGTATATTGTAGTTTTTAAAATTGTTTGTGACATATGTAGTGATGAAAAACAAAAAAATATACTGAGATGGATAGTATAGATAAGAAAATTTTAATGCTTTTGCAGAAAAATGCAAAACAGAATACAAAAGAAATAGCAGATAAAGTTGGGTTAACGGTATCACCAACCTTTGAACGGATTAAAAAACTAGAACAACAAAATTACATACGGGGTTATGTGGCATTACTTAATGCAGCGAAATTAGAAAAGGCAATAATTGTATATTGCCAAATATCCTTAGCCGTACATTCTAGGGAATTAATTGATAATTTTAGAAAAGAAATTACTGACTTACCAGAGGTAATGGGATGTCATCATGTGTCTGGTAATTATGATTTTTTATTAAAAGTTGGTATTGGTGATATGAATCTATATCAACAGTTTGTTGTGGAAAAACTATCTGTAATTGATGGAATATCAAAAGTAGAAAGTTCTTTTGTTCTTGAAGAAATAAAGAATGATACTAGTTATGTTCTTTAGTATTAAGGTTTTTTATAAAAATAGTTTAGCGATGGAAAAATAAATAAGTATTCCAAAAATGTCATTGCTGGTTGTAATAAAAGGACCTGTGGCAATGGCAGGGTCTATGCCTCGTTTGTGCAAAAATAAAGGTACAAATGTTCCTATTAAACCAGCAACTATGATAACTGCTACTAAAGAAACAGAAATGGCCAGTGCTATATTTATCTTACCTTCGTAAAACCAAACAAACAAGAATAAGAAGATTGCTAGAATAACTCCATTTAGAGCAGCCAAAAGCATTTCTTTTACAAGTCGGTTGCTTATGCTTCCTTTTAAGTCATCATTAGCGAGACCTTGTACAATAATGGCGCTAGACTGTACACCTACATTACCTGCCATTGCAGCAATTAAAGGAGTGAAAAAGAAAATTACAAATTCTTCTTTTTTAAATGCATCTTCAAAACCACCCATAATTAAGAAAGCACCTATACCACCAATTAATCCTAAAATTAGCCATGGTAAGCGGGCTTTGGTAAGATCTAGGATACTATCATCTGCCTCTACATCTTGTGAGATACCAGCAGCCATTTGGTAATCTTTTTCTGCTTCTTCCCGTATTACATCTACAATGTCGTCAATAGTAATTCTACCAACTAACCTGCCTATTTCATCTATTACGGGTATTGCTTCCAAATCATACTTGGACATAATTTTAGCAATTTCTTCAGGTTTTTCGTTTACGGAAACTGAATCAACCTTTGGAATATAAATTTCTTTTATATGTGTTTTTGTTGAGGTGGTAAGCAAATCTTTTAAAGATAACCTTCCTTTTAACTTTTCTTCATCATCAACTACATAAATAGAATGTACTCTGGTTACGTTTTCTGCTTGTGCACGCATTTCTTTAACGCAAGTAAGTACATTCCAATTTTCATTAACTTTTACCAATTCTTTAGCCATTAAACCACCAGCAGAGTTCTCATCATAGCGTAAAAGATCAACAATGTCTTTAGCATGTTCTCTATCTTCTAATTCAGATATTACCTCTTCAACAATTTCTTGTGGCAATTCTGCTATAATATCTGCAGCATCATCCGTATCTAACTCATCTAATTCTTCTGCAATTTCTTTTGTGGAAAGATTACTTAAAATAGACTCTCTAACGTCTTCGTCTAGTTCTGTTAATATATCAGATGTTTTGTCGCTATCTAGTAACTTTATAAGGTATGTGGCATTCTCTGTGTGTAGTTCATTTACAATTTCAGCAACATCAGCATAATGAATTTCGTTCAATAGTAACTGTAAGTCAGTATCTTTTTGATTTTCTATTAGTGCTTCTATATGTTCTAAGAACTCGTCTGTTAGTTTAAACGGTGTCATTGGCTATCATTTTTGCAAGTGCTACAAAATCTGCAACTGCTAATTGTTCTGGGCGTTTGTCAAAGATAGTATCTTCTTTTAAATTATTGGAAAGCTCAAATGTTTTTAAACTATTTCTTATTGTTTTCCTACGTTGATTAAATACTGCTTTTACAACTCTACGCAATAGTTTTTCATCTACACCTAATTCTAAACTTTCTTTTCTGGTTAACCGTAATACTCCAGAATCTACTTTTGGAGGTGGATTAAAAACAGTAGGAGGTACTGTGAATAGGTATTCTGCCTCATAAAAAGCTTGAGTTAAAACTGATAAAATACCGTATGTTTTACTGCCTTCTTTGGCACAGATTCTTTGCGCAACTTCTTTTTGAAACATACCTGTGAATTCAGGTATTTGCTCCTTGTTTTCCAGCATTTTAAATACTATTTGGGTAGAGATATTATATGGAAAATTACCTGTTATAGCGTATTGTTCTCCGCTAAAAAAAGTGTCAAGATCTTGTGTTAAAAAATCAGCTTCCACTACTTTAAAACTTCCTTTGCGTTGTAATAGAGTAGGGTTTTCCAATAAGAAGTTTTGGTTTAAATATGCAATGGATTCTTTATCTAAATCCATTGCTACCAAGTCTACATTGTTTTTTAGTATGTATTTTGTTAATACTCCGGTTCCTGGACCAATTTCTAGGATATTTTTATAGTTTTTAAGTGTTAGCGTTTCTGCTATTTGTTGCGCAATAGCTTCATCTGTTAAAAAGTGCTGACCTAAGTGTTTTTTTGCTTTAACAGGACTTTCTTCTCTTCTTTCAGCTTTGTTTTGCTTAAAGATTTGCTTTTTCTTTTTGGACATTTGCGGAAACTATTAGAATTAAAAAACTGGACAGTTAACAATGATTGCCTATTTTTTGTTTGTTGGTGTTAGTATGGCTTCCCCTATTATTTCTAGTTCTGTCCTAAACGTCACAAATTTCCCCGCAAAGAGTTTGTTCGCTTCTTGGCGTAATCTGTCAGCATCTTCAGTATAATATACCTCTAAAGTCTCTTTGTTTGGTGTTTCATATTGTACGGAATAGGTAACTCCGCCCATTTCTTCTTCTATAAGAACTTTACACATCTTTGCCTTTGTAAACTTCCCTGTCGCTAACATATCTGGAATATGGGTTTCTTTCATCCAAACCAACCATTTATCGTGTACAGCTTCTTCTACATTAATGGTAACGTTATATATGTACATAGTGTTTTTTTAAATTTGGGTCTATTGTTTAAAATGCAAAAATAGGTAATACCATTTGCTATTACGATAAATTAGATTAGTTTATAGTATCTCCTCTAAGTTTCCTAAATTCTTTTCTTGCTAATGGAAAATAATAACTGTCTTGATAGCTGTATATTATTCGTTCATAATGATATTTTGCCTTTTCAGGATTAAGCAATTCACTATTGTATAAGTTTCCTAATGCATAATGAGCATTGTCTGCTAAAATTCCATCACCATAAAACTCAACTATTTTTTGGTAGTTAAGTTCTGCTTCTTCATATCTTTTTTGTTTTTCTAAGAGTTCGCCTTGTTTTAAAAGTGCTTCATCTTCAATCTTTTCTCCTTTGTGGTTTTTTAAAATATCACCTAAGGCAGTAATTGCTTCTGTATTTTTGTTTTGATATGCCAACAAATCTGCAATAGCATATTTTTTTAAGGCTGTTTGAGTAGAATCTTGTAATGAATTGTCAGAAATTAATAAACTTAGTTGCATTGCATCGTTGGCAATGAGTTGTGATGTGGAGCTACGTAATACTTTTAATTGACTTAAAGCCCAATTAAAATCCCCTTTATAAAAACTAACTTGAGCTACTTTGTATCGTGCGTTTTGCCCTAAGACATCATTTTTTAAGTCTTTCTGAATTTGAGAAAAATAGATTAAGGCTTCATTAAATTTTTTATCATAAACCAAAATATCTCCCAATGCCATTTTTACATAAGCTTTACCATATTTGTTGAGGGGGAGATTTAGGCTCTTTTTTAGGATATCTATGGCTGGTTTTGGAGTTTCTTTTTTAAAGGTTAAAAAGTTTGCATAGGCTATTTGTAATTGTAAGCTATTAGTTTGGTAGCCGTATGTTTCTAATAACGCTTCGTAAGATTTCTGAACCTCATCTAGTTTTTTATTATTTGATAGTTCTAAATCAATATCTAAAATTTGTAATTGAGCATCTAAATTAACGCTACTAACTACACTATTTTGTGCAATGTAACTAAAGATGTCTTTTGCAGTTTCTTTTTCTCCTTCTTCTAGCGCCAATTTTCCTAACACTTGTAATCTGTTTGGGTTGGTATCTTCAGATCTTTTGTATATGGCTTTTTCTTGGTTAAAAGCACTATTGAACTGTTTTTGTTGCATAAACAACCAGCTAAGCAATTCATTCCAAACCAAATTGGGGTTGTTTTGGGCTTCCTTTAATAATATTCTTTTAAGTTTTATATTATTTTTTGCCTGCGCATCTGATGAAATAAAATCATCTAGGCTACGTATTACAGTTGGTAGTTTTTTGTTGTCTTTGGTCACAAGCCTTATATAACTGGTAAACATTTTTTCTATATCACCTTGTTCTCCATATATGCGCGCTAGTTGAAAATTAAAATCTAATTGGGGATTTAATTCCATTGCTCTTGTATATGTTTTTGAGGCATATTTTAATAATGAGTGTTCTTGAAATCGGTGTCCTATTCCATATGCGTTGTTTGGGTTTTTTTCTACGTAACTATAGGCTAAATCATAATTTTTGGTTGCTTCAGACTCTTTATCTTGCAAAGTATAATTATGTCCTAACTCAATATAATAAACAGGGTGGGAGTTGGGTTCTTCTAGTTTTTTTATAATTATTTTTTCAGCATCGTCATAGCGTTCCAATTGTTGGTAACATCTAATAAGGGAGGTATGATAGTCTGTTCGTCTGGGGTTTTCTTGTACTAGTTTTTCATAGAAAACAACAGCCTTATCAAAATCACCATCATCAAAATACTGTTTTGCTAAAAAACTATTTTGTGCAATGAGACACTGTCCAAAACAAAAGATTAATATAAATACAACTACTTTCAAAAGAGTTTTCTTTTTTGTAAAGATACCAAGAATATGTGTAGTTGTATTTAAATGGACTCTAATCAATCTTATCAAACCCGCAATATGGAACTAATACTTTGGGTATTATAATACCATCTTTTGTTTGGTAGTTTTCTAAAATACCAGCCAAGACACGTGGCAATGCTAATGAGCTACCATTTAAGGTATGTGCAAATTGACTTTTACCGTTTTCATCTTTATAACGTAATTTTAGTCTATTAGCTTGGTAAGCTTCAAAATTAGAAGCAGAGCTAATTTCTAACCAACGGTCTTGTGCTGTTGAAAACACTTCAAAATCAAATGTAAGTGCGGCCGTAAAACCAAGATCGCCACCACAAAGACGCAAAATACGGTATGGTAATTTAAGTTCTCTTAAAATATCTTTTATATGTTCTACCATCCCATCCAAAGCTGCATATGAATTGTTTGGATGTTCTACGCGTACAATTTCTACTTTGTCAAATTGATGCAATCTATTTAGACCTCTAACATGGGCACCATAACTACCAGCTTCTCTTCTAAAACAAGGTGTGTAACCCGTATAACATATTGGAAAATCTTTTTCATTTACAATGGTGTCTCTAAAAATATTGGTAACGGGAACCTCAGCAGTTGGTATTAAGTATAAATCATCTGCGGTGATATGATACATTTGCCCTTCCTTATCTGGTAATTGTCCTGTTCCGTAGCCAGATGTTTCATTGACCAAGTGTGGTACTTGCATCTCCGTATAACCAGCTTCAGTATTTTTATCTAAAAAATAAGCGATAAGTGCACGTTGTAATCTGGCACCTTTTCCTTTGTATACAGGAAAACCAGCACCAGCTATCTTTACACCTAGTTCAAAATCAATAATATCATATTTTTTGGCTAACTCCCAATGCGGTAAAGCATTTTCTGCTAGCTTAGGAATATCTCCTTCTCTAAAAATTTCTTCATTATCTTCATCTGTGCTTCCTGAAGGCACGCTAATGTGTGGTACATTAGGTATTTGGTATAATAAAGTTTGTAATTCTTCTGTTACAGTGTTTAATTCGTCTTGAAAGGTTTTTGCTTCTTCTTTTAAAGAACCCGTGCGGGCTTTTAAATCATTTGCTTCTTGTGCTTTTCCAGACTTAAAAAGCATACCAATTTCTTTAGATAATTTGTTGCTTTCTGCAAGTATACCATCTAATTTAGTTTGGACATCCCTACGTTTTTCATCTAAAGAAAGAACGTTGTTCAACAAAGAAGTTGCATCTATATTTCGCTTTTTTAGGGCTATTATAATATCATCTTTTTGTTCACGAATAGTTTGAAGCTGTAGCATTGTTTTTTATTTAATAGCAAATTTAGAATTAAATGTTGAAAGTCAGAAAAATTGAATGTCTAAAGTCTATATCAAAAGAAAAGATTTTTTTAAGACATTAGAAAATTTAGATTTATATTTTAACCATTACTTTTTTTAATGTTTATTATCACTCGGAAGAATCCAATTGTGGTGTTTAAAATGATACCATTTTTCATTGGCCAAATCCACATTAGGGTCTATAAAAGGTTTTAAGGGCTTACCATTTACACTAACACTAGATTGCACAAAAACAGAAATGTTTTGGTTATTTTTTAAAGCTTCTTTCTTTAGATATTGTGCAAATTGCCAAATAAAATCTGGATATGCTCCAATTCTTCTATGTTGCTTTTTGGTAAGGTGTTCGTATAGGTTTACTTGTTTTTCTTCTTTTGTTTCTTTGTTTATAGTCTTAAATGTTATAACACCGTTTCTAGAGCGCAACATCATTCGCCAACTAAGTCTATGTCCCTCTTCCGTCCATAAAACATCATCTTTAAAAAAATGATGCCGTATAGGCAATCCAATTTGGAATATGAAATAAATAATCCAACCAGTTATAATCCAATTTTTTAGATTTGGATTTTTAGGATCAATGTAGGTATGAGCTCTTTTTTTTCTAAAAAATATGTTCCGTAATGTTTTAGGCTCCAAAAAGAATGTGGTAAAGGCAAGTGCTAAGTATGGAAAAATACCAATTTGAAAAACAATAGAATTAAATAAGTGAAAGAATAGAGCAAAAATAAAAGCAATCTTGCGGCTGGGTTTCCAAAGTAGGGCTGGTACAATTAAAAGATCAAATAAAATACCAAATACCGCAATTATTTTATGAATCCAAGTCTCTTGTAACAATTTACCTATTACATAATAATTGGATTTACCTTGCATTAATACTTTAATAAATCCAAAGTCTAGCCAATCTGCATATAATTTGGCAACGGAAGCATAAGTGTAAACTATGATTAGTTGAAGTACAATAATCCATTTAAAATAGGCATACATTGTATTGCTACGTAATGTTGGGTTATGTTTGGCGTCTAGTGAATAATCTGCGTTTGCTGGAAAAAAACACATTATTCCGGAAATTAGAAGTAATAAGTAATAATGATTGTTGTAAGACGTTTTTTGCATAAGATATACGCCTGCCCACATAATTGTAAATGCAAACATACTATACCTGTACCTGTAACCAATTGAAATAAGTATGCCCAATGTACCCATAATAAAGAAATAAGCATACATTCCGTTTCCTGTTAAAACAGTAAGCCATTCAAAACCAATGAAGGAAAAATTAAATTTTGGCTCTATTAAGTTACTTTTAACCCAACCTGTGAGTATAGCTCCATAACATTCTAAACTAATAAGGATTCCAAAGAATATTCGGAAAAGAATTAAACCAATATTATCTATTTTTTTAAATAGAAAAGCGTTCATAATTGATTAATTATTTGTATTGCTGTTTCTTGGTCTTTTATAAGTTGTTTTTTTAAACTATCCAAGGAATTAAATTTATGTTCGTCCCTTATACGTTCTATAATATCTATTTGTATTTTTTTATCATAAAGATCTGCATTAAAATCAAAGAAATGAATTTCTATACTTTTCTCTTTACCATTTACAGTAGGGTTAAATCCAATGTTCATCATTCCAAAAACGGTCTTATTGTCCAAGATAGATTTTACAACATAAACACCATTTTTTGGAATTAATTTATAATTTTCTTCAATAAAAAGATTGGCGGTTGGGTAGTTAATTTGCCTTCCAATACCTTTTCCTTTTTTAATTATTCCGGTGAGCATATACTCATATCCTAAGTATTTGTTTGCTTTAGAAACATTCCCTTCTGCTAGTGCTTTTCTAATTTTTGTTGAACTTACAGAAACATCATCTATTTCTTGGGCAGTAATTTCTTCAACACTAAAATCAAAAGTAATTCCATAGTTTTTAAGATCGTTTATATCTGCATTTCGATTTCTGCCAAACCTATGATCATAACCAATGATTATTTTTTTTATGCCTAATTTATTTATTAAAATATCCCTCACAAACTCTACAGCACTTAACCTAGAAAATTCTTTTGTAAAGGGATGAACAATAAGGTAATTAAGCCCTAATTCTTCAAGTATTTTTACTTTTTCATCAATTGTGTTTAACAATCTAATATCACTATCTTGTTGCAGAACCATTCTAGGATGCGGAAAAAAAGTAAGTAGGGTAGCGTTTATTTCTAGTAGTTTGGCACTATTTGTGAGGCGTTCAAGTATCTTTTTGTGTCCAATATGTACACCATCAAAAGTACCAATGGTAATAACAGAAGGGTGCGTTTTATCGAATTTGGAAATGCTTTTAATCGTTATCACGGTACTAAAATAATAAAAAGACTATTTTTGATATATAAATCGCTTTGTATGATTACAAAACTACGCCTTGTTTTTTCAATTACCATATTATTTGGAAGCTTTTCTAGCCTAGCACAAGATAATTATTGGAAAACGAAGCCTTTACAATATTCTACAATGGCTAAATCCGTTCAGGATTTAGATATGAATAAGGTAAAATCTTTTGTTTTGGATAAAAGTGCTTTTTCTAAGGCTTTAGCAGCTGATACCAAAAATAAGGGCTTTCGGATTGTATATTTTCCTGATAATGAAGGAAAACTACAGGCTTTTAGTGTGAAAGAGCATGCTGTTTTTGCTCCAGAATTATCTAAAAAATATCCAAAAATAAAGTCTTATGTAGGTTATGGTTTAACAAATAAGGAGAATCGTATTCGTTTTAGTGTTTCACATAAAGGAATACAAAGTATGATTGTTCATGGAAAGCAGAAGCAATCTACTTTTATGCAAAAGGCAGGCAAAGAAGAAGATGTTTATGTGGTATATGATAGAGATGCGAAAAGTGTTGAGGAAGAATTTATATGCGATACTAAACCCATCTTGGGAAAAAGTAAAGGGGCTAGTGCACTAAAAATGGTAGATGATAAAATGTTGCGTACATACAGAGTGGCCATTTCTGCATCTGGTGAATATACTACATACCATGGAGGAACTGTAGCAGATGCTTTGGCGGCAATAAATGCAACACTTACAAGGGTCAATGAGATTTTTGAAACTGATTTAGGTATACGATTGGAACTTATTGCAAGTACAGATCAGGTTATTTATACTGATGCGGCTACAGATCCTTATGGAGGAAGTTTAAATTCTGAAGCTCAAAATACTTTTACTACGGTTATAGGTTCTGCAAATTATGATGTAGGGCATCTTTTTCATCAAGGGCCAAATGGTGGTAATGCGGGTATTGTAGGTTCAGTTTGTAATAATGATTGGAAAGGCAGAGCATATTCATCACGTGGAGTGCCAGAAGGAGAATTGTTTGACATAGATTTTGTTGCACATGAAATGGGGCATCAATTTGGAGCAAATCATACTTGGTCTTTTGATTCTGAAGGCACGTTGGTACAGGTAGAACCTGGTAGTGGAACCACTATAATGGGTTATGCAGGTATTACTGATGGAAATAATGTTGCAATGAACGGAGATGGTTATTTTCATTATTATAGTGTTTTTCAGATATCAGAATACATTAATGCTATTGGCTGTGGAGTATCTAACACTATAGCGAATAATCCGCCAGTAGTATCTCCATTAACAAACTATACAATACCTAAATCTACAGCGTTTGTACTAAAAGGAGAGGCGACTGACCCTGATGCCACCGATATTCTTACCTATACATGGGAGCAAATAGATAATGGTGTTGTTACTAGGGCTAATTTTGGTCCTAATAATCCTAGTGGAGCCAATTTTAGGTCGCTGAAGCCAACTACAAATTCAGAACGCTATTTTCCAAAACTGGAACGAGTTTTACAAGGTTTTTTGACACAAACGGACCCCGCAGAGGGTTCCCCGTGGGAAACAGTTTCCGATGTAGAAAGAGATCTTAATTTTGCACTAACGGTTAGAGATAATGTTGCAGGTGGTGGGCAGGTATCATCACAGACAATGAACATACGTGTTGTAAATGCGGCAGGACCATTTGTGGTTACTTCGCAAGCAACAAACGTTATATATGAATCAGGTTCTAGTCAAGAAGTAACATGGGATGTTGCCAATACTAACAGTACTCCAGTAAATGCGCAAACGGTAGATATATATTTGTCTACAGATGCAGGAATGACATTTAACACAATTTTAGCAAGTAATGTTGTGAATGACGGTTCCCAGATGGTGCAACTGCCAAGTGTTGCAACAGCAACAGCAAGGATAAAAGTTAAAGCTAGCAACTCTATCTTTTATGCAGTAAATTCATCTGATTTTACTATTAATATGGCAGATGTAGAACTTCAATTTACAGAAATTGAACATTCCGTTTGCCAGCCTAGCGATTTAGTGACCTCTTTTGTTTACAAAACAAATAATGGATTTAGTGAAACTTCTACCTTTAGTGTTTCAGGAGCTCCAGCAGGATTGGGTGTAAGTTTTTCTTCTGCCACAGCCAATACAAATAATACAACTGTAGATTTAACATTTTCCAATACTTCAGCAGTAGCTACAGGAAATTATGAACTGACAATTTTATCTACATCACAAAACAATACTATTCCTGTAGCTATAAATTTAACAATTGGTAATACTAGTTTTGCAGATGTACTATTACTCTTTCCCCAAGATGCTTCTGCTGAGGTAAGTATAAATAGACCACTGGTATGGCAAGAAAATAATGAGTATACTTCATATGATGTGGAAATAGCTACGGATGCTTCATTTTCCAATATTGTTGAAACCACATCCACTACTTTTATATCATATACCCCTACTTTTTTACAACCAGAAACAACGTATTATTGGCGGGTAAAACCAAAAAATGATTGTGGAGAAGGTACTTTTGGTCCAGCTTTTAATTTTACAACTACATTGGTTAGTTGTACAGATAAAGATGCTGTAGATTTACCAAGAGAAATACCTAATGTTGGCACTTCTACAATACAATCTAAGATTACCTTTTTAGATGATTTGCCAATTACTGACGTTAATGTAACCCTTAACTTGAAGCATTCGTTTTTGTCAGATCTAACTATTAGCTTGTTATCTCCCCAAGGAACCAGAGTGGTTTTAACGTCTAATTCTTGCGGAGATTACCAAGATATAGACGCTGTATTTGATGATAATGGAGTAAGTTTTGTTTGTGCTAGTGGTAGCGGAGCAGCAATTAATGGTACAGTAAGACCATTAGGGTCACTAGCTTCTTTAATTGGAGAATCTGTTCTGGGAGAGTGGATTTTGGAAGTAAAAGATGGTGCATCATCAGACGGAGGTACAATTTTAGATTTTGGTTTAAATATATGTGTAGAAGGTAGTTTAAGACCAGATGCAGATAATGATGGTGTTTTTGATGATGGAGATGATGCTTGTTTAGGAACGCCACAAGGAGCAGAGGTAGATGTAAATGGTTGTGCTATACATCGTTTTCTACCAAATAATTTTTCAATTTTAGTTAATAGTGAATCTTGTAGTAACTCCAATAATGGAGAGGTGTTTATTGATGCTGTAGAAATAATGGATTACACTGTTAGTATTTCTGGGAATACAACCAATTTTACAGATACAGTATCCTTGACAGGTTTAGATGCAGGTACTTACACAATCTGTATAACAGGATCCAATGGTAGCATAACTTATGAAGAATACTGTGTTGATGTTGTTATAAAAGAGCCTAATGATTTAGGAGTGTCCTCTAAAATTTCTTTAGATGGTAAACAAGTAGATTTGGAATTAATAGGAGCTAGCTTATATAATATTGAGCTAAATGGAGTTTTGCAACAAACTGCCAATAGTAATTATAAAATTAACCTTAAAAACGGGTTAAATATGTTAAAAATTTATACAAGCTTAGATTGTCAAGGTGTATATGAAAAACGCTTTTTTATATCTAGTAAGCCAATAATTATATACAATTTGACTAATGATGTAACAATGGCACATATTGGTAATGTTTCTGGTGTTATGGAAGTAATGATTTACACAATTGAAGGTAGTTTGGTTCAGCAAAAGAGATACAATGCTATTAATGGACAAATAGAATTAGAATTGTCTGATTTATCTAAAGGACTGTATATCATACATTTTGATGGGAAACAAATAAAAGGTGCAACCAAATTAATTAAAAAATGAAAAAGATAACTCTTTTATTTTGTTTAGTGTTGCTGGCAGCATGTTGTAAAAAATCACCTAAACCGCCTACTGCAGCACAATTAGTATATCCTTTAAAAAGCTCAGAATGCACAACTGGTGTAGATGTGTCAAATACAAATACGAGTGAGGTAGAGTTTAAATGGAATGCTTCTAGCAGAACAGATTTATATGAACTTAAGATAACCAATCTTAGTACCAACCTTACACAAACATTAACTACGACTCAAACAACTTTAAAAGTAGTATTACAAAAGGGTTTGGCATATTCTTGGTTTGTAACATCTAAAAGTAGCGAGCTTTCTGAAACTGCAGCAAGTGATATTTGGAAATTTTATAATGCTGGTACAGAAACAACATATCCTCCTTTTTCGGCAGAGATAATAGCTCCTAAATCTGGGCAAACTGTGTTCAAGGATTTAAATAATGAAATTAAGTTAGAATGGTCTGCTGTTGATGTGGATGATGACTTGGCAGAGTATAAGGTTTATTTTTCTAGTACAACGCCACCTTCAGTTTTAATTGCAACTAATACACCAGAAAATACAACAACAAAGGTGTCAGTTTCTGCAAATACGGTTTATTATTGGAAAGTATTGGTAAAAGATGCAGAAGGAAATACTTCAGATTCTGGAATATACCAGTTTAAGGTATATTAATTAGCTGTTTTCATTATTAAACTAGTTCTTGATAGAGCTTTTTATATCCAAAAACATTCAAACTAATATCTAGCAGGCTTATTCTATTTAAAAACGTGCAATAGATTAATTAAGTATTGTTAAAAGTATTCATAGTATTCTTTATACCAGCTAAGACAAAAGATTTTATTAATTCAATAGATTTGTTTAAACGTTCAGGTAGTTTATCTTTTTCCTCATCATTCCATTCACCTAAAACATAATCTACTTGTCTGCCTTTTCCAAAATCTGATCCAACTCCAAATCTATACCTATTGTATGTAGTAGTTTGTAATGTGTTTTGAGTGTCTTTTAAGCCATTGTGTCCACCGTCACTGCCTTTGGTTTTCACTCTTATAGTGCCAAAAGGGAGGTTAATATCATCAGTTATGACCAACAAGTTTTCTATTGGTATATTTTCTTTATCTAGCCAATATCGTATGGCTTTTCCGCTTAAATTCATATAGGTAGAAGGTTGTAAAAAAAGAATAGTACGTCCTTTTATTTTATAGGTAGTAACAGCTCCTAATTTTTGAGTTTCAAAAGTTAAAGATTCACTTTTAGCAAAAGCATCTAAAATTTTAAAACCAATATTATGGCGTGTTTCTGCATATTCTGAGCCAATGTTTCCTAGGCCAACCACTAAAAATTTTTTCATAATATCTTGTTCTTTTAAAATGGGTAATGATTTTTTGCAAAAAAACGATTTAAGAAATTGTAGTGTCATAATTACAACTAAAATTTAAAAATACAAAAGCATCCTAAAACTTGGTATATTTTCCAAGGCAGGATGCTTTTAGGTTGTATTTGTAAAAAATTATTCAGCAGATTCAGCAGCAGGTGCTTCATCAGCTCCTTCTTCTTCCTCATCATCATCTGCAGAAACCACGTTACGAGATGATTTAACCTGTACAACAACAGTATTGTCAGGATGTAAAATTGTAAAATCATCATTTAATAAAGATGAAACAGCTATGTTACCACCAATCTTTAATTTAGAAATATCTATATCAAAGAAATCTGGTAGTTTTGCTGGTAATGCTTTAATAGCAAGTTTTCTTTTTCTAAATAACAATCTACCACCATTTCTAACACCAGGAGAACTACCAACTAAACGCACTGGAATATTCATTGTTACTACTTTGTCATCAAATAATTGATAAAAATCAACATGAATTATCCTGTCTGTTACTGGGTGAAACTGAACGTCTTGTACAACGGCATTCAATTTTTCTCCGTTTTCCAAATCTATCACAACGGTGTGCGCGTTTGGAGTGTACACTAAATGCTTAAACGCTAGTTCTGGCGCTGAAAAGTGTAGTGGCTTATCTCCTCCGTATAACACGCAAGGAACCATTTCAGCATTACGTAAGGCTTTTGTTGCTTTTTTGCCTACGCTTTCTCTTTTTGATCCTTTAATTGTAATTGACTTCATTATATATATTTAATTAATATTCAAATTATAATCTTCTTATTTTTCAAAGAAAAATTTACATTAAAAATTTAGAACTAATAGAGGTGTTGTTATGCACTCTATTCATTACATCTGCAAATAAATCTGCAGAACTCAGTACTTTAACTTTAGGGCTTTCTTGTTTTAACGGAATTGAATCTGTTACAATAAGCTCTAATAATTTAGATTTTCTTATTTTTTCATAAGCATTCCCAGATAACAATGCGTGTGTGGTAACTGCTCTAACACTTAAAGCACCTCTTTCCATCATTAAATCTGCTGCTTTTGTTAAAGTTCCTGCGGTATCTACCATATCATCTACTAGAACAACATTTTTACCCTCTACGTTGCCAATAAGTTCCATATGAGAAATTACGTTGGCTTTTTCTCTTTGCTTGTAGCAGATAACTACATCACTTTCTAGTGCTTTAGAATATGCATAAGCCCTTTTAGAACCTCCCATATCTGGAGAAGCAATAGTTAAGTTATCTAATTTTAAACTTTGTAGATATGGTAAGAATAAAGTTGACGCAAATAAATGATCTACTGGTTTTTCAAAAAAACCTTGTATTTGATCTGCATGTAAGTCCATTGTAATAATTCTAGTAGCACCTGCAGTTTCTAACATTTTAGCTATTAATTTAGCAGCAATAGGGACTCTAGGTTTGTCTTTTCTATCTTGTCTTGCCCAACCAAAATAAGGCATAACTGCTGTAATGTGTCTAGCAGACGCTCTTTTTGCGGCATCTAACATCAGTAGCATTTCCATTAAATTTTCTGAACTAGGGTTTGTAGATCCTATGATGAAAACTCTTGCGCCACGAACAGATTCTTCAAATGAAGGTTGAAACTCACCATCACTATATCTTGAAAATTTTACCTTCCCAAGGTCTGTACCAAAGGATTTAGCAATTTTTTCTGCTAAAATAGTACTTTGTGTGCAAGCAAAAATTTTAGGTTCGGGAACTGAGTATAACATAATTATATGATTGTTTTCTATCTAGGCCGCTATCAGGATGTTAAAACCTCCTTTTTAAGGAGGTGCAAATTTAAAAAATTATTTGTCATGCTAAAGGATATTTGTCCATATTTTTTGCTAAAAACAATAAAATTATTTTATTTTTGCAAACTAAATATAAAATGCTCGAGTGGCGGAACTGGTAGACGCGCTGGATTCAAAATCCAGTTCTTAGGAGTGTGGGTTCGATTCCCACCTCGAGTACAAGAAAAATCCTCAACTATTTAATTTTTAATAGATTGAGGTTTTTATTTTTAGACAATATTTAAACATACGCACTACAGATTAATACTCTTTATAACACCTGTATTTATTGGTCTTTGAGTTTTATACGCCACTTAGAAACATTATCATTTAATATCCTTTGTTAATTCTTAATTTTAACCTTAATTGGTTTTGATTTTAATTCTTGACCTTCAACATTAATTTGAACAGATGGTATTTTTAGCGTTCCCTTTTTATCAGCTTTAAGTAAAATTAAAATTGCACCCCATTCTACACCTTTATTAATTTCATCTATATAAGCTGTTTCCCAAATTTTATAAGGATCAAAGCTAATTTTTTTAACATCAGTATAATCATTTAAGAAGTTTTTATTTAATTCAAACACTACTCTTATGGTGTCTTTTAGTGAGTACTTTTTCTTATCTGTCCAAACTATGAATTCTAGGTGTTGGTTTTCTTTTTCTAAACGGCTATTAATAGTCGTAAGCTTCCGTTGATTCTCATAGTATTTTTTTCTGGCTATATCTCTTTGTATTCTTTCCTTTACTAATTTGATTGAATCATATTTAGAATATTCCTTTTTTGGTTTGCCCTGTACAGCTAGATAACGAGATATAACAACATACAAAAATCAGAAATTTAGTTATA